>JAGAOP010000028.1 GCA_017623685.1 Spirochaetaceae bacterium
CAAATAAAAATAATAAATAATATAACAAAAATAGAATTTTCTTTTTCATACTATTTTCTCCCTTTCCATTCCTCTTTATGATTAAACAGATTTCTCATTCTATTCATCTGCAATGTTTTTATTATATCATACATTTTCTACTTTTATGTAGTTGTATTTTATTTCAAATATCCCCCATAACACCAGCCCACTGTTCCTGCTCGGATTGCCCTTCCGTCCCGGTCTTTTGCACCTGACAAAACTTCTACTTTTACCCAGTTGCTGTTTATGCCGTCGATTGTTTCTGCTTTGCCAAGTTCAAGGATTTTTACACAAGTGCCAGCGGACATTACTGTAAGAACGTCTGATGTTGTAGATTCGCCAGAGCGGAGCATCAGGTTTTCGGAGACGAGCATTGTTTTGTTTTTGGCGACGTTGGTGCTTGGTGTTGAAACTGTTTTGATAGAAGATACGTCTTCGTAGTCGCAAGTGCCGTCGGCGTGGCGAGGATATCTAACATTATCAAAATCTACAGGAAGCGCATCAATATCTCGAGCAAAAAAACAAAGTTGACGAACAGTTTCTGAATCTGCAAAACAATATGTCCCCAAATGATTATCTGTAGAATTCAAATAAATATCCATATAATCACCATCAAGTGATATGATTAAATCAATTTCTGAATAATTTTGTATCTTTTTATAATCCGATGATTTTAGATATTCTTTTCGAGTTTCGTCATCATATTCAGTCGTAATTCTTCTTTTAGAGGTAATATAATAATATTTATCTTTTTTTTGAATTTTATCTATAAAATAATATACTTTACCATTACAAAATGTAAATTTAGTAAAATAATATGAACCATAATTAAATTCAAATTCTTCTCCCCATGACAAAGGATATTCCCCGTATGGATCAGGCTTCCACCCATTCTTTTCATCCCACCATGGTTCATTTTGTAAAATTACTTTAGTATTTTTTGCTTTTAATGCATCAAAATAATATGAATGTATCCATTCTCCTTTAAATATTTCCTCTGGCAAATAAGTTGAAGAATCTTTAAAATTAAGGTCATCAAAATCAATATACAACTGTTCGCTTTCATCAAGCAGACCAAGGACTTTATATGTCTTAACATCTAAAAAGACATATTTATAGATGTATACATCCATATTTTTTTCATAGATTTGTTCACTCTGGGAATAATAGTAAATTGAATGGTTGTCTGGTTTATAGTAATATCCTTTTTTGTTTGTCTTCCATAAACACTCTTGACTATAAGCAAAAGTAACAGTCAGTAAAAACAACATAAAAAAAACAACTCTTTTCATAAAAAATAAACCTCCAAATTATTATGGATTTCTCATTCTATTCATCTGCAATGTTTTTATTATATCATACATTTCATTCTTTTATGCAGCTGTACATTTATTTCAAATATCCCCCGTAACACCAGCCGATAGTCCCGGCCTTAATTGGATTCCCATCGCGGTCTTTTGCACCTGACTGAACTTCTACTTTTACCCAGTTGCTGTTTATGCCGTCTATGTTTTCTGCTTTGCCTAGTTCAAGGATTTTTACTTTTGTGCCAGCAGACATTACTGTAATAATCTCTGATGTTGTTGCCTCAGCTGAGCGGAGTTTTAGGTTTTCGGAGACAAACATGGTTTCATTTTTGGTGACGTTTGTAGTTGATGTTGGTTTTACGGTTTGAACTGCAGCTGTTTTTTTACTTCCGTCGTAGTCGCAAGTGCCGTCGGCGTGACGAGGAAGGGAAACATTTTTTTCATTAAATTTATTGTTGTTTATTGGATAAATTAAATTACCTAATTCAAAATTAGTTTTTGCATTAAATTTTACAAAACTATAAGAAAAAAAATTATCAGATTTTATATTTAAATAATCTCCATCTAAAAAATATTTAAATTTATATATATGTCCTTTTTTAAAGAAAGGAACAAAAGAGGAAGGTATATCTTCATATGAATAATCATTAGTTTTTGATTCTATACATAGCCATTCAATTTCATTTGTATCTTTTAGATTTTTTGTTATATAACCACAAACATACCCATTAAATGTTTCTGTATCTGAAAAATAAATTAAACTATCGGTAAAAATAATAAGAGGTGCATAGTATAAATCGTACCATTTCTCATTTTGCCAATCTGTATATTTTTTCCATTTATCATAATTTGCGTAAAAGAAATTGTTACTTTCAACAATATTTTTATCTTTTGTTTTTAATAAGTCGATTTCATATTCTGGATTCCAGATATAGTTTTTTAATTCATCCTTTATAAAAAGATTATTTATATTTGATAGATTTAATAATGATATATAACCTTCTTTTCCAAATTCCGTTTTAACATACAAGAAATATGAGTAATCACTATTTAAGAAATTTTCTTCTCCATCTATGCTATAGGTTACCAATTGGATTGTATCAAAAGATACAATTGACCCTTTTTTGACTAGACCAATAGCATCACTTACAGAAAGTGGATACTTATCTCCATATAGATTCGAATCTTTTGTAATACGACATTCGTAAGAAAAAAGCTTAAAAGAATATAAAAAAAACAGTAAAAATAATATGTTTTTTTTCATTTTATCCCCTCCTTATGATTAAATGGATTAAATAATTGTTCTCTATCACTAGAAAAATTTTGTATGTCTCGTAAATATAACGTCTCAAACTCTTTTTCCGTTTTATAAAAACTCAAATGCAAATGGATTCCCTTCCCTAATTTTCTATTTTAATTTGGGCTTTAATACTTTTATAAAATTTATCAAAAGCATCACTTTCATTATCAAATTCATTATAAATATATGCTCTTCCACTTCTTTCATCAGTTTCATAAATAACCCATTTACCATTTTTTTGTACGCATCCCATATAATGCGGATATCCATCATAATAATGGTCTAGTTCGATATCAAAAGCTCTCATTTTCAGATTTTCATCCTTTACTCTTTGTTCAAATTCTTTTCTTGTCATGTTTTTCTCCTATGAGCCCCAGTGCGGGAGTCCAAATAACACACTCGTTTATTTTTTTAATTTTCAAAGAATTTTTTTGGAGTTATTTCTCCAACAAATTTTATCTTTACTTCATTCGGATTACTTGTATGAGTCTTTTGCCACTTTTCTACAACTTGCTCTCTTGTTTGATTTATTGTCCATGGCTTTAGCAGTTTTCCTTGTTCTTCATTTGATAAATATTTTTCCAAGTCACATAAAAATGGTTCTATAAACTCTGACATTGTTAATTCTTTAAATTGACGGGTGTAGGGTATTATTATTGGGGCTGAATTTTTTGGATTATTTTTTCCCCAATATGTATAAATCTCGATATATGAATATGGAGTTCTTTCTACAAAGAAATCTGTTTTGAGCATTATAACAGTTTTATCAAATTCCTTTTTTATTTTAAAATTTTCATTATTATAATCCTCAAAACTTGCACCTCTTAGTGTATTAATTATCCAGGGAATCATTTCTTTAGTTATTATTATAGAATGCAAACGACTTTCAGAAATTCGAAATTCTCCATTCTTTAATTCTTCGATTTTATGACTATATTTCATTTTTTTGCTCCTGCTTCTACTATTTTTATAGGTTTTGATGTATCACTTGTTATTTCAAAACGATATATTTTCATCTCCCCCGTAGCCTGTAAACGGTCAATATTGAAATTGTAATCGGTTCCACCTATTGATTTATCAAAAGCTCGTTCAATACATCTAATTCCTCCGTCTTCCTGTACCGTTATTCCATTTTCAGGTTTTCATCTTTTACTCTTTGTTCAAATTCAATTCTTGTCATTATAATTTCTCCCGGTTAATCTGGTGGGTTACATATTGATAAAAATCAGCAAATGCGTCTTCTTCTTTATCATATGAGTCAATAATATAAGCATGCCCGTCTCTATGATTTGTTTTATAAATTACCCATTTCCCATTTTTTTGAACGCATCCCATAACATGAATCTCTTCTCTGTATTCATTCAATTCTATACAATAAGATTCCATTCTTAAATTTTCATCCTTTACTTTTTGTTCAAATTCTTTTCTTGTCATTATAATTTTTCCGATTCCATTTGACTTAAAACATATTGATAAAAATCAGCAAATGCGTCTTCTTCTTTATCATACGAGTCAATAATATAAGCATGCCCGTCTCTATGATTTGTTTTATAAATTACCCATTTCCCATTTTTTTGAACACAGCCCATTTTTTAGTAAACCCCCATCTATTTGTTTTATAACTGACAAATGCTCCATTATGTTCTGTATACCCAGTATTTACATCACCATATGGGTCATTTACTATAAAGCAATCATCAATATATCCAACAACTACAATAACATGACCACAATTTATTTGTGTTTAATTTTCAATATAATTTCCAATGACTTTTAATTCACTTATTGCAGTATCCTCATATAGAGAACCTTTATAAACCTCTAATATTTCAAATTTTAAAACAATTTCTGGGGTTGATGTCGTGTGATATTTTTTTAAGAAAAATTCAATTGGAATTATTTGGGCTTCCATTTTATCCTCTAGTGAAACTGTATCAGAGAAAATGATTTCAGGATTATCATCAACTACAGTTTCATTTTGTCCAACTCGTAGAGACATATCATAAATTGTAATTTTAGCTTTTTTTACCCTGTTATTTTTACAATATAAATCATAATTTTTACAGAAACCATTATTAATTGTTAATATTGCTCTTATTTTTTTATCCTTTATATTAAAATACTCTTCTCCTAAAAATCCATCTTCATACACCTGTAAAAGGATATATTCTCCAATTCCATCACCGCTAACACCTTCAACCCAAGATGTTGATAAATCTTTGTCAAAAAGCTTATTTCTGTCATAGAATCCATCTTCCTTTCCATTTTCGTGTAAAACAGAACTAGCCCCCATTATCCAATTTTTGAAATTATCTTTGTAATAATAACTATTAACACATTCTTTTATGTAATTTGTTTCATTATTGTTTTCGGGAAACAATAGTGAAACAAAATTAACAAGTATTAAAAAAAATATAAATCTACTTTTCATAGGCTCATTTTTTTATTTTATCAAAGTAAATATGTCTAATACATCTTTTGCTAAATAGGTTGCGCCACTTTCGGTTAATTCTTGTATGCTTCCAAAACCATAAAGGACCCCTATAGAATCAATTCCGTTTTTTTTAGCTCCAAGAATATCATAGCATCTATCTCCTATCATAATCACTTGGCTTAATTCAGGGTTGCCGCAAAGATTTAGTGCATATGTTATTATTTCGTCTTTTTCACCTAAAGAACCATCCAGTGTTGCTCCTGCAATAAAGTCAAAGTATTGAATCAACTTAAAATGCTCTAAAATTTTAAGGGCAAAGTCTTTTGGTTTCGAGGTAGCGAGAACAATTATTTTGCCACTTTCTTTTAGTTTATCCAAAAGTTCTGGAATATTTGGATAAATTTGATTTTCGTAAAGACCTGTTGTCGAAAAACGTTCTCTGTAAAAAGTAATAGCTTGTTCGCATTGTTCTTTAGTTAAGCCATAAAATTTTTGGAATGAATCACGTAATGGAGGTCCAATAAAAGGTCGCAAAATGGTAGGGTCTTCCACTAAAATCCCGAATTTTTCCAAGGCATAAACAACACTTTTGGTAATTCCAATTTCTGGATCGGTTAAAGTACCATCTAAATCAAAAAAAATATATTTGTAGGATTTTTCCATAAAAACAGTTTAAGAAATTTATAAACATATTTCAAGATAAATATGTTTAGCTAATTTTTAAAAGTAGAAAATATAAAACCTAGAAAACCAAAAGGTTTTCTAGGTTAGTAAAATTTGCTTAATAATTATTTCCATTTAAAAGTAATTATTCCATAAATATAAATAAAAATAATAATTGTAGGAACTATATATTTAAATAAGGGTTTCATCCAGTTTTTTATTTTTATTCCTTCCCCAGCATTTGCTTCTAATATAAAATTGTCCCATCCCCATCCAATTTTGTAGCAGCAGAAGAAGATAATAATTAATGAACCTAGAGGTAATAGGTTATAAGAAACAATAAAGTCCCATAAATCAAGCCAGGCTGTTCCATTGGAAAAGGGTTGGAATTTTAGGACGCTGTAACCCAATGCAGTTGTTAAAGCAATTAAGAAAATACCAATTCCACAAATAATACTGCCTTTTGGTCTACTCCAACCGGTTAATTCACGTACGCAAGCTAAAATGTTTTCAAATACTGCTAATTCTGTGGAAAGAGCTGCAAAAACCATAAACAAAAAGAATAAAGTTCCCCAGAAACGGCCACCATTCATATTAACAAAAACTTTTGCCATAGTATCGAACAATAGACCGGGGCCAGCTGTTACTTCCATGTTGAATGTAAAACAAGCAGGAAAGATTATTAGTCCTGCAACAAGGGCAACAAGAGTATCCAAAATAACAATGTTGATACTTTCACTTAATAGTGAACGATCTTTATTAATGTAACTTCCAAAAATTGCCATTGAGCCAATTCCCAAAGAAAGAGTGAAAAAGGCTTGATTCATGGCTCCAACTACCACCGAACCATTAATTTTTGAAAAATCAGGCAGAAGGTAAAACTTTAAACCTGCTTTTGCACCAGAAAGTGTAAAACTGTGGCATGCAAGAACAATCAAAAGTAAAAATAATAGAATCATCATAAACTTTGTAATTCTTTCCAATCCACCTTGAAGATTAAAACTAAGAACAAAAAATCCAATAAAAACAGCAATAGCTAAAAATAAAACATTGACCTTTGGATTAGAAATCATTTGATTAAAGCCTAGGTCTAGAATTTGACCAGTTAAAAATCTGTAGAAATAATAAATCATCCAACCTGTTACAACTGTGTAAAAAGCCATTAGACAAATATTTCCAATTAAACATAAATATCCATGAATATGCCATTTTTGGTTTGGTTTTTCCAATTTTTTGTACATTTTAACAGGGCTTGCCTGAGATGCTCTTCCCAAAGAAAATTCCATTACCATTCCTGGTAAGCCTATTACGATCAAACAGATAATATAAATCAGTACGAAACCACCACCACCATACTGTCCAGTCATCCAGGGGAATTTCCAAACATTTCCGCAGCCTATTGCACAGCCAGCACTTAACAAAATAAAGCCCAAGCGGCTTCCCAATCTCTCTCTTTCCATAAAAGCCTTCCTTTTAGATTTCTATAATATTATCATGGAAATACAAAAAATCCAAATTTTTTAATAAAGAAACAGTAAAAAAATTATTTTTTATGTTAAAATAATTTGCATATGATTGATGTTTACGCAACAAATGTATTGTGCTTAAGAGATACGAAATTATTTCGACATTTATATTCTAAAATACCCAATGAACGAAAATTAAAAATTGATAGCTATAAATTTGAAAAGGATAAAATTCTTTCCCTAGGGGCTTGGCAACTTTTTTGTGTAGTTATGAAGAACAAGGGAATATCAGTAGACAAAATAAAAATTTATTACAAAGAAAATCAAAAACCTTATATTTCCCCAGATGTAAATTTATATTTTAATTTGTCTCATTCTGGTGAATACGCAGTATGTGCAATTTCAGAGCAGGATGTTGGTTGTGATTTGCAAAAAATAGGTGAGCTAAATATGGGATTTGCAAAAAGATTTTTTACACCACATGAATATAATTTTTTGCTTAAAGAAAAAAATGAATGCAATCAGAAAAAAAACTTTTACAGATTATGGACGCTAAAAGAAAGCTTTATGAAAGTAACTGGTTACGGTGCAAAACTTCCTTTAAAAGATTTTAATATAAGTATTCAAAAAGAAATAACTGTAAATCATAAATTAGAATTGCAACAAAAATATTATTTTCAGGAATATTCTATCCAAGAAGATTATTGCTGTTCTTGTTGCGGTTTAGAAAATAATTTTTCACCCTTAAAATTTATTGAAATTGATTCCTAATTTTCAAAGATAAAGTACTATATTTCATTATTTAATTTTTTTTGAATAAAAGCCCAGGATTCTGAATCAAATTTACGATCTTTAAAATAAAATTCTTTGTCTTTATCTGTAATACTACGAATTACCTTGCACGGATTTCCTGCCGCAATAGTATTATCTGGTATATCTTTTGTAACAACACTTCCAGCCCCAATAACACATCCATTCCCAATATGAACTCCTGGGCATATTACAGAGTTGCCACCAATCCAAACATCATTTCCAATTACAACTTCAATACCGTATTCAATTCCGGTGGAACGAATTTCTGGGTGAATTGGATGTCCTGCTGTATAAATTGAAACATTTGGTGCTAGAAAACAGTTGTTGCCAATGGTAACCTTTGCTACATCTAAAATAGTGCAATTACTGTTTGCAAAGAAATTTTTTCCTACAAAAATATTTGAGCCGTAATCACAAAAAAATGGAGGTATAACAAAGGCATTTTCAGATTTGCCAAAAAGTTTTGCTATCAGTTTATTGATTCTCTTAAAATTACTGCGATCTACTTTGGCAATTTTTTGGATAAGTTTTCTAGCTTTTTTTTGTTCTTTATAACATATATCATCAGTTGTGTAAGGAAGCTGATTGTTTTTACGTTGAAAATTGTTCATAGCTTTATTTATCATGAAAAATAAAAATATTCAATTAAAATAAAGTCACCTTGCAAAAAAAAATCACGTAGAAATTGAAAAACTTAAAAATATGCGAAAACAGATGCAACAAAAGTTACAAAGGCTTGTAACAAAAAAATAAGGTAGCCTACAACTTTTCTACTTACAATAATTATTGTGGAACTCTGTTGTATTCAGTTTCTTTTTTTTCATTGTTGATATATATAGTTAAAATTAATTTATCATCTTTTATTTCCCAAGCTAAAACTTGTTTTTTTTCTTCAGCTTGTGAATTCATATTTTTATATTCATCATAGGGAATAAAGTCTGAGCCATTGACGGAAATTTGAGTGTTTTCATATTGAATATTTTTATCAGAAGCAACATATTTTGCGTTAATTATAATTTCTTGATTAAAAAGTAAATCTAATTCTTCTTGTGTAAATTCACCTTCTGCTGTTTCAGATTCATAAGAAATAAGTTTATTAGTAATTTTTGTTTGCATATTTTGATTTATGTCAAAAGTTAAGGTTGTAAATGTATTATATTTGGCAACCCCAGCTACGTAATAAATATCTGTTGCATCACTTCCTAAAGTGACTTCTGTTAATTTCGTTTGTAACCACGTTCCCTCTAGTAATTTGCATTGTTCAATATCATTTTCAACTATAATTTCTTTTTTTGTACAAGAAACAATTAATAATATGAAAAAAATAATCAACAAGTTTAGAAAAATTTTTTTCATAACGCTAAAATCCTTAGGTTGTCGAGTTTTTCATTAAATTCATCTGAGTCAAAAAAAGCGGCTTTTCCATCTGGAAAAATTAATTTTATTTTTGCTGGCTTTTCACTTTGCAACAAAGAAAAAATTTCATCATTATTTAATTCGTAGGAATATCTAATTTCAATATATTTGTTTTTTATTATATTTTTTACTAATTGTTTTTTATTATTTATAGACAGAGAATTTTCTTCATCGGTGATTTCAATTACAAAATTTTCTATATCATTGGATTTTTTTATTGGAATGAAATAAGTACAATTTAATATTGGGTCCCCAACAAGTTTTTTTTCTTTAATATAAACAGTAATATCAAAACTAATACTTTTAAGATTTTCTTTTTTAACTTTTATCTGTGTAGGTCTTAAAAAAAATAATTGGCTGTTATCTGGAGCATTAGCTGTGTAAAGGGAGTTTTCTGTGACACAAGAAAATAACAAAAAAAACAAAGGAATTATTGTATAACATTTTATTAATTTCAAAGCTTACTCCTTAATTAGTGAGTTTTTAGCATCCAAAAAGATGAAAAAACTCACTAATAATTCGTTAAGAATTATTTACCTGTAACAACAGTAGTAATAGTTGTTAAAACAACTAAATTCTTAACCTTTAAATCAACTGTTGAAATTTTTGAAATTCCACCATTTTGAGCAGCCTTTTGAATTCCCATATCCATGTTAAATCCTAGTGGGATTCCAAAAAGATAAGTACCTTTTGCTTCTCCCACTTTTGATCCAAGGGGATTTGATGTTGCTGTAATTGGAGCTACTGTTGTACATCCAACGAGAATCAATGTTGCTAAAGCTACTACCACAACTAAAAGTTTTTTCATAAATATTCCTCCAAAGAATAAATTTATTGTCATTATAAAAGTGGAATATATATAAAACAACACACGATTCGGGGGTAAAATTAAAAAATGTGGAATTTATATAAGGTATTTGCAATTAAATCAAAACAATTCCAACTGTTTACTTTCCTCCCTAGGAAATTCATGGAGATAAGAAAAACATTCATTAACATCACACATAATTTTATTTTCTTTGCAAACTGAATAAAAATAATTCATTAGATTTTTATTGTTGCAACTTGTTAATTCATATCTATTACCGAATTCTTTTATATAACGCTCTTTTAGTCCAGGAAAATGTTTATCCAACGCTGAATAAAAATATTCAACTAAAATAAAAAAGCCGCCTAGAAAAAGTTACTAGACGGCGATTGGTTTTATAAAAATATTTTTAGCGTTTTAGGTTTACAGCGGTTGAAAGCATTGTGTCGCTGGTCTGAATGGCTTTTGAACTGAATTCATAGGCTCTTTGTGCAGTTATCATAGAAACCATTTCATTTACAACTGAAACATTGGACATTTCCAAGAACTTGTGTTTTGTTGTACCCATTCCGTCAAACCCTGGGCGTCCAGCAATGGCTATGCCAGAAGCATTTGTAACTTTAAATAAGTTACTGCCTACTGCTTCTAAACCTACTGGATTAGAAAAGCGATATAGTTCAAGCTGACCAACAAGAATAGGTTCATTACCACCATCAACTTTTACGGAAACACGACCATCATCGCTGATTGTAAGAGTTGAAAGGTTGAAGCCTTCTGGCATAATAATTTCAGGCATAACACGTAATCCTTCTGAAGTAACCAGTTGACCATTCATATCAACTTTAAATGAACCATCACGTGTATATGCAAAGCTTCCGTCGTACTGCTGAACTCTAAAATATCCTTCTCCAACAATGGCAAGATCTGTATCTACTCCAGTGTTCTGTAATGAACCCTGAGTAATAATTCGCTGAGTTGCACCAACTTTAAGACCTGTTCCCATTTGAATTCCTACAGGAGTTACAGTGTCTTCTGTAGCAGGTGTTCCAGCTTTTTTTATATTTTGATACATTAAATCTTCAAATTCAACACGTTGCTGTTTGTAACCCGTGGTGTTTACATTGGAAAGATTGTTGGAAATTGCATCAATGTTTGCTTGCTGTCCATTCATTCCAGTTGCTGCTGTCCATAAACTTCTTACCATAATTTATTCTTCCTTCCTATTCAAGTGTAGTTTAGCGAGCCAAAACAACTCTGCTCCAGAGAGTTTCCATCATTGTGTCTTGGCTTTGAATTGTTTTTTGGTTTGCATCATATGCACGATTTACTTCTATCATTTGAACCATTTCATTTACAACATTTACGTTGGATGTCTCAATATAACCTTGCATAATTGTAGGTCTTTCGTTTCCTTCTGCAATATATGCATTTCCTGTAATATCTGTGCTTTTATAAAGACTTGAACCCATTTTTTGAAGGTAGCGTTCATTGTCAAAGCGAACAACTTTAAATCTATCAATAAGTTCCATATTTTCAGCAGAATAAATCATTCCGTCAGGATTTACAATAAAATCTGAATCTTGAACTTGAATGTATCCTTTTTCACCTAGAACAGGATATCCTTCTTTTGTAGTAAGGATACCTTCTTTTCCCACAAGGAAGTTACCGTTTCGAGTATATCTTTCTCCGTTTGGAGTTTCTACAGCAAAAAAGCCTTGTCCACTAAAAGCCATGTCGGTATTAGAAGATGTTTGCTTAAAAGAACCTTGCTCGAAATCTGTGTAAAGCTCGTTAGTCTCCACCCCAAGACCAATTTTGCCCACAATAGGAGCTACATCTGCAGAACCAAAAGGAGTTTCGTAAACACCATCATCATTCATGCGACGAATTAATAGTTCAGGAAAAGATTTGCTTACAGCAATATCTCGCTTAAATCCTGTTGTATCTGCATTTGCTAAATTATTAGAAATTGCATCAAGTCTAGCCTGTTGAGCATTCATTCCACTTGAACCAATATACCAACCTCGTATCATATTATCCCCTTTTAAATACAAAGATACATATTTATTATCGGTTTTTTATGTGGCAGGTTAAGGGATTTTTTCTAAAAGAAAATAAATTGCAAGTTAATGTTGGATAAAAAGGTAAAAAAAAGGACTGACTCTTTTAAAATTTAGGAATCAGTCCTTGAAATTAGTTTATTTAAAGCGACAAATCTTTAAAAATTTAGTTTAGAAACCTTCGCTTTCCATGATTTTCTTTACGTTATTGATAGCAGTTTTTTGTGCATCAGAAGTTCCTTCTGTTTCTGCTGCAATAGCATCAATCATATTTAGAACTTGTTGGTCAAGTGTTTCTTTTTCGATGGTGTACAAAACAAAAACACGATATTCGTCTGTGTGTTTTTTTCTAGAATCTGGATCGTAGCGACGAATCAAAATCCACCAGTCGTTGATTTTTCTTGCACCAGAGTATGTTGCATTGGCAGAAGCCTTTACAATATTTTCAAAATATGTGCCATAATCTCCATCAGGTGAACCACTTGAAGCTCCTGTAAACAAAGAATCAACTCTGCTAGATACGGTAGCAGCAATTTCTCGTGAAACATCAAAAGTTGAAGCCCAAGTTTGTACCGCGTCTAAATTAGTCCCGATTTCTTCGCCAACAAAGCAATAAGAACCCTGATAATCAGATAATTTTTCCAAACCAGAGATTCCTGTAGAAACATATGTATCTACCCAAACAGGTAATTCGTTAATTCCTAAAGCTGTTCCTTTGTGCTCTAAAACTTCAGTTTTTACGCTACCTTCAAGTTCTTGTGGTTCAGGTTCTTTATTGGAAGCACAACTAGTAATAATAAAAATAGAAGTAACTGCCAACAAAAGAATTGTTTTAATACGTGTCATTTTTAACCTCCAAAATAAATGTGATATTTATTATAACACAAAATCATTCAAAAATCTATTTTTAATAAAAAATTATGGTAAATATTCATATTTAATGTTTCTAAGTGAATTTAATAGCTTTAGTTTTTTTTCTGTGCTTCCATTAGTTAATAATTTAAGTCGTTCTCGTGCTTCCTTTCGTGTAGAATTGTCCTGATAATTACAAGTGCATGTTGAAGAAATATATTCATTGGTTTTAGCATGAAGAATTATTTCTTCAACAGGTGCAAAGTATAAGGGACGAATTATTGTAACAGGATATTTTTTGTATTGAAGTCTTGGGGGCATGGTGGAAAGTTCCCCTTTGGATAAAGCATTCATCAGTAATGTTTCAAGAATATCGTCTAGGTGGTGACCCAAAACAATTCTATTAAAACCTTTTTCTATGGCAAAATTATTTAATTCAGTTCGTCTTTGGGTGCTGCACCACCAACAATTCATTTTTTTGTTAGGTTTAAGTCGACCTAATACATCAACTTGAATTTCAAATAGAGGAACTTGCCATTCTTCAAGCCTTTTTTTTAATTTTAAAGGAAAAGGGGGAGCAATTTCAGTTGCAATATGTAAAGCAGCAAAATCAAAATTATCTCTACCTTGTTTTTTACGCTGAGCAAAATATTCTATCAGTACGGTGGAGTCTTTTCCTCCACTGGCACCTATAAGGATTGAATCTCCGTATTCAATCATATTGTATTCAAAAATTGCTTTATCTATCACTCTAAACAGTTTAGGTTGCGGCATATAAAAAAGTGTAGCATAAGGTTTTGTTTTTCGCTATACTTTTTTTATGGATTTAGAAGCATTACAGTTTCGTTCAAGAATAATTCATCAAATAAGAGAATTTTTTTTTAATCGTGGGTATTTAGAAGTTGATACTCCTGCTTTAAGTGAGCATTTAATTCCTGAAAATTGTCTTGAGGTTTTTCAAACTGAATACATTGAACCCTGGAGCCAGAACAAAAAAACACTTTATTTAGTTCCTTCTCCTGAAGTTCATATTAAACCCCTAATTGCTAAACATAAGGTTTCCATGTTTCAACTGTCCAAGTGTTATAGGAATGTGGAATCAATAGGTCGAATACACAACCCAGAATTCACTATGCTAGAATATTATACAATGGATGCAGATTACATGGATTCCGCAACTATTACAGAAGAATTAGTGGATTATTTGCTACCAACTTCTACCAATAGGGAAGCAGATGTTTTTAAATTTTTACGTCCACCTTTTATTCGGCTTTCGATGGATGATGCTTTTGAAACATACGCAGGTTTTCGACTTTCGAAATGTTCTTCTGCTTTGGATTTAGCAAAACAAGCTCTAAGACTGGGAATTATGGAGCAGCCAAATAATCCATTCAAAACTTGGGCTTGGGATGATTTATATGAATTAATTTTTGTTCAATGTGTTGAACCAAATTTGCCCAAAGAAAAACCTGTTTTTTTATTTAATTATCCTGCGAAAGTTCCTTGTTTAGCCAAAGATGTCCCTGAAAAAAATGGAGAGATTCTATGGAAACAAAGATGGGAATTATATGCAGAAGGCATTGAGCTTTCAAATTGTTATAGCGAAGAAACCGATGCAGAAAAAGTTCGAACCTATTTTGAATCAGAAAGAGCTATAAAAGACAAAATGGCTTTAGTTCCTCATAAAGTTGATAGTGAATATTGGAAGCATTTTATTAACTTTCCAAAATGTTCTGGAAATGCCATGGGTGTAGATCGATTAATTGCGCTTTTGTCGGGTTATAAAACCATAGAACCAATTCTTCCATAGGGAAAGGAAAAAATTCGATGAAAAAAATATTTTGCACAGCTTTAGTCTTGTTAGTTACTTTTTTTGTCGTTGCAGAAGAAATTACAATTCTTTCTTTTAATATTAAAGGTACAAGTACTTCAAATCGCCAAGGAAACACAGAATGGTTGAATGATATTTGCAATATTATTTCTAATAGTCAAGCTGATATTGTTTTATTGCAAGAGGTTTGTATTGAATTGAAAAAATACCAGAAACAAAGGTCTTTAAACGTGGAAAAAAAGACAATCTGCTTGACGATATGGTAAAAATTTTAGGATGTGAAAATTGGTGTCATCTTTCTACTGCAGATTATGGCTTAAGGGCAAACGTATCGGTTAATGGAATTGAATATTCCTCTGGGGATAAAACCCAAAATAATGCTATTCTATATAATTCTGCCAAGGTACAAGCCTTTGACTATGCAGAGATACTTGGTTTTACAAATTTTGACGGAAATTTTTTATTTAATAAAAATACAGTTCAATTTATAGAGTTTTCTTTGGTTAATCAAGAAGAAACTAAATTTTTTGTTGTAAATGTTCACTTGCCATATAACAATTTAGAAAAGCGATTTCACGATTTAGAAACACTAGAATCTTTGTTTGCAAAATACAAACACTATAATGGAGTAATTATTGGCGGGGATTTTAATTTGCACCGTAGCGAGCTAACTGGAAGAAATTTTGATTATGTAGATGGACATGATAGCTGGTATTATGATAAAAACTTTGGGTTAAAAACTACTGTGGGTAAATCCGAAGATGGATTTTCTCTTGTAAATGATTATGATCATTTTGTTTATAGCAGTAAAATAAATGTAAAATCAAAAATGAGAAGGTGTTTTTCCTTATCTAATCAAGATTTTTATAAACAAGTTGTAATTGGGGAAAAAACTTATACTAATTCAGCTGAATTTAATAACAAGGTTTCAGATCATTGTCCAATAATAATGGTTCTAGAATTCTAAAACCTTGTTATTAATTATATTTTTTATCTAACTTTAAAGAATATTCCAGTTAGAGCTATGGTAATTAATATTTGCATAATCATAAATTTTAGCAACACTTGGGTAGGTGACCAGTTATGATTATGTCGCATATGGTCATGAAGTGGGAATCTAATTTTTTGAAACACTTTGATTTTGAAAAATCGCATAAGAAAGACTTTTATTAAGCCCATTCCTCCGTTTACAAAAATTATTGAGGAAGTAGCTAAAATCAAAAGAGGGTTGCCACTTACCATGACACATACTCCGATAAAAAAACCTAAAGCACGGCTTCCAGCATCTCCCATTAAAACAGAACTGGGGGAAGCATTGTGCCAAAGATAACCCATTAATACACCAGCAAGACAGAAAGTCATAATTGCCCACGTTGCACCATCTGTTAAATGTGGAACTAAGAGGTAAGAAGAAATTTCTTTATGCCCTAGGATGAAATAAAAAATACATCCCATGGTAATAAGAGCAATTAGTACAAGGGTGCTAGAAAGTCCATCAACTCCATCTGTGCAGTTTGTAGTATTTATAGATAACCATAACATTATTGTTGTTATACAAATATAAAGCCAAGGAGCTATGGTAATGTTTTTTGAAGTAAAAGGAAGCCAAAAATATAGTTTTTCATCAGCGTTGTTTTTTGAAAGGAAGTAATACAAAATAAAAGCAGAGGTAAGACAAATAACTAAGTCCAAAGCTCCTTTTAGATATTCTCCCCAGCTTTTTGTGCTTCGATCATCTAAAAATCCAGTTAGCATGGTTATCCAGGTCAAAAAAACCATACAAACTTGTAGCCCATCTAAAGGCACAATCAAAGCAACTAAAAGCACAAAAAAACTAATAAAAACAACACCGGCACCAGTTGGTTTGCCTTTTGCAGCTTCTGCTGTAGGAGTAAATTCTCTGCCCCTATCGTGAGGCAATCTTTTGTAGAATTTAGGCAAAAATAAAACCGTTAAAGAAAAACCTAAATATAGGGCCACAACTATCAAAACCGCATAGGATTGCAAAAGTCGTGCAGGACCAAAGGATCCCATAAACAAAGCTGCAAGATGGTATAACATAGCTTACCTCTTAGTGCTTAAAGTGGCGTGTTCCTGTGAACACCATGGCTATACCAAGTTTATTACAAGCATCAATGGATTCTTGATCCCGAATAGAACCACCTGGTTGAACAATGGCTTTTATTCCGAATTCAGCAGCTTTTTCTACGCAGTCAGCGAATGGAAAGAATGCGTCGCTTATCAATACTTCTGCATTGCCTGTTCCTGATTTGTCAGTAATTTCCTTTGCTCTTTCTAGAGCTTGACCTGCTGCCCAAATACGATTTGTTTGACCACATCCGATACCGATGGCAGCTTTATCTTTTATTACAAGAATTGCATTGGATTTTGCAAACATCGCAACTGCCATTCCAAATGCCATTTCGTCAATTTGCTCTTGAGTTGGCTTTGCTTTTGTAACAATATCCCATTTGTTAAATAATTCATTGTCACGATTTTGAACCAAAAGACCACCATCTACAGCCATACAATCCCAATCTTCATCTGCTGAAATTTCTGCTACAACAATACGAAGATTTTTCTTTGCGGCAAAAACTTCTAGAGCTTCCTGGGTGTATCCTGGAGCTACAATTACTTCTAAGAAGCATTTATTCATTTCTTCTGCGGCTGCTTTGTCAATAATTTCGCTACAACCTACAATTCCACCAAAAATAGATACAGGATCGCAGTTATATGTTTTTGAATAGGATTCAAGTGGAGTTGCTCCTAAAGCTGCTCCGCAGGGAGTGTTATGTTTTAAAGCTATAGTAAAAACACTTTCAGAAGCGGCGGCAAAGGTTGCGATACAAGGATTTCCCTTGGGGTTAGCATTGTTGCCTTCTGCATCTTTCCCGCAAATAATTCCTTGGTAAGATGAATAATCTGTACCAGATACACTGGCAGCATTTTTTACAAAACGATTGAAAGCGGAAACAGCTTTCCATGCAACATCCAAGTCTCTGATATTGTTATAGGAAAGTTCTTTGCCCTGAAGTTGCTTCATGCCTCCAAAAGCACCTTTTCGGTCAGTAGTAAGGTAAAGAGCCGCCTTTTGATGTCCGTTTTCTCCGTAGCGAAGTGACTGGGATTTAATCAAAGACATATCATAATAAGTAGGAAGTTGGGCAGAGAAAATTTCAGTGCCATCCACTGTTGTAATGTCATCAAGTCCATTCAGCATAAACCTAGAAACGGCTGCATCGTAGGCACTTGTCAAATTAAAAACTTTGCCTGCAAGACGTCGGTGTAAAGGTAAATTCTTAGTTCCTGTGCGAATTTCTTCCATGGCTTCAGCATAGTCGCAAGGGTCAGTAAGAACTAAAACATCCTGCCAGTTTTTCGCAGCTGCACGAATCATTGTGGGACCACCGATATCGATAAATTCAACAGTATCTTCAAAAGAAAGTCCTGCTTGAACTTTTTCAAAAAAAGGATAAAGGTTTACGCAAACTAAATCGATTGGTTCAACCTTCAAATCGGAAATAGCTTTCATATGCTCAGGGTTATCTCGAATTGCAAGAATTCCAGCATGAACTTTTGGGTGAAGAGTTTTTACTCGTCCATCAAGACATTCAGGGAATCCGGTAATCTGGCTCACGTCTGTTACAGGAATGCCATGTTCTACAAGATGCTTTGCAGTACCTCCTGTAGAAAGGATTTCCCATTGTTGATCTTTTAAAAATTTAGCCAATTCTAAAATACCGTCTTTTACAAAGACGCTCATGAGGGCTCTTTTTTTCATGTAAACCTCGATTGTTTTATTTTTAGTTAAATGATGTCAGATTATATCACGAAAAGGGAGTATATGCAAATAGTGTAGATATTGAGCAAAGACAGTTTTGGTGGTTTTATTTTACTTTTTAGTTAAAATTCAGATTATAATACCGGTTAAAATTTTTTCGCTTTTATTCACAGTGTAGCTTTTTTACCTCAGTTTTTGATGAAATGTATGTTTTGCCTTATTTAGCATAGATTTTTTTTCTAGTAATCCCTCTTATATTAGGATTATTTTTTCTTCATTAAAAATATAAATACAGCCTTTGTTGGCTTGAAAATCTGATTTATTTCCTTTATCATAAACTGTTATAGTTTGCATTTTATGCATGTTTTTATTTCCTAAATCCTAGTTTCTCGGTGAAAAAGTCTTTAGCCGAATTGTGGAGTATTTTATGGCAAAATATATTGTCAAAAGGTTGCTTTTTGCTCTTGTAACTATCTGGGCTGTGGCTACCATAACATTCTTCCTTATGAATATGGTTCCAGGTGGACCTTTTCTTTCTGAAAAGGCAATTAGTCCTCAGGCAACAGCTGCCTTAGAAGCAAAGTATGGTTTGGATAAGCCTTTGTTTCAACAATATTTAACATATATGGGTGATGCGGCTCAAGGTGATTTTGGTGATAGCTTAAAGCAGCGTGGTAGAACGGTTATGTCCATTATTCAGAATAAATTTCCTGTTTCTGCAAGAATTGGAGGCCTTTCAGTGTTGGTTGCTTTGCTAATTGGTATTCCTCTAGGTTGCATTGCTGCCCTTAATCGTGGAAAGTTTTTAGATAGTCTTATCAGTGTAATAGCTACCTGTGGAATTGCAGTTCCTAGTTTCGTAATTTGTACGGTTCTGATGTATTTTTTAGGGGTAAATTTACGACTTTTACCTACCATGGGGCTTACTTCTTGGAAGCATTATATTATGCCTGTAATGGCTTTGTCCTTTTATCCCACTGCTTATATTATGCGATTAATGCGTTCTTCTATGCTTGATGTTTTGAGCCAAGATTATATGCGTACAGCAAAGGCAAAAGGTGTTTCTCATTTTGCAATGCTTTTTAAGCATGCACTTAGGAATGCAGTTTTACCAGTTATAACTTATGTGGGACCACTTTTAGCATATCTTGTAACAGGTAGCTTTGTTGTGGAAAAGGTATTTACTATTCCTGGACTTGGTGGGGAATTTATTACAGCAATTAACGGTCGTGATTACACTGTAATAATGGGCTCAACTATTTTCCTTGCAGCCCTTATCGTTATGATGAATGTAATAGTTGATATATTATATAAACTTGTTGACCCAAGAATTAAACTGAAATAATTAGGAGCATCTGTAGATGAAACAGAACCCGTTAAGTTTTCATATCAAAGTGAATCCAGAAGATTTTGAACCAGCTTCTCAAGAGGAAAAAGAAAGTCAAATTGTAATGAGAGAAAGTGTTAGTTTTTGGAAGGATGGTTTCCGAAGACTAATGAAAAATAAAGTAGCTGTAACAAGTGCCATTGTAATTGTTATTATTATGATTTTTTCTTTCATCGTTCCTGAATTCTACCCTTACAGTTACAAAGAACAAATTCCTGGAGCAAATAATTTAGGTCCTATGGAATATTCAAAAGACGAGCAGGCTAGAATTGCTGCTGGTGAAAAAGTTTTTCCCCATATTTTTGGTACCGATAAATTGGGTCGTGACTACGCAATCCGAGTAATGATGGGTAGCCGAATTTCTTTACTTGTTGGTCTTATTGCCACAGGAATAATTTTGATTATTGGTTCAATTTATGGTGCTGTAGCTGCATATTTTGGTGGATGGGTAGATATGGTAATGATGCGAATTGTAGATATAATCTACACAGTACCAGATATTTTGTTGGTTGTTCTTTTGTCTTTTGCATTAAAAGCTCCTTTGGCGACCCTTAAAGCCATACCAGCTTTCGCTTGGATGGGTGTTGTGGGAGAAAACCTAATTAGTATTTTTGTAGTTTTCGCTTTGTTGTATTGGGTAGGTATGGCTCGTATGGTAAGAAGCCAAGTTCTTATGCTAAAAGAAAGTGAATATGTTACAGCAGCAAAAGCTTTAGGTGTAAGTAACGGCAAAATTATTCGTACTCATTTGCTTACAAACTGTATTGGAACCTTAATTGTTACTACAACATTGCAAATTCCTTCTTCAATTTTTACTGAAAGTTTTTTAAGTTTTTTAGGACTTGGTGTAGCAGTTCCAATGCCATCTTTAGGTAGCCTTACCAGTGATGCTATAAACGGGATGAATACTTATCCCTATTTGCTTTTTATACCTGCAATACTTATTAGTTTGATTATACTTAGTTTTAACCTATTAGGAGATGGGTTGCGGGATGCCTTTGACCCAAAACTAAAAGATTGATAAAAGAGGTAAAACCTTTCCCAAAATACCACAGTGTTGTGAGTTGGGTTTTATATAAAAGTTTGCGTTGCAAACTTAAAATAAATTGCTGTTTTTTACAATGTCTGTATATTAACAGGCAGATTAGGAAACAGTGAAAAAACAGTTTCAAAACAGATGTTTTGTACATTGTTTTTTAGGAGATATGATGCCAGAAGATCAGTACCTTGTAGATATACAACACGAAAAGCTTTCTTTTTTTACTCCTGCAGGAGAAGTAAAAGCATTAAATGATGTTTCTATTCATTTGATGCCAGGGGAAATTCTTGGTATTGTTGGTGAAAGTGGATCTGGAAAATCAGTTACAGCTTATAGTTTAATGGGACTAACATCTTATCCTGGAAAACTTATGGGTGGCAGTTTAAAGTTCAATGGTCACCAAATTGATAAAATGACTGACAAGGAAATGAGCAAAATTAGAGGTAATGAAATTGCCATAATTTTCCAAGACCCAATGACCAGTTTAAACCCAGTTTACACAGTTGGCAATCAAATTATGGAAGCGATTTTGCTTCATACTGATAAAACAAAGGCTCAAGCAAGAAATAGAGCTGTTGAATTATTGGAACTTGTTGGTATAAACGAGCCAGAAAAGCGATTAAAGCAGTATCCTCATGAATTGTCTGGTGGAATGAGACAGCGTATTGTTATCGCTATGGCCTTGGCTTGTGAACCTAAGCTTTTAATTGCAGATGAACCTACCACAGCCCTAGACGTAACAATTCAAGCTCAGATTCTTGAATTAATGATGGAACTTAAAGAAAAACTTGGTATGGCAATTATAATGATAACCCATGATTTGGGCGTGGTTGCAAGTATGTGCCAACGAATCGCAGTAATGTATGCTGGTCGTATTATTGAATATGGTACTACCGATGAAATCTTTTACAGCCCTAAGCACCAATATACAAAGGGTCTTTTGCGTTCAATTCCTAGATTAGACACAGAAGTTCATCAGCGACTTATTCCTATTGAAGGAACTCCTGTTGATTTATTAAATCCACCTGTAGGTTGTCCTTTTGCACCCCGTTGTGATGTATGTATGAAGATTTGTCTTCGTGAAATGCCTCCTGTAACAGAGTTTTCAGAAACTCATTATACACAGTGCTGGATGAACCAAAAAGAAGAAGGAGTTCAGAAATGAGCAATCCATTAATTCGTGTTGAGCATTTAAAACAGTATTTCCCAGCAGGTGGTTATGGCAAAAAAAAGCGTTACATTCAGGCGGTGGATGATGTTTCTTTTACAGTGGATCGTGGTGAAACTTTAGGCCTTGTAGGTGAATCAGGATGTGGTAAAACTACAACAGGGCGATCTATTTTGCGACTTTACGAACCTACAGGTGGACGTTTTGAATATGATGGACAAGTAGTATTTGATGTAGAAAAAAAGATTTTTGCACCAATGCTACCTTATCGCAAAAAAATGCAAATTGTTTTTCAAGATCCCTATGCCAGTTTAGACCCTCGCATGACAGTTGGAGAAATTGTTGGAGAAGCCATCGATACTCATAAATTAGCAACTTCCAAGGAAGACCGATTCAACAAAATTATCGAAATGTTACAAAGAGTAGGGCTTAATTCAGAACACGCCAACCGATACCCCCATGAATTTTCAGGTGGGCAGCGGCAACGTGTAGGAATAGCAAGGGCTTTAGCTGTACATCCAGAATTTATTGTTTGCGACGAACCTATTTCTGCCTTGGACGTTTCAATTCAAGCTCAGATTATAAATATGTTTGAAGATTTGCAGCAAAAGCTTGGATTAACATATTTGTTTATTGCTCATGATTTATCTGCGGTTAAACATATTTCTAGACGTATCGGAGTAATGTATTTAGGTCGAATGGTGGAACTTGCTCCTAGTTTTGAATTAATCAATAAACCTTTGCATCCATATACAAAGAGTTTAATTTCTGCCATTCCTATTGCAGATCCAAAGGTTGCTAGAAATACAACACGAATTGTATTAGAAGGTGATGTTCCTAGTCCAATGAATCCACCTTCTGGTTGTAGATTCAGAACAAGGTGTGCATATGCCACAGAGAAATGTGCTGAAGAAAAACCTCTTTGGCAAGAAGTTGCAAGTGGGCATTTTGTAGCTTGCCACAATTATGAAAACTGTCAGTAGACGGTATTAAAGAGTAAAAAACTCGATTTTCGAGAAAAAATTTATAGGAGGATTTCTTGTGAAAAAGATTCTTTCATTATTATGTGTGTTGGCAATAGCATTTACTTTTATTGCCTGTGACAAAAAAGATGACGCATCTGCTGAACAAAAGATTTTATCTGTTCAGATTGGTCCAAATCCCGAAACAATTGACCCAGCCTTAAACAGTGCTGTTGATGGTGGAAACATGTTGCTTCATGCTTTTGAATGCTTACTAGCAGTTGATAAGGATGGAAAACTTATTCCTGGACAAGCAGAAAAGTGGTCAGTAAGCGAAGATGGTCTTACTTGGACATTTATTTTGCGTGATGGATTAAAGTGGTCAGATGGTACACCTTTTACAGCAAAAGATTTTGAATACAGCTGGAAACGTGTTTGTGACCCTATGGTTGCAGCTCCTTATGCAGAAACTGTACTTAGCATGGTAGCTGGTTATGACGATGCAATTACTGGAAATTTAGATGCATTACAGGCAGTAGCAAAAGACGACAAAACTTTTGAAGTAAAACTTACTGCACCATGTTCATATTTTGGTAGCCTTGCTGCTTTTGCAACACTTAGTCCTGTTCAAAAAGCAACTATCGAAAAAAATGGAGATGCTTGGGCTACTTCTGCTGAAACTTATATTACTAATGGACCTTTCCATGTTACAGAATGGGTTCCTGGTTCATACATTTTATTCAGCAAAAACCCATATTACTGGAATGCTGAAGCAATCAAATTGGATGGAATTCGTTTTAACTTGATTGAAGATGCAAATGCTGCTTACAGTGCATACCAGACTGGTGAAGTTCTTATGATTAAAGACGTACCTACAGAAGAAATTCCTTCTTTAAGAGGTCGTGATGATTTTTATGTTGAACCAATTTTGGGAACATATTATTTGAACTTGAACACAACCCGCAAACCCTTTGATGATGCAAGAGTTCGAAAAGCTTTAAGTTTGGCTATTGACCGTGATTATGTTGCAAATACTTTGATGCAAGGTACTTATTCTCCAGCTGGAAACTTTATGGGTCCAGGTTGGGTTGATACAGACGGTTCACAGTTTGTAAATAATTCAAACGGTGGAAAACCATATATTGACGTAACAAACCACGCAGCAAATGTTGAAGAAGCAAAGAGACTTTTGGCAGAAGCTGGCTATCCTAATGGAGAAGGATTCCCTGCTTTTGGATATACCACAAATGATGCAGGTTACCACAAAGTTGTAGCAGAATATCTACAGCAAGCATGGGGCGAATTAGGCTTAGATGTATCTGTTGAAATTGTTGAATGGGCAAGTTTTACACCAATGCGCCGCAATGCAGAATACGATTCAGCACGAAATGGTTGGGTAGGTGATTATAGTGATCCTTCAAATATGTTGGACTTGCTGTATTCAACAAACGGAAACAACGATGGAAAATATAACAGTGCCGCTTATGATGCTGCAATGGATGTTTCTAGAACAACACTTGATGCTAAAGAACGTTCAGCTGCATTGCACCAAGCAGAAGACATTCTTTTGAATGATGCAGGATGTGTTCCTGTAGCATACTACAATGACTTCTGGCTACAGAGTGAAAAAATCCAGGGTGCATGGCATTCACCTTATGGATACTGGTATTTTATGTATGCTGATATAGCTGAATAAATTATTCAGTTGTTAATGAAACTGCTCTTTGATATGTAGTCAAAGGGCAGTTTTTTTTTGCAATTTTAATTTTTACTAAAACCATACAAAGTTAGTTGACAAAAATATATCTTTGTTGTATAAAACATATGAACAAATGTTCAAGTGAACAATAGTAATTTGCTTTTTTACGGAAAAGGAGTTTACCATGGAAAATAAAGAAACAATAGAGCAAGGTGAATTCATTCACATACACGAAGCTATGGTTCGCCAAGTGAACGAAAAAATGCCTGCAGAAGAAATGCTTTTTGATTTAGCAGAATTATTCAAAATATTTGGAGATACCACTCGTATAAAGATTTTGTTTGCTTTGTTGGAATCAGAAATGTGTGTTTTTGATATAGCTTCCTTACTACATATGACTCAATCTGCAATTTCCCACCAACTTAGGGTATTGAAAACCAACGGATTGGTAAAATTTCGCCGAGAAGGAAAATTGCTTTTTTATTCTTTGTCTGATAGTCACATTACATCAATTTTAAGTCAGGGTATGGAACATATCGAAGAGTAAAAAAGGAGATTTTACATGGAAAAATCATGTTGCAATGAGCCTAATGAATTACTCTGCAAAGAAAATTCCGAAAATAAGGGATGGGATTTAGGTTGCAGTTGTTGTTCAGGTCATAAAAGTGAGGAAGATATTTCTTGTGGAAGAAAGCAGGAAAATGAAAAAAAATTCTTCTGCAAGGAAAATTCTGAATTAATTAAAATTATCCTTGGGGGAATCTTTTTTGTAGCAGCAATTATTTTAGGTGCAGTTGCAAAAATATCCGATGGTTGGCCAAATGATAAATTAGGTTGGATAAGATTTGTTATCTTGCTATTTGCATTTTTACTAACAGGAGGAGAAATTCTTATAACAGCTTTTAAAAATATACTTAAAGGCAAGGTTTTTGACGAAAACTTTTTAATGACAATAGCTAGTTTAGGAGCTTTTGCTATCGGGGAACTTCCAGAAGCAGTTGCAGTTATGCTTTTTTATCAAGTAGGTGAAAAATTCCAAGAATATGGTGTCGGAAAAAGTCGCCGATCAATTTCTGCTTTGATGAAACTCCGACCTGATTCAGTAAATGTAATTACATCTTCTGGAATTCAATCTGTTGTTCCAGAAGACGTTGCTGTTGGAAGTTTAATCCAAGTGAATCCAGGTGAAAGAATTCCCTTAGATGGTATTATCCAAAATGGTACAGCTTTTTTAGATACTTCTGCTCTTACTGGAGAATCTGTACCACGTAAAGCAAGTACAGGTGATGAAGTTTTAAGTGGTTTTATTAATACAAATGCTGTGTTGCATATTAAAACCACTCGGCCTGTAGGAGATTCCGCTATAGCCAGAGTTTTAAATCTTGTGGAACAGGCAGGTAGCAAAAAATCAATTACCGAAGGTTTTATTACTCGTTTTGCTAGAGTGTATACTCCAATTGTAACCTTAATTGCTTTGGGCTTAGCTATCATTCCACCAATTTTTGTACCTGACGCTGAATGGAAAACTTGGGTTTATCGAGCCTTAATATTTCTTGTTGTTTCCTGTCCCTGTGCTTTGGTAATTTCTGTACCCCTGGGATTTTTTGGAGGCATCGGAAAAGCTTCAAAAAAAGGAATATTGGTAAAGGGAAGTTGTTTTTTAGAAGCTTTGGCAGATACAAAAATCCTTGTCTTTGACAAAACTGGAACTTTAACCCAAGGTGTTTTTACAGTTACCCATATTAATGTGGCAAACGAAACTTCAATTTCTAAAGAAGAACTTTTAGCTGTGGCAGCTCATGTGGAAAAACATTCCACCCACCCCATTGCTGTCTCTTTACGTTTAGCTCACAGGGAAACATTAGGTGTGCCCTCAGACAGAAAGGATGACTGTTGCCCTGATTCAGTTTTGACGGAT
Organism: Spirochaetaceae bacterium; assembly: GCA_017623685.1. Lineage (GTDB taxonomy): Bacteria > Spirochaetota > Spirochaetia > Treponematales > Treponemataceae > Treponema_F. Next base: position 26,926 of record JAGAOP010000028.1, read on the forward strand.
GTAAAAGAGATTTCAGGACAAGGAGTAAAGGGGCTGCTTAACGGAAAGTTGGTTTTAGCTGGAAATAGTCGTTTAATGAAAGAAGAATCTGTTAAAGGATTTTTTGATGAACAGTCTGCTGCAAATAATTCACAGAATGGCACCTTTGTTCACATTTCAATTGATGGAACATATGCTGGATACATCGTAATTTCCGATAAGATAAAATCTACAGCCAAAGAAGCAATTCTTCGCTTAAAAAAAATCGGAGTAAAAAAAACTGTAATGCTAACTGGTGATTCAAAAATAGTTGCAAATAAGGTTGCACAAGAATTAGGTATAGATCAAGTGTTTGCAGATTTAATGCCAGAAGATAAAGTTCAGCAAGTTGAAAGACTTATTTCAGAAAAGAAAACAAAAGGTGAAAAATTAGTTTTTGTTGGGGATGGAATAAATGACGCCCCTGTTCTAGCCAGAAGCGACATAGGTGTTGCTATGGGGACAGCAGGTTCTGACGCAGCAATAGAAGCAGCAGATGTGGTTATTATGACCGATGAATTATTAAAGTTACCAGAAGCAATAATAGTTGCTAAAAAAACACGAAAAATTGTAAAACAGAATATTGTGTTTGCTTTAGGCATAAAAATTCTTGTGATGATATTAGGTGCTGTCGGATTAACAAATATGTGGGCTGCAGTATTTGCAGATGTTGGAGTATCTTGTATAGCAGTTATTAATTCAATAAAACAACTTTACGGAAAAGATAAAAAACTATAATAAAACTTTATCTAAAGTAGTTTCGATTTTTTGTAATGTGAATTGTTATAGCATATAATCTACAGATGGCTTAAGCTAGATTTGATTCCTCGGATTTCCATTGTAGACAGTTATTATGGTTTCCGAGGATGATTATTGACTATGCTCATTAACCATTATTCTTTAAACCTTTAGCCAAATATCCTGTATCAAGGGAAAAAATCTGTTTTGTATTTTGAACTTGGGAAAAAATAGGAAGCGAAAAGGCGAAAAATAACAACAAAGCCGCAAAATTTTTTGTTCTAAAACATCAAAAGGCATAATTAAGATTCCTCCTCGTTACAAATATAGCATAGATTTTAAAAATTGTCGTGTAAAAAAAATCCCACCTCTCTTCTCGCACAAACAAGAAGAAAGTGGGATTTTCCAAATTCTGTGGTTCTTCGGCTACGCTCAGGAACCACATATTATTTATCACAATAGCTAAACAAGTCTTTTATTTAATTTCTTATCAAAAGAAAAAATCTCTATGTTTTCAATTTTATTATACGATATGAGAATACAATCAACAAAATCTAGAGATGATTCTTTGAAAAGATTTAAACTTTCTTTTAAAACATTTTCATTTTCTATAGA
>JAGAOP010000029.1 GCA_017623685.1 Spirochaetaceae bacterium
AATTTTTTTTATAATTAAAACTAATAATATCTATATGAGTAATTCAAAAAATAATAAACCAAGAGTTAGAGAAAAAGTAATGGAAATGGGTTTAAATTTTCCTTCTAATACAGAATTAATCATGCTTTTATTAGGAAGTGGAATAAAAGGAGCTTCAGTACAGCAAATTTCTAAGGAAGTATTAAATACAATTTCTTTTTCAAACAACGAAAACTTATTAAAAAATCTATTAAAAATCGAAGGCGTTGGAATTAGCAAAGCTATAACTATTGCTGCAGCCATAGAATTCGGAAGGCGACAAAATCTACATAGGGGACAAAGAATATTAAAACCAAAGGATATTATTTCCTTTGTAAATTATTTAGCAATCGAAAAACAAGAACATTTTATATGCGTAACTTTAAGTGGTGCCCAAGAAATAATAAAAATTCACACTGTATCAATGGGTACGGTTAATAAAACATTAGTTCATCCAAGAGAAGTATTTACAAAAGCAATACAAGACATGGCAGCAGCTGTAATTGTTTGTCATAATCATCCTTCAGGAAACGTTGCACCATCTGATGAGGATATAGAAACAACTAACAGGTTAGCACAAGCTGCTTCCTATTTAGGAATCAGGTTATTAGACCATATTATTTTAGGAGCAAAAGACTATTTTAGTTTTAAAGAAAATAGTCTTATTTCGTAATGAAAGGTGAAAAAAATTATTCAGAAGAAATCTTTTTTGTAGCCACGGAATCAATTTGCTCGAGTTCTGTTCGTTTTTGCTTTAAAGAATTTAATTCTTGAGTGGCATCAGAAATTTTTGATTGAAGCTCATTGTTTTGAAGATGAATTCGCTGAATTTTTTCTTCGTTGTCGCTAATACTGTGGTTTAAAGAGTCAATCTTCTTTTGGGTTGCATCCATTTTTTCTGTCAAAGAAATAATTTGTATTTTTCGACGACATATAACAGAATCCTGACGCAAATGAGATAGAGTATTTAAGCCTGTTACAATTTCTTTTAGTTCAACCTTTTTAAAAGGCATAATTTCTTCACCATCAGGGTCAATATACTTTAAAGAAAAATCATGACCAGCTACTTGAAAAATTTCTTCTTGCCGTTGATTTTTTTCTTCGATTTGCTTTTCAATTTCTTTAATAGTTTTAGCAACGGAAGAAGAAACACCTTTTTCAGTTAAAAGAAGATTATTTTGTTCAATTTTTTCTTTATATTCACTAAGTGCTACTGCGTTTTCTTCTACTTTACGTTTTAAATCAGCACAGGGAGCAAAGGTTGCAGAAACTTCAGCAGAAAGGCGACATTCTTCGTAAAGAGGCATTAAAACACCTGTAGAAAAAATTTCTCGCCCACATTTATAATAAAGTTGAGTGAGTTTTTTTTGCAACTGAGATACAGTTGAACTTCTAGCTGTATATTGAACCTGTGTCAACAATCTATTCATAAAAGATTGATTTTCCATCTGTTTTTGCAAAGCAACTAAAGCTTCACGGGCATCCATTTCTTTTTTTCTAAGCTCAGAAATTGGTTGACGGAAAGGCTCATATTCTTTTTCATAAACTGCATCTGGAGAATTTACAAGAGCTTCACCTAGTTTTTCAAAAAGAGGTTGCCATTCTGATGATAATTCAGCACCTTGTTTTTTTATTCTATCATGTTCTTTATTTAATTCTATCGAAACTTCCTCCAACGAAGAAATTTCGTTAATTGTTTGGAGGTATTCATTTTTTTGTGCTTCAATTTGAGAATATTCTTCTTGAATTTGACGACTGACATCAGAACATTCTGAAGCTAACAAAAGCTGACCTATTGCAACTTCAGTTTTTTTTATATCCCCTTGAATTGTCTGAAATCGTTTTTCTAAATCTGCTGTTAATTTATTTGTACCCATACATATATATTATAACACATTTTTATTAAAAAGTTAAATTTGTATAGTAGTTTTTTTAAAAAATTTATATACTTAGATTTATGTTAAGTTATAGACACGCTTTTCATGCTGGTAACCATGCTGACATTTTAAAACATTTTGTATTAACATTGATTTTAAAATCTTTAACAAAAAAAGAAAAACCTTTTACAATATTCGATACACATGGTGGAGCCGGTATTTATCAATTAGACGATCCAAGGTTGCTTCAAACAGAAGAAGCTAAGACTGGAATATTAAAATTTTTACAATTTGTTGAACAAAATCAAAATATTCCTACTCCATTAATTGAATATATAGAACTGTGCAAAAAATATTCATCAGTGGGTTTATATCCTGGTTCCCCAGAAATTGAAAGATTTTTTATGAGAAGCCAAGACAAACTTTTTGTTGCTGAATTACACAACACAGAAATAAAAAATCTAAAAGAAAATTTAACTTCCCCTATTGTAAATTTTGCCCATATGCAAAATCCATCTATTACAGTTGAACACACAAATGGCTTTGAAATGTTATACTCAAAATTACCACCTTTGATTCGTAGGGGATTAATTATTTGTGACCCCAGTTACGAAACTTCTAGGGATTACACAGATACACCCTTAGCCCTTGAAAAAGCCATGCATAAATGGAATACGGGAATAATTGCTTTGTGGTATCCCCTACTTTGTCACAGAATTAATGAACTTAACAAAATGAAAGAATACTTACAGAATGCTCTAAAACAAGCTAAATACAGTAATGATAATAACAGTTTTTTTGTAGAAATGGAAGTTGAACCTATCCCAAAGGATAAAGAAGCAAGATCTGGGCTTTACGGTTCTGGTATGATAATTATCAACCCTCCTTACAACTTACAAAACCAAATAGAAGAAACTTTGCCTTATATTTCAAAAGCTTTGTCCGAAAAAGACGGAAAGTGGAATATACATAAATTGTAAAATCATTCTTAAATAAAAAATCCCCCTAGAAAAGTTTCCTAGGGGGAAAAAGTTTAGGTCAGAATTAATTAACTAATTGAAGCTAACATTATAGTTAGTAACACCAGATGAAATTGTACAATCACCTGTTTGATTCCAAACTTTTCCTGCACCATCTTCTGTAACTTGCCAATCTGGAGTAATTGTTGCTGAGTGACATCTTGCAAGTAAAAATCCTGTTGCATTAGAATCAGCTAGCATCGTTAATGTTGTACCAGTTCCAGATACAGAAATCCACTCGCCATCCCCGTGTGTACCACCCCAAACCCAAGCAAATATTTTAGCAGAATCATTATAAATCCATGTTTGACTATCTGGGATTGTAATTGTATATGTTACAGTTCCAACATTGTCACCACTGTCTGAACCACTAGAACCATTACCACCTGAATCTTCACCTGAAGCACCTTTTTCCCAAATAGCAAAGTTGGTTCCTCTGTAAATTGGGTCATTTCCAGCATAGCCTTCTCCTGTAGGATCAGTAACATTACCGATTTTTACTAAGAGAGTTCCGTTATTTCCAACAATTTCTCCTACATAACATGATGATGTTGTTCCTGTAGTATTAACTTTATCGTCATATTCAATTCCAACTCTGTTACGAAGGTCAATTAAGTAATCGATATGTTTTCGGTAAGTATTACTTGTACCAGGAACTGTATTTCCACCGATATACTGTTGAGAATCTACGATACTTCCACTTTCAGCATAAGTAAAATAATGTTGCCATGCTACACAAGGAACTCCTGGATGGGTCAAAAGAAATGCATAAGCTGTACCCACATCAGTAGGGTCTAAATACCAATGATTTTGAGTAGAACCTGTATCATGATTATCAACAAATGTTACAGCATCTTCTGGCTGACTCATAATTAAGTTTGCAGCATTTGCTAAAAGTGAGTAATTAGAGTTACCAATATTACTTCCCTTATTACCAAAAACAGTATTCATAGCACCTTTTAGAGCAAAGTCAAAGGCCTTAGATTTTTGACCACCATTTGCAGTTGCAGAAATCCAGTTTTTAATTTCATTTCCCCAAGCACTTGGGTTCCCAGAATTATATGCAGCTGTTGGCCAATATTCACCTACAGAAAATTCAGCATTTGAACCTGCATTGTATTGTCCAACATATTTTCCTGCAAAGCCTTTTACATAGTCATAACGCCAACCAACAAAACCCGCTGGTTTTAGAACATTATTCATCCAGTCTACAATACCCTGCTGAACAGTTGTATTTGTATGGTCAAGATCACGATATGCTTTATATGTATCGCCAGTATCAGCAGCACCTCTTTTTGATGATGCACCCATCAGTGATGGTTCTCCAGTAAATCCTTCATCATCAGAACAAATTACAGCATAATTTGAACCTTTTACAACGCCCCAAGTTGGATTTGTAAAGTCCCCCCAAGAAGTAGAACCAGCTCTATGATTTACAACAATATCAGCAATCGCTTTTGTAGGTTTAATTGCTTGAATCATTGCTTTTAACTCAGCTTCTGTACCATAACAGTTAGTTAAATTATTCAATTCTGTAGGTCCATAACCTTCTGAACTTGCAGTATCTGTTGCACTTGGAGGAGGACACCAAAGGTATGCAAATTTTGTAGAAATTGCTTCACTTTGATTCTTTACAACCTTATACCATTTATCCCAATAAGGGCTACGGTTTTCGTTATTATATCCACCACCACGTTTTGCAGAAGACCAGTTAAAACCTTGTAACATTACACCTGATTTTTCGGAAGGAACAAAATCAGGATCTATTATCCCTGAACCTCCCTCTCCTGGAGTTTTATCATCTGGGTCCTTATCATCTGGGTCCCTTGGAACTTCTGGTGAATTTCCCGAATCTAAAGATGGCTCAGCTTTGCAAGAAATCACAAAAACAAGAGATAAAACCAGAAAAACAAAGAAAACAACGGAAAAAATTTTTGTATTCTTATTCATACTAAATACCTCCTCCTTATAATAGGTATATTCTTTTAGTAAATTAGTAATAACTAGTCAAATTTATTTTGTTGACCAAGTACCGTCACCTTCATTCCAAGCTCCATCTGCTACGGTATACAAATTTTTACCATCTGTTGGAATAGTTAAATCAGCAGTTTGATTCCATTTATTAGCCCAGTTATTTGCAATAGCACTAGGATTCATACGACAGAAAATTACCTTAGGATATCCTGCAGGAATTTCACATTCATAAATGCCATCACTATCAGAATCTGTCATAGAAACCCAAGTTTCACCATTATCAAAGAAATACGCTGCAAAACGTGCATTATCTTGAGTCCAGTTGGAATTTGGCTTAAGATAAATATAGTTTCCACTACCTTCTGGGGCAGGAGGCGTATAACCAGTTCCAGATGCAACCTGTTTTAAGATAACAACTGACCAAGAAGCAACTCCATAAGAATCAGAGATTACATTAGCTTCATCATCTTTCCAAAAGTTAAAATCAGTTTCAAAAAAACTTTGAGTATCTACAATTCTAATCCATTCTTTACCAGAAGTAGCAGCAGGCACTGTGAAATTAACTTGTCCACCTGTCATATTCATCATAAGTAGATAATCACTTCCACCTAAAACTGAACTTCCTTTTATATGAATCATTACATCTGCTGAAGTATATCCACTTGGGCTAGAATAATCATATTGTACATTATTATAGTTTGTTTGGTTCAATGCAGGTTCACTTGCTTTTAGTTTAAGCATATAATTCATAAACTTAAAGTTTCCGTTAATATTTTCCTTATTGTTAAATGTACCAAAGTTGTTATGATAACCTTCGGAATAACCTGTACTAACTTCATGAGGAGATGCGGTATTAATCATATTATAGTTAGACCAAGTTGCAACTGAGTCAATATTATACGGATTATTATTTCCGTTTTGTGTACGACAGAATTCATCACCCCAAACAATCATTGGAACACCACGGCTCATCATCTGAATTGCTGTATAGTTACGATTGGCTTGTCGTTTACTTGCTTTTTGAGTTGCCTCACTACTTGTCCAATCAACAAACCCAAGACTGTTATTATCTCCGTTTCCACCGTCACTTGGACCAAAAGGCCAAGTTAATTCTCCGTTTTTTGCATTCCCTGCACCAGCATAACTACAAAGATCTGCAAGAGTAAATCCGTCATGGGCTACGATAAAGTTTACTGTCTTATGAGGTCCACCTTGATCACTGAAATTTGTAAAATCACCATTGATAAAATCACCAACAGAGCCCCAGTTTCCATTACCAACAAAACTTCTCATGGCATCACGATAACGACCGTTCCATTCACCCCAACCATCTGGAAATTGACCTACTAAATAACCATCTGGATTACAATCCCAAGCTTCAGCAATCATTTCAGCATTTTTAGTAGCACCCAAAGAAGATATATCTTTTAAAAGCTTAGAACTAGTATTAGGTTTCCAGTCTGTACCATCAAATTCACGACCTAAAACAGGAGCAAGGTCAAAACGATAACCATCAACTCCCATTTCATCAATCCAATATGTTAATGAATCAAGAATGAGTTTTTGAACAGTAGGATTATCGCACTGTAAGTTATTTCCACAACCTGTAGATTGCCAATAAGCTCCTATTGTTGCAGGAACAAGAGAATAATATGTGTTGTTATCTAGACCACGCATAAAGGTTAATTCTGCTGTATTAAAGCTATCAGTATCTCCGTACCAAGTCCCACCTTCTCCAGAGTGATTGAAAACTACATCAAGATAAACTTCCATTCCAGCATCGTGGAAGGCTTTTACCATTTCTTTAAATTCTTTTGTAGGTCCACCATAAGACTTATCGTAAGAATAGCGTCTATCTGGAGCAAAATATCCGTAAGTCATATAAGCCCAGTAGTTTCCACCTGGCGAGTTATCAGGGTTTGCATCATTATCAGATTCATGAACTGGTAAAAGTTCGATGGTATTTACACCAAGAGCTTTAAGATAAGGAGCCAACATTCCAGCCCCTTTGTAAGTTCCTTGATATTTTTCAGGAATATTAACAACATCTTCAAAGCCTTCAATTCCTTTCAATATAGATTTAAGGCTTGCAGAAGAAGAATGTTTTGTAATTCCACGGGCATGAGCTTCGTAAATAATTGCTTTTTCTTGTGGAATTTGTGGTTTTGTTCCGAATTTTGTATTATCATCTACAACAACTGCTTTTGGAGCATATTTACCAGTATCAAAGTTTCTACGTAAAACTCCACTGTAATCTTCGTTGCCTGTTCCATACATTCCACCATTTTCTGAACCTAAGGCTGTAGGGTTAGATTTATCGTGAGAAATTTCTTTTGCGTAAGGGTCAAACAATACTTTATTGGGGTTAAAACGGTTTCCTTCTGAATCATAATCTTTTATAAAACCTTTATCACTATTGCCACGAGTCCATTCTTCGCTAAATGTCCAGTTTGGTCCCCAAGCACGGAAAGCATATAAAACTCCAGCAGGCACATTTTTCAGTTCAGCACGCCAGAAGTTATCGCTACCTTTTTCCATCCAGTAGTCGTATTTTGCATCATCACCATAAGCTTTATCGTATATTTCAAGAAGAATTTTTTCAGCATCATCTGAATATACAGCTACCTGCATATTACCTTGAACAATATTTGCACCAGCTTCGAAAGTCAAATTAGACCATCCATAGCCAGCTGCATCACCATTTGAATCTACAGGAGAAAAAGAAACAGAACCATTTGGATGCATAAAACCTAAGGGAGCATTAGGATCAATTTCTGGATATTCAATAATAGGATTACCTGGAATATCATTTCCGCCACCTCCACCGGCACCGCCACCTCCACCGCCAGAGGATTGCTTGCAACCTACAAAGGCAACTGCAAGAACAAGAAATAAAAATAAGAACTTAGAAAAACTACCCTTTATCATACACAACTCCTTTCCCCAGAGACATTACAGCTACCAAACCCAATAAGCAAAATAAAAAACTGTAGTATATATTTTTATTTATTGTAACATATAAATATAGAATTGCAAGTTTTTTTTACTCAGTTTGCAAAAATTGTAAGCAGTAAAATATAATGTCGCCAAAATAAAAAAAGAAAAGGTTTCTTTGAACTGTTATTTTATGTGCTTGTGCAGGATGGGCGGCTTCCAGTTTTTTTGGGGGCTATAATAGGCTTTGGAATATTATTTGACGGGCCTGTTCCCGACTTTAATTAATCCCTGCCATTTACACAGTTTTTATGACAGGGTCATATTTTTATTATACTTAGAAGTTAATTCTCCTATCAACATTTTTGAAAAAAACGGAATATCTATATCTTTTGATGAAAATTGATTTTCAATTTTTTAAAATTCTACAAATCTACTAAATTGAATTATTGTCTTTACACAAGATATTTTTTTTTATATTATAAAAAAAATGGCGGTCGCAACCACCCGCCTTACCAAAATAAGGAGTCTTTATGAAACCCTCTTTACAGGGTAAAAAACCAATTCGGCTTTTACCTGTCTACTCAGGTCTTTTTACCAGCATCTTAATTTTATCCAACATTTTAGCGGCAAAAATTGTTCAAATCGGTCCTTTTGTATTTGATGGAGGAACTTTACTTTTTCCCTTGTCATATATTTTTGGGGATGTACTTACAGAAGTTTATGGTTACCGACAGTCTAGAAAGGTCATTTGGACAGGTTTTATTTCTTTGATTATTATGGTTGTCGCCATATGGAGTGTTAGCATTTTACCAGCAGAAGGAAGCTGGTTATTGCAAAGAGCTTTTGATTCAATATTGCTACAAATGCCACGAATTGCCTTAGCAAGTATCATAGGATATTTTGTTGGAGAATATTCAAACGCAGTTATTCTTTCAGTATTAAAGAAAAAAACTCTAGGTAATCATTTATTGCTTAGAACCATGGTATCTACCTTGGTAGGTCAATTATTAGATTCTGGATTATTTGTTATCATTGCCTTTTGGAGAATTTACAGCACAGAAACTATTATTACAATGCTTTTTTCAAATTATGTGTTTAAATGTGCCATTGAATTTTTATTCACACCCATAACCTATTTTGTAATTAAAATCACTAAAAAATTTGAAGGTTGCGAAGTATTTGACTATGATGAAAAATACAATCCTCTGCCCTAATCTTACAATTCAGAAGCAGCAGTAATAGCTTTTAATTGGTTGGAATAAATTTTAACAGAAGTTTCTGAAAGCCAACCTTCCTGAAACTCATACCAATATGTTTGCTTTTTCCCATCAGAAATAATTTTTTTTCCAATAACTTGTAGCACATCACCTCTGCGACCATGGGCAGATGCGGTGGCTGTAATTTCGTGAGTACTTCTAAATATAGCATAAGGATCTGTAACCAAAGCCCATTCAGTACCAAGACCTAAATCTGGAGTTGGCTGTAGTTGTACTATCAAAGCTCGATTTTGAAAGCAACTAGATAAAAATATACAACCTATCGTAAAGAAAAATACCAATACTACCTTATTCTTCATAAACTCTCCTAAAATAATTAACAACATCAGGATACACTTTTTTATCAGAATCCACAAAAGGTAGCGACGGAATATCTTTTAGATCAAACCATTTTACTTCAGTATGTTCTGTTAGTTTCCATTTAGAAATATCAGTTTCTACAAAAACCTGATACACGTGTAGGTGATAATTTTTGTTGTTGTGAACAAATATATTATTTGTAATTAAAGGACCTACTGAAACTTCTACAGAAAATTCCTCGGCAAATTCACGTATAACAGCTTGTTCAAAGGTTTCACCCTCTTCAACCTTACCACCGGGAAATTCCCATAATCCACCCATAGCTCCAGAGGGAATTCGCTTGCCAAGAAGAACCATATTATCTTTTACAAAAACACAAGCAACAGAATGTTTTATCACTATAGAAAAAGAACCTTTGGAAACAAGAAATGTAAAATTGCAATAATAATACAAAATACCCCGATGGTTTTTCGTGAGTCAATTAAAACTTGAAAAATTCCAGTAGGAGTAAATTCGGAAGATGCAGAGTTTATATAAAAATCTAGCAAAACAGCAAAACCACCAATCAAACCAGAAATTGCAGGTAACAAATCACCAACTACAGGTACATCATTTTGAACAACAGATAATAATTTCATAAAACCTACAAGAACTGCCAATGCTCCTAATACCAACTTAAAGTTTTTGCTATCAAAAAAAGATTGTAAACCTGTATTACCAGAAGTACCATCTATAGGTTCGACAGCAGTTTCTTCTTGTTTTTTGGGTGCAACTGAACAAAAAAGAACTAAACCAACTAACAAATTAAGCATAACTGATAAAAAATAAAACTGTAGCATATGCCCTCCATAAAATATACAATATAAGACTTCAAGGAATTATGTTTGTTTTACATTACAACGCAACAAAACCTTATCATCTGCAACATTAACTTCTGCTTCGATATAAATTATATCATAATCTGAAAATTTTGTCCTTAAAAAAACTTCATTGCCAAAATAAAAGTCACTAATATTTTCTGTTACTAATAAGTTTTTTTCTGCATCGTAGGCATTAAAAGTCACAGAAACTAAAACTGATTCAGGCACTTTTTTTTCGCTAACCATAAGACTAGCGTAAACATCACCATCAAAAGAAAAGGCTGCAAGATGTACTGGCAACTGAGATACAGTACCAGATTCTGTACTTTTTTTCAAAAAAATAGTAACAGCCGAAATAGCAATAGCTATTAACATAAAAACAAAAATAAGCCTATTTGTTTTTGTTTGCAGTAAAACTTTAAAAAAGCCATTAGGGGGCTGTGGACCTTTACCTTCGTAATAATTTTTTACAATTTCTGGTGCATTTTTCAACCTTTCACCAGGTTTTCCATAATGATAAACTAAAACCTCTTCATCTTCACTATAGCCTTCTATGGAGCCACCTGCTTTATTCATACTCACACATTTATTATTGAATCTATTAAGGTATCAGTTCGCCACCAAGACATTACAGCTTTATCTTCTTGAGCAAACAAACCAGATAAAATTCCATCTGAAGAAAAGTCGAAAGCATGATACAAATATGAAGAATGATCTATATTTAGGTGTCGCTTAATAATTTTTTGGCCACTTTCTTGTATCATTTGAATAGAATAACCTTCTTCTTCTGCAATCATGAAAAACAACCAACCGGATTCTGTTACTCCTAAAAATTCATAGGACATGGGATAAACAAGTTTTGAAAAACCATCAGTAACAGTTTGGTCATAGGCTGGAATATTTAGTGGATGACCGTAAACTCCTACATCAAGTTCCAAGGGATACAAAAGAGTTGCCATATAATCTATACCTGATTGTACGTTGGTAGCCGTATCCACAGTGGTTACATAATAATCTAACTTAACAAATAATTTATGCTCGGTAAAAGAAGGAACTATTTTTTCAAGAGATACAAACATTTCAAGTTCTGTGGTATCTTGCATAGGGTTTGGAAGTGATTCTATTTCAAAAGGCACAGTGTACAATAAATAACCTGTTTCGTTAAACCAAAAAACAGTCATCCCTGTGTTGGTTTGGCATACTACTACTAATTCATTTTTGCTAGTTGTGTAAATATTTTTTATATAAGGAAAGGGAACTCCACCGGGACCTTGTTGCCCAATATAATCGATAAAGGTACCATTACTATCAAAACGCAACACAACTTGACTTAAAACTACTCGGCTATTTTCGTCAACTTCTTGTCGCTCTATAGGCAACCGATCAACTACATACAGATATTTTCTTTCATCTACAGCTATATCCCCAAGTTCGTTAAAGGGATATTCCACTGCTGTATGAATTGATTCTTCATTCTGTTGATTTATTTTTGAGGAATTTGAGGTAACAAAAGAAGGGGTCGGATTTGTTTCAGCATTATAATATACACTAATTAAATCTCCATAGGAATTCATTTCCATCACTTTTTTTGATTCACCATTAGCAATGTAAAAAAAACCATCATACATTTCAATTTTTGTACTAACAGGTCCAGGAGAAGACAGGCTAAACAAATTAATGTTTTCCTCAAAATTTCCATATTCCATGTCGAATAGGTCGTTTTTTTCTACAGAAATAACATTTCCAGTGGGTTCGCAAGAAATTAAGAAAAATCCAATTAATAAACAAGCAAAAAAAATTTGACGTACATATTTATTCATATACATATAGAATAATTCGACTGCAAGGTCTTGTCAACACACTAAAATTATCATACAAAAACATTTAAAACTCTTTTATACATTTTTTCCAAAGAGATTGACGCTGACACCTAAATAATAGTAAATTAATAGTATGCTTGACTCAATATTAACATTTTTTTTAGGTTCAAAAAAAGAACGTGATGTAAAGAAGCTTATTCCTATTGTTGAAAAAATTAATCAAAAAGAAAACTGGGCTAAATCTTTAACTCCAGAACAATTTCTGGAACAAACTAAGCTTTTTAAAGAAAGATTAACTAAGGGAGAATCCCTAGATGATATTTTGCCAGAAGCCTTTGCTCTTGCTAGAGAAGCAGCAAATAGAGTTTTAGGGGAACGTGCCTATGATGTACAGTTAATGGGTTCTATTGTTCTAAATTCTGGCAGAATTGTTGAAATGAAAACCGGCGAAGGTAAAACCCTAATGTCAGTTGCGGCAGCCTATTTAAACAGTCTTACAGGTAAAGGTGTTCACATCGTAACCGTAAATGATTATCTTGCCCAACGTGATGCCGACTGGATGCGTCCTGTGTATTCATATCTTGGAGTAACAGTAGGTTCCATTGTTTCAGGAATGGACAATGAAGCTAGAAAGCTAGCTTACAATTGTGACATAACCTATGGTACAAACAACGAATTAGGATTTGACTACCTTAGGGACAATATGCAAATCGATGCAAGCTCCAAAGTTCAACGGGGTTTTTCTTTTTGTATTGTAGACGAAATAGATTCAATTCTTATTGACGAGGCAAGAACTCCTCTTATTATTTCTGGTGCAGGAGAAGATGACACATATAAATTTCATGAAGTAGATAAATATGTTCGTTATCTTAAAGAAGTTGAAAAAAACCCAGAAACCGATGAATATCCAGATGAAGCTCAAGGTGAAGTGGTAAATGGAGATTATAAAATCGACGAAAAAAGTCGCCGTGTTTCTTTTACAGATCAAGGTATGCTTCATATCGAAGAATTGCTACAAAAAAGCAATTTAATAAATGGTAGCCTTTTTGATGAAGATAATTTTGAATACATTCACTATTTTACCCAAGGTGTTCGTGCCCATATTCTTTATAAACAAGATGTAGACTATGTAGTAAAAGATGGTCAAGTTCAAATTGTAGACGAATTTACAGGACGTATTCTTGAAGGAAGACGTTATGGAGATGGTTTGCATCAAGCCATTGAAGCTAAAGAACATATTCGTATTGCACAACGAAACAGAACTTTAGCAACTATCACCTTTCAGAATTTCTTCCGTATGTATGATAAGCTTTCTGGAATGACAGGAACAGCAGAAACTGAAGCTGTGGAATTTGATAAAATTTATGGTCTAGAAGTTGTTGTTATTCCCACAAACAAACCTGTTGCACGTATAGATGAAGATGATGAAATATACCTTACCGAAAAAGATAAGTGGGAAGCAATTTGCAAAGAAATCATTGAATGTCATAGCAAAGGACAACCAATTCTTGTAGGTACAGTTTCAATCGAAAAATCAGAGTTACTTTCTAGCCTTTTAACCAGAAAAGGTATTCGTCACGAAGTTCTAAATGCCAAAAATCATGCCCGAGAAGCATTAATTATTGCAGAAGCCGGGGCAAAGGGAGCCGTTACCATTGCTACAAACATGGCTGGACGTGGTACAGATATTAAATTAGGAGGAAACCCTGAATTTAGGGCTAGAAAAAAGGTTGGAACCACCGCTACGGCAGAACAATTTAATCAGGCATTAAAAACTGAAAAGGAAAAGTGGCTTGCCGATTATCAAGAAGTTAAGGAACTAGGTGGATTATATGTAATCGGAACTGAAAGGCACGAAAGTCGCCGTATTGACAATCAGTTACGAGGTCGTTCTGGACGTCAAGGAGATCCAGGACGAAGTAAATTCTACATCTCTATGGATGATGATCTAATGCGCCTTTTTGGTGGCGACAAAATGAAATCTATTATGTCTAGAATTGGAATGCAATCAGGAGAACCAATTTTTCATCCATGGCTAAACAAAGGTATCGAAAAGGCACAAACAAAGGTTGAAGAACGAAACTTTGAAATACGAAAGCACTTGCTAGAATACGACGATGTTCTTAACGAACAACGAAACTTTATTTATAATCAGAGAGACCAAATTTTAGTAGATACCGATTTAAAACAACGTATTTTAGCCACTGCAGAAGAAAAAGTAGCAGTAATTGTTCAAGAATTCGGTAATCCTAAGAAAAAAGCAGATTCCCTTGGAGATTTAGTTTCTCAATTAAAACAGGATTTTGGCTTAACCCTTTCTATTAGCCAACTAGAATCAAATCAAACAGATTTGAACAAGTATATTATGGAACTATTACAAGCTGATTTAAAAGAAAAAGAACTTTTGGCAGGAACACAAAATCTAAACATGTTCATCCGCTACCAATATGTTCAATTTATCGACAAAAAATGGCTTGACCACCTAGAACATCTAGAAGCCCTTAGAGAAGCAGTTCATTTGCGCTCCTATGGTTCTAAAAACCCTCTAACTGAATACAAAATTGATGGTTTTAATATTTTTGACGAAATGTTGGATACTATTCGAAACGAAATCGCTGGAAAGGTTTTTAGGGTTAAAGTTCAAACAGAATCTTCTGCAAATAGAAAAAATCCTCACATTCGCCAAATGAATACTCACCATTCAGCCATTCAATCTTTTGACGGAAATGCTGCTCGCCAAGTTGCAGAAAAATCACCTATGGCTCAAAGACGACAGGGTGACAATGTAACCGTAACAAGATCAACTCCAAAGATTGGTCGTAACGAACCTTGTCCTTGTGGGTCAGGAAAAAAATACAAGCAATGTTGCGGAAGGTAGATTAAATATGAGTCAACAACCTCCGTTAATTGTTTTACAGGATTGGCTTGACTCATATTTAAATTTTGAATTGCTTCCAGCGAAGAATATTTTTTGGTTAGATACTATGAAATATCTTTGCCAACGATTCAAAGACCCACAAAAAGCATATAAAACTGTTCATGTTGCAGGAAGTAAGGGCAAAGGTTCAGTTTCAATAATGATGGCATCTGTATTAAAAGAAGCTGGCTTTACCACAGGTCTGTATACTTCTCCACATATTACAAACTTTGAAGAAAGAATTAGTTTAACAGGTCAACCTTTTTCTGATAAAATATACGAAGAAAGTGTTCTAGAACTTATGCCTTTAATAGATTCAATTATTCCAGAACAACTACCGGAAGAACGTTCTATTACATGGTTTGAATTAGTTACAACATATGCTTTCCTTACTTTTAGAAAAGCAAAGTGTCAATGGGCTGTATTTGAAACTGGCATGGGAGGGCGGCTTGACGCAACAAATGTTATTCAACCAGAAATCTGTATAATTACTCCAATAGAACTTGAGCATATAGAATTTTTAGGAGACACAATAGAAAAAATTGCAGCAGAAAAAGCTGGAATTATTAAACCTGGAATTCCTGTTTGCATAGCTCCTCAACAAGAAAAAGCGATGAAGGTGTTCCTCCAAGTCGCAAAAGAAAAAGGATGTCCTGTTTTTACAATAGAAGAAATGATACAATCCTTATCAGTGAATTTTACCAACAAAAACATGGAAATTACAATTAACTCACCTATTTTTTCTAGACCATTAAAAACAAACTTATCTCTTTTAGGAAAGTTTCAAGCCCAAAATGCCTGCCTTGTTGCCATAGCAGCAAAAACTTTGTTCCCTTCCATAGATGAATCAATTATTGAAAGAGGATTAGCAAAAGCAAAACTTCCAGGTCGTTTTGAAATAATCGGAACAGAGGATAACCCTATAATTTTAGATGGAGCTCACACAGAGCAAAGTATTATGTTTAGCCTAGAAACTTTGCAGAGAATTTTCCCTAATAAAAACAAACACCTACTTTTTGCCTGTGCTGCAGATAAAAATATAGAAAAAATTGCACCCCTATTCGCTCAGTTTGATAATATCACTTTGACTTGTCCTGGTGAACGAAAAGCCAGTGACCCAGAAAGAATGAAAGCTGCATTTGCAAAGGCTGGATTGAAATTTCAATTCATTCAGAATTGTAAAGAAGCTATAAAACTTGCAAAAGAAAAATCCAGTATTGATAAGTCCACCTTGCTTGTAATTGGATCATTTTATCTTTTGGCTGAATTTAAATCTGTATAGTTATTTCTTTAGAAAAGAAAGGATGGGGAAAAGTAATTTTTGTTGCCATAAATGACATTTGCTTTTCGTTTTTTTGGTTGTGTAATGGGTTGTATTGAAAATCACCCATAACTGGAAGTCCACACCAAGCAAGGTGACAACGTACTTGATGCCGAAAACCCCTTGATATAGTACAAGAAACATTTGCAACATCATTATTTATTTCGTTTATAACTATAAAAGTAGAATAGATGGATGATGTATTACATTTTTTTTTTGCAAAACCTTTTTGTTCAAAAGCTACAGGTCGAACGACTTTTCCCCCACTTTGATATTTTCTAAACCAACTTTGAACCAACAATTCACAGGATAAACTATTAAGCAAATCTCTAGAACCAGCTGGTGGCAATGGAAACCCCTGTAGGATTTCGCCACAATTTGGGAGAATTTGACACATAGCCTTATATTCTTTTTTAAACAATCCTTTTTTTTGACTATCTAATATTGAATTATAAAACTGCTGATTTTTTGCAAATAAAAGTAACCCTTGTGTCCCTGTATCCAATCTATGCAGAAGCCCTCCTTCTACAGATTTTTTTCCAATAACATTCATTACTTCTGGGCAAAATTTTGACACAAAATACAAGGCTGTTTTATTTTCATCTTCATTAAGAGGAGCACTTGCCATTCCAGCAGGTTTTTCTATGGCAATACAATATTCATCTTGGTAAATAATTTTTATTTCAGCACACATTTTTCATACTTCCCATGAAGAACCTTTAAAACCTTTTTGAATCTAATAGGAACAGGAGCTTTAAAAGACGAAAATTCTTGCTGATTTGGTAAACGAATTTCTAGCAATCTTGCATGCAACATAAGGGTTGCTTTAGGAAACAAAGTAGACTTATTTCCATAAATTGGATCCCCTAAAATTGGGCAACCAATATATTTCATGTGAACTCTAATTTGATGAGTTCTGCCGGTTTTTAATTTAATTCGCATAAGAGAAAAACCACCATAACAAGCAATACAACGATAAATGCTATGGGCAAATTTTCCACTTTCGGTATTAGTAACAGCTTTAAATCTTTTTCTGTTTTTAGGGTCACGAATAATCTGAGTTTTAATATTTCCAGAAACAGCAGGAGGACGTCCACAAACTATTGCTATGTATTCTTTTTTTACACGCCTGTTTTTAAACTGATTTTGAAGCCATTCTTGAGCTAAAAGATTTCTTGCAGTAATAATCAAACCAGAAGTATCTTTATCCAACCTGTGAACAATTCCAGGACGATATAATTTAACATCCAAAGAGTTTTGCCCCCAATGAAAAAGCAAGGCATTTACCAAAGTTCCAGTCCAATTACCAGCTGCAGGATGAGTTACCATACCTTGAACTTTGTTTACAAGGGTTACATCTTGATCTTCGTAAATTATATTTAAAGGAATATCTTCTGGAATAATATCATTTGGAACAACTTCTTCCCAGTCTACCACAATCACATCGCCACTTTTTACTTTAGAAGAAAATTTTCCATCATTATTATTAATTAATATAGATTGAATAACTGTTTTTAAATGGGAACGATTTGCTATTCCCATTTGATTAATTACGGTTTCGTTGGAAGCCAAAAACTTATCAACACGTTGAGAACCCTGATCTTTAGGAACAACAATGCTAAAAGAAGCCACTATTCCTCTGCCTCTTCTTGCAAAATAGTTGAATCAAAATCTTCAACGATAGATTCTTCTGGAACATATGGCTCTATAGTAACAGTTCCTCTGTCTAGCAGTGCAGCCTGTTTTTCTGCCTTATGCCGTTGTATAAGATTTATGGTTAAATCAGTTAGTCCTAAAAGCAAAGAAATAGCAGCAGAAGAAACAATTATTCCCACCTGTTCATCATGACTTAAGTTTGCACCTTCAGAAGTTTTTGCAAGAGGATTTGGAAAATAGGCTGAATCCATGCCATTTGAAAAATAACGATAAAAAGAATAACCCATTGTAACTCCCATAGTTACAAAAGGTAACGAACCAAAGGTAATGATTTCCGTACGTCGCAAATCCTTCGCCCAAGTAGGAATATTATCTTTTGTGTAAGGTTCAATGTAAACAGTAGGTTCTGTTGCAAAAAAAAATCCCACAGTTTGAAAAAACAATAAAAACACAGAAATTACTTTTTTTGCAACAGGGAATTTATTCATTTTAAACTCGTTCCCCAAAAATTGCTGCTCCAATTCTAACCATTGTAGTACCCTCCGCTATTGCCAATGTATAATCATTGGACATTCCCATGGAAAGTTCATCTAAATTAAATTCTGGAAAACGAGATTGAGCTTTATGTTGAACTGACACTAATTTCTTAAAAGACTCTGAAACAAGTACATCGTTGTTTGAAAAAGGAGCCATGGTCATAAATCCAGCTGGAACAATGTATTTTGAACTTTGAACATATTCCAAAGAACGAAACAAGCTGTCTATATCTGTATAACCTGACTTACTTTCTTCCGCTGTATGAAATTCAAATAAAACTTTAACAACTTTTTCTTGCTTTTCAGCCTGTTTTTCTATTTCTTGAAGAAGTTCAATTCTGTCAACAGATTGAATACAGTCAGCAATAGAAATAGCCTGCTTAACCTTGTTTCGCTGAAGTTGCCCGATTAAATGAAGCTTTACAAAAGAACAATTTTCTTTAACACTTTGAAATTTCGACATAGCTTCTTGTACACGATTTTCACCAAAAAGCAACTGTCCACAAGAAACTGCCTGTAACACTGATTCACTAGGATGAAATTTACTTACTGCAAGAAGTTTAACAGAACCAGTTTGTCTTCCACTAGAAAATTCAGCTTTTCTAATAGAAGCTAACACATTTTCTAGCCGATTTTGGATATTATTCATGTAGATAGTATACAGCAATTCTCCAAATGGAACAAGATAAAAAAATGATAAAAAGTCTACCCTTTACTTATCTTTTCTTTAACACCTTGCAAAAGCTGGCTATATTCAGTAAAAGCTGGAATAGTAGGATAATCATTTATTATGTGCTGAGGAGCTCTAAATAAAAAACCATACTGAGAAGATTGAATCATCGCTAAGTCATTAAAAGAATCCCCAGAAGCAATTGTAACGTACCCAATGGACTGGAGAGCTTTTATTGCATGATATTTTCCATTTTCTTGGCGAAGTTTATACCCCGTAATCATTCCCTGAGGGCTAACAATTAATTCGTTGCAAAAAATTGTGGGCATTCCCAACTTTTTCATTAAAGGAGCTGCAAACTGAGTAAAAGTATCAGAAAGAATAATTACTTGGGTTAAAGTTCTTAATTCATCTAAAAATTCTTTTGCACCTGGCAAAGGTTCTATTTTTTCTATTACAGCTTGAATTTCTTTTAAGCCAAGTCCCTTTTCTTCAAGAATTTTTATTCTTTTGTTCATCAAAACATCATAATCAGCAATATCTCTTGTGGTGAGTTTTAACTCTGGGATTCCTGTTTCTTCTGCAAAAGCAATCCATATTTCAGGAACTAAAACACCTTCTAAGTCAAGGCAAGTAACAAACATAATATCCTCCAAATCTATACATTAAAATTTTTTAGTTTTACAAAATCAATCGTGGAAAAATAATCATCTAAAGTTTCCTGGCGACGAATAGGAATTACAGTTCCGTTTCTTCGTAAAAGTAATTCTCCAGAACGAAGTTTTCCCTTATAATTAGATTCCTTTGCTCTAGAATAGGAACCCATATTATTAATGATTATTAGTTCTCCATTTTCAAGATGAGGCAAAGATGTTTCAATAATACAATTATTATAGTTTTCTGTAACAGAACCTAAAACAATGTATTTATTTGTTTCATTTTGTTTTTCTTTGTCCACTATAAATATATTATAATCATCTTTTGTTAAATCTATCAACTCTGGTATTGAATAATCTAACTTAATAAAATCTTGACCTCCAGACTTTTGGTATAAAACTTTACTAACCAGATAGCCAAAGGGTTCTGTTATTAAACTGCCACATTCTAAGGCAATAGTTGTAGAATTTAGTTCTGCAGGCAAAAGTTTTTTATCGTAAGAATCTTTTATTTTTTTTGCAAAGGATTCATAATCTAGGTTTCTTTCTTTTATATCTCTGGGAAAAACTTGATGAATTCCTAGAAGAATATTTTGAATTTTTACTCCAAACTTTTCTTTAATTTCAACCATAAGAGTAAATAAAGAATCAATCCTTTGTAAAAATAAATAAGATGTAACTTTTTCTGAAAGGTTTACATGTAATCCAAACTTTTGTACGCCCTTTTCTTGTAGAATTTTACATGCTTGAAAAACTTGTTCCCTAGATAAGCCGAAACTTCCTTCCTGTTTTTTTTCTTGAGAAAAAATAGAATTATAGCAAATGGAAATAAATTCTGGGATACCACCTAAAGTTTTTTCAAGAAAATCAATGTGGGAAATATCATCTAAATTAAAAAGACAATTTTTAAGGTTTCCGTAAATTATTTCTCTAGCAGAAGATTCATTTGTGGTAAAAAAAATATCTTCCCCAAAAAAACCAGCATTTTCAGCCAAGATTATTTCTGACAAAGTAGAACAACTTGCCCCGGAACCTTCTTTTTTTAATATTTTAAGAATATAAGGATTGGGGCAAGCTTTTACGGAAAAAAACACTTTAAAATTAGAAAAGCTTTTAAATGCATTAGCTAAAAGGCGAAAATTTTTACAAATTTCTTCTTCGTCATAGATATAAAAAGGAGTTCCATATTGTTCAGCTAATCTTGTCAGTTGAACTTTATTCAATGGAAAATAATTTTTATCCATAACCTTAATTTTTACCTTTTAGAAACAAATTACAGGTTATCGAAAAAACCCTTTGCCTTAAGTAACTCTGCGTTCAAAATGCCACCCATGGCAGCACCTCGCTTTGTATTATGACTTAAAGCTACAAAACGGATGTCAAACACAGGACAATCTCTTAGCCTACCAACTGTTACTGCCATGCCTTTGTCATTTTCTCTGTCACGGCGAGGTTGAGGACGATTAGCTTCGTGCCGAACAATAATGGGTTGAACAGGAGCACTTGGCAAATCCAATTCTTGTGGCAAAGCTTTGAAAGATGTCCATACTCTTTCAATTTCTTCAAGAGATGGTTTTTTTTCTTGTGGCAAATCAAATTCAAGACTAACGCAGGCT
>JAGAOP010000001.1 GCA_017623685.1 Spirochaetaceae bacterium
GCTGTTGCCGTAGAAACTTACAGTACAAAATGCAACCACGCCACCACTGTAGCTGTATACTGTCAGTGCTATATGCAACAACTTGGCCGGCAGTTGCGTTAAAACTTGCAGTTAAATATGCGACATTCGGTCGCTGTGGCGAGAAAAGTTGTGTTTTCAGGTGCAACCACGCCACCACTGCTGCCGTATACTGTCAGTGCAATATGCAACATCAGGCGGCAGTTGCGAAAAAACATACAGTTCCAGATGCGACCACGACCCGCAGTAACGATAAAACTTGCGGTTAAATATGCGACATTCGGTCGCTGTGGCGAGAAAAGTTGTGTTTTCAGATGCAATCACGCCACCACTGTAGCCGTATACTGTCAGTACTATATGCAATATCTGGCGGCAGTTGCGAGAAAAACTTACAGTGTAATATACAACCACGGGCCGGTGTTTCAAAAAAATACAAATACTATATTCAAAACGCCCGACCACAGTAGCCGTATACTGTCAGTGCTATATGCAACAACTTGGTCGGCAGTTGCGTTAAAATTTGCAGTTACAGATGCAACATCTGGCGGCAGTTGCGAGAAAAACTTACAGTTACATTCGCAAATCCGAGCGACTGTAGCCATTAAAACTTGCTGTGCAATATGCGACCACGGGCCGCAGTAGCGATAAAACTTACAGTTAAATATGCGACATTCGGTCGCTGTGGCGAGAATAGTTGTGTTTTCAGGTGCAACCACGGCCCGCTGTTGCCGTAGAAACTTACAGTACAAAATGCAACCACGCCACCACTGTAGCTGTATACTGTCAGTGCTATATGCAACCACGGGCCGGCAGTTGCGTTAAAACTTGCAGTTCCAGATGCGACCACGGGCCGCAGTAACGATAAAACTTGCGGTTAAATATGCGACCACGGCCCGCTGTTGCGAGAAAAACTTACAGTTAAATATTCGACCACGGGCCGCTGTTGCCGTAGAAACTTGCAGTGTAATATGCAACCCACGCCACCACTGTAGCTGTATACTGTCAGTGCCGTATGCAAATCCGGGCGACTGTTGCCGTAGAAACTTGCAGTTCCAGATGCGACCACGGGCGGCAGTTGCGAGAAAAACTTACAGTTCCAGTTGCGACCACGGCCCGCAGTAACGATAAAACTTGCGGTTAAATATGCAACATTCGGCCAGCCGTGGCGAGAAAAGTTGTGTTTTCAGGTGCAACCACGCCACCACTGTAGCCGTATACTGTCAGTGCAACAACTTGGCTGGCAGTTGCGAGAAAAACTTGCGGTTCCAGATGCGACCACGGGCCGCTGTGGCGAGAAAAACTTGCAGTTCCAGATGCGACATTCGGCCGCAGTAACGATAAAACTTGCGGTTACAGGTGTGACATTCAACCGCTGTGGCGGTAGAACTAAAAGGGGCTGGTACAACCGCCGGCTGTAGCGGTTAAAGCTATCAGTGCAAGATGCAACATCGGGCGGCAGTTGCGAGAAAAACTTACAGTTCCAGATGCGACCACGGGCCGCTGTTGCCGTAGAAACTTACAGTACAAAACGCAACCCACGCCACCACTGTAGCCGTATACTGTCAGTGCTATATACAACAACTTGGCTGGCAGTTGCGTTAAAACTTGCAGTGCAAGATGCGACCACGGACTGCAGTAACGATAAAACTTGCAGTACAAAACGCAACCCATGCCACCACTGTAGCCGTATACTGCCAGTGCAATATGCAACATTGGGCGGCAGTCGCGAGAAAAGTTGTGTTTTCAGGTGCAACCACGCCACCACTGTAGCCGTAGATTGTCAGTGCTATATACAACAACTTGGCCGGCAGTTGCGAGAAAAACTTACAGATACATTCGCAAATCCGAGCGACTGTAGCCATTAAAACTTGCTGTGCAATATGCAACATTGTTGCACCATTGCCGAAAAACTTGCAGTACAAAACGCAACCCACGCCGTGCCAGATGCGTCCACGGGCCGCAGTAACGATAAAACTTGCGGTTAAATATGGGACATTCGGCGCAGTAGCGAGAAAAGTTGTGTTTTTAGGTGCAACCACGCCACCACTGTAGCCGTATACTGTCAGTGCTATATGCAACAACTTGGGCGGCAGTTGCGAGAAAAACTTACAGTTACATTCGCAAATCCGAGCGACTGTAGCCGTAGATTGTCAGTGCTATATGCAACATCTGGCGGCAGTTGCGAAAAAACTTACAGTTCCAGATGCGACCACGGCCCGCAGTAACGATAAAACTTACAGTTACAGGTGTGACCACGGGCCGCTGTGGCGGTAGAACTAAAAGGGGCTGGTGCAACCACGCCACCACTGTAGCCATTAAAATTTGCAGTGCTATATGCAACAACTTGGCCGGCTGTGGCGAGAAAAGTTGTGTTTTCAGGTGCAACCACGGGCCGCTGTTGCCGTAGAAACTTGCAGTGCAATATGCAACCCACGCCGTGCCAAATGCAACCCTGCCGGCTGTAGCTGTATACTGTCAGTGCTATATGCAACCACGGGCCGGCAGTTGCGTTAAAACTTGCTGTTAAATATGTGACATTCGGCTGCTGTGGAGAGAAAAGATGTGTTTTCAGGTGTGACCACGGGCCGCTGTGGCGAGAAAAACTTGCAGTACAAAACGCAACCCATGCCGTGCCAAATGCAACCACGCCACCACTGTAGCCATTAAAACTTGCGGTTAAATATGCGACTTCGGCCGCTGTGGCGAGAAAAGTTGTGTTTTCAGGTGCAACCGCCGGCTGTAGCGGTATACTGTCAGTGTAATATGCAGCAACTGGCGGCAGTTGCGAGAAAAACTTACAGTGTAATATACAACCACGGGCCGGTGTTTCAAAAAAATAAAAATACTATATTCAAAACGCCCGACCACAGTAGCCATTAAAATTTACAGTGCTATATGCAACAACTTGGCCGGCTGTTGTATACCTGCTCCGATAGAAACAGTAGGCTTTAGGTGCAAGGAATTGTTGTCATTTTATCAACACAGAAATCCATTTCGTAATATAACATACTCCATACTGTTTCAGCCATTTTTCGTGCTGCAGCGATGATTGTTTTACCACTTCCTTTGTTTTTTTTCATATATTCATATTTTTGCATAATTCGCCACTTGGTTGTATCCTTGCATCTTCGTATTCCCATAACTAATTGAACAAAAGCTGTTCTTAATTCTTGTGGCCCTCGTTTTGTAATTTTTCCGTGATGAACTGTTTTATTTGAATCCTGAACCCACGGTACTAACCCACAAAAAGAAGCATATCTTTTTGAATTAGAAAATCTATCTATATCTTCTGTATATGCTCTAATTATCCAAGCTGTGATTTTCCCGCAACCTCTAATAGTTAATAGTCTTTTGACCATGGCATCATTTTTCAAAATATCATCTAAGTGATTTTCAATTTCTTTAATTTTATTCTGCATTTCATCAATAATTTCAAAAATTAATTGAACAGATAATGCTTCAAGTTTATAATTTGGGTTATCTTTAAGTATAGAAAGAACTTTTTCTCTTCCTTTGCGACTTTGCAAACATCTTAGCTCATCCTTAATCCCTAAACTAACAAGTAAAGCATGAACTTCATTTTTTTGTCCAACAATCGAACGGACTAATCTAGAACGAGATTTTAGCAACCTCCGAATGTTTTCTGTTTCTTTGCTACATAAATAACTTTCTGGAAGCATTTCTTTACTTAAAAACTCAGAAATTGTTGCAGCGTCATGTTTGTCTGTTTTTTTTGATGATTCATTTATTACTTTGAATTTTAGTGTATTAATCACAGTTACCTTTGCACCAATTTCTTCTAGTTGGTTTTTGAAAAATCTAGTGTTGCCTGTAGATTCAACTCCAACTCGAACTTCATTTCCGTTTTTTCGCAAATTCTTAATTCTAGTCAAAAAAGCTTCGTACCCCTGTTCTGTTGTATTGTACTGAAGAATTTCGCCTAAATTTTCTGCTGATTTTTTTGTTCTTTCGTGAACTGTGAATTGTGTTTTGTGCAAATCCACTCCAAAATAATATACCATTTCTTCTCCTTTTTTCAGGCTTCCATTTTTTCGATTCTGTGCCCCAATCTCCTATTCAGTCTTTACAACTATTGCATGATACGGTTTTAGCACTTCATTCTCCTTATCAGAAGTCTTTGCATCTATTAATAATGGCGAATTATTGCTTGGTGCCTGATGTGAAATTATTCAATTTAATTATCGAACCTGTTTGTTATAGTTAGTAGATGTTGGAGATTTTTTTTACGTCACTGAATTTAATAGCAATTTTTTTTAAAAAAAACGCAATTTATTTGTAAAAGTATGATATAATATGATAAGTAGGTGAAATTGTGAATAAACGTGACTTTCCAAAAATACATTTTTACGACCAAGATTTTGTAGATATTTATGACAAAACATGGACTTGGATTCAAGACTTTTGGGTTGACTCTTCATTAAATGAAAATTCAACTGATGGATATTTTATTTATCCTCAAAACAACAAAGCTGAAATAGATCAGTTTGAAGCTATTTTTTCATCTTTCTTTTTAGTTTATTCTAATCGAAACTTTCCTGCTCAACAGAATATTGACTATTTTTATTCAAGACAAGAAGAGAATGGCGCAATTCGTTGGAAATATGACTTGGCAACTAATCAACCTGTTACGACAGAAGACAACCCAGAAGGAATTGGTATTCCTCTATTTGCATGGGCTGAGTTTAATTTGTTCCATAAATCAGCAAACAAACGAAGAATAAAAGATGTAATGTCAATTTTACAAAAATACATGGATTGGATTGACCAGAATTTCAAACAAGACAACGGCTTATATTCTGTGCCTGCTTCAGCTTGTGCCATGTACGATTCCCCCAGAAGTGGAACAGTTTATCCTATAGATTTTAATACGGCTTTAGCGATTAACGCTATGTATATGGCTGCCCTTGGGGATATTTTAAATGACAAAGATTTGAACTTTCAGTATAAAAGAATGTATTTTTCACTTAAAACTAGAATCAATTCTATGATGTGGAATAATGATACATTTTTTTATCATGACTTAGATCTACACGAAGAAAAATTACCTCAAAAAACCATAGCTGGCTTTTGGCCTTTGCTAGCAGAAATCCCAAACGAAGACAAAGCTAGCCAACTTATATCTCATTTAAGCAATCCTAATACCTTTGGAGCCGAGCATCCTTTTCCTTCTTTGTCAATGGATAGCCCAGATTTTAGCGAAAATGGGGAAGGTTTTCATGGTAGCGTTTTTCCTCCTTTAAACTTTATGGTAATAAAGGGACTGGAAAAATACCAGCGTTGGGATTTGGCTCGAGAATGTTCAATTCGTCACCTGTATTATATTCTAGATGCCATGTTCCCTCAAAACCCAGATATTAAAGGGGATTTGTGGGATGCCTATCTTCCATGTAAAGAAGGTGTTGCAAAAAAAACAAATGATGCAAACTTTCCAAGACAACGATGTATTCATTATGCAGGACTTTCCACAATAGCTTTAATGATTGAAAACGTTATTGGTCTTTCCATAAGTTTACCAAGAAAAACGGTAGATTGGATTATTCCTAATTTAGAAATTATGGGAATAGAAAACCTGTCTTTAAAGCGTAATTTAATTACAATCCTTTCAAACAAAACGCAACGTGGCTGGGAAATTCAAATGGAAAGTGAAAAATTATATTACTTTACGATTAATATTCTTGGTCAAAAGAAAAAGACCTTGCCAATACCATCAGGCAAATGTTCAATGCTTATTGATAAACTGTAAGTCGTATTTCTTGTGGAGTTATTATGGCAACCCAAGAAGCGGTTATAGAAATTGGATCCACAGGCATTCGTTTGTTGGTGATTCAGATACAAAACAAAGATTCTCGTCAAATTCCCAGTTGGGAGATAATTGATCGTTCAGAACTTCCAGTTGCATTAGGTCGCGATGTTTTTACTACCGGAATTATTTCCAGGGAAATATTACTTCAATGTTTGCATATATTAAAGCGTTTTAAAGAACAACTATTTTCTTGGGATATTCTTCACGAACAAGTAACTGTATTGGCAACCAGTGCTTTTAGAGAAGCAAAAAACCGTGATGAAGTAATAGATAGAATCATGGTAAAAACTGGCTTTAAAGTAAGAGTTATAGACGGAATCGAAGAAAACAGGTTGATGTATATTGCTGTTTCTGAATGTTTAAAAAACAACAACGTTCATCTAGAAGGAACTAATTCAATTATTTTAGAGGTTGGTGGTGGTTCCTCGGAAATAATGTTAATTGAACAGGGAAAGATGGCTGGTGTTCACAGTATGAGGTTGGGAACAGTTATTATTGAGCAACAATTAAAATCTATGACAGGTTCCCTACAGGATGCAAGCCAATTTTTAGAGGAATTTATTAGAATTCGCCGTGAATCTTTGAATCATGAACTTATTTTAGCTAACGTAAAACAATTTATTGCAGTAGGAACTGAAGCCCAAATTGTTGCAGAAAATTATGGTGAAATAATTTCTGATAAACTTAGAGTTATTCCAAAAGAAAAGTTTAACAACTTTGTTGATGAAATACAGGATTATTCAATCGAAGAATGTGTTGCTAGATTTAAGATTCCTTATACAGAAGCTCAAGCTTTGCATATTGGATTAATGGCTTATCGTTTCTTCTTAAATTTTACTTGTGCTAATGAAATAATTGTTCCTTACACAAATATTCGAGAAGGTTTGATTTTAAGTAGAGTTTTAGCCCCGGAACAAAATTTGCAACAGGATTTTAATTCCCAAATAACTGCCTCTGCCCTTACCTTGGCACGTAAATACAAAGCAGATGAAAATCATGCTCAGTATGTTAGAATGATATCTTTAAAGTTGTATGATTCCTTGGCTGCAGAATTGGGACTTGATGAAAGAGGGCGAACTTTGCTAGAAGTAGCTGCAATTCTTCATGATATAGGGATGTTTATTCGTGCTGACAATCACGAAGAACATAGTATGTATATCATAAAACACTCTGATATTTTCGGACTTAGCAAAGATGATGTTTCTATAATTTCCTTGGTTGCTTTGTTTCACAGAGGAAAACATAAAATACAGGATAACCCATTTTTTGCAGTACGTAATCGTGCAGACCGAATTACAGTACTTAAACTTACTGCTATTCTTAAAATTGCAGACGCTTTTGATAGAGCCCATACTCAAAAAATCAAGGATTTTAGTATAGATTTTAAGCCCGACACTCTTGTAATTAAATGCAAAAACAATCAATCCTTGGCTTTGGAAAAGTTAGCAATAGCTCAAAAATCAGATATTTTTGAATCAGTGTTCGGTTACAAAGTTCAGTTGAATTAATAAGCATATGGAGAAAAGATGAAAAAAACTTCTTTGTATTTTAATAGAGAATTATCTTGGATTGAATTTAATGCAAGAGTACTTTATCAAGCCTGTCGAAAAGATATTCCAATTATAGAAAGGTTAAAATTTTTAGCCATTGTTTCATCCAACTTCGATGAATTTTTTATGGTAAGGGTTGCAGGTCTAAAAAACAGACTTCAAACTAATCCAGAAGAAAAAGATTTATGTGCTCTTACTCCAAGTGAACAGCTAAAACTAATTTCAAAACGTGTACATGAAATTACAGATAAACAGTATAGTGTTCTTGTAAATGAAGTAATTCCAGAACTGGCAAAGGTAGGAATTCAGTACGTACCTCCAAAAGAATTTACAGTTGAGCAAAAGAACTTCACACAAAGTCTTTTTCAAAGGGAAATATTTCCTTTGCTTACTCCTTTGCGAACAGATTCTAACGTATCTTTGCATATGTCAAATCTTCGATTGCACGCTGCTTTTAAATTAATGCCGTTGCCAAATATCGAAAAAAATCCTTTGTTTTCTAGCGACAACTTTGAATCTCCAATTGCTGTAGTTCAAGTTCCAGCTAGTATTTCTAGAATTGTTCAGTTGCCTTCAGAAACAGAAGTAAAACAATTTGCTTTGCTAGATGATATTATTGCTGAATATGGAACCATGCTTTTTCCTGGATATTCAGTTTTAGAAACAATGTTATTCAAAGTAACTTTAGACGCAGACTTTGCCGTAAACGAAGAATCTGATATAAATTTTATTCACGCAATGGAAGATGTTCTTGAAAAAAGAAAATCCTCTGTTCCAGTTAGAATGATATGTACAAAAGCTAGTTCCAATATTTTAGAGTTTTTAAAAAACAAATTGAATCTTTTAGATGAAGACGTATATCAAGTGTCTGGAATAATTGATCCTTCTACATTGCTTTACCTTGCAGATTTGCCAGAAGCTAAAAATTTATCTTTTCCTGAATGGAAGCATTTTATGCCTTCAGCTTTTTCAAAGCCAAATACCATGTGGGATGTGCTAAAGCAAGAAGATATGTTGTTACACGTTCCATACCATTCCTTTGAACCTGTGTTAAATTTTTTAAACGCAGCCGCAGATGATTCGAAAACCTTGGCTATAAAAATGACCTTATACAGAACAAGTGGTGATTCTCCTGTTATTAAGGCACTAGAACGGGCTGCTAGAAATGGTAAACAAGTTACGGTTTTTGTAGAACTTAAGGCAAGGTTCGATGAAAAACGAAATATTTCTTGGGCAACCCAATTAGAAAAAGCTGGAGTTATAGTTGTTTACGGTATTGTAAACTTAAAAGTTCATGGAAAAGTTTTGTTGGTTGTACGAAAAGAAAAAGACAAAGTAATTCGCTACGTTCATCTTGGAACAGGAAATTACAACGATAAAACCGCAAAATTTTATGTAGATATGTCTTTGTTTACTTGTAACCAAGATATTGCCAACGATACTACCTTGTTTTTTAATGTAATTTCAGGCTATTCAGTTATTCAACCTATGAAAAAACTTGTCATGGCTCCAATAAATCTAAAATCAAGACTTTTAGAACTTATTGACCGTGAAATATCTATTTCATCTCCTGATTCACCAGGATTAATTATGGCAAAGATAAATAGTCTTGCTCATCAAGAAATTATTGAGGCCTTATATAAAGCTAGTTGTGCTGGCGTAAATGTTTTATTAAATATTCGTGGTATTTGTATGTTAGTTCCTGGGATACCAAACCAAAGTGAAAGAATTAAGGTTGTAAGCATTGTCGGACGTTATTTAGAGCATACAAGAATTTTTTATTTTCAAAATGGAGGGCGAGAAGAACTATATCTTTCAAGTTCAGATTTAATGCCTAGAAATTTGGACCGCCGTATAGAATTAATGTTTCCTATAACCCAAGAAGACTTATTTCAAAAAGTAAAAGAAATTTTGCAATGTTATTTTAAGGACAACACTAATGCTCATCAGTTGAATATGGACGGTTCCTGGACTCCTGTTGCAACAACAGGTGAAGATGAAGAAATATTAGAAAAATTTTCTGTTCAAGATTATATTTATTCTACCTACAAAAAGAAATATTTGAATAAGGAAAAAACCAACTCTTTGGATTTTGTAGTACGTCGACGAAACTAGATTTTAACACAAAATACAAAGTTTTTATGCAATAGGTAAAACCCTTTGCTATTTTCAATATAATAGTATATAATATAAAGTCGAGGTTTTTGTGTGTATTCGAGGGAAATAACTGACCCCCCAAAAAAGCTTGTAAAAAATGGGAAACCTGTTTTCGGAACTTTTCTGTATGCTCCCGCAAAACTGGATATCAAAGGCGTAGAACAGCCCTTTGGGGTTCTTCCTTTACCAAGCTTTATTACAGATTTACGAATAAGAAGTACTCTTTTTTTTGTATTCAACTGCGAAGAATACATAGGTATTATTGATTTTTTTGACGCTAGGCTTTTTGGTCATGCAGAAGTAATTCTTTGGGAAAAAGGCAGTGGCAGAAAACTTGCCTATAGAGCAATTATTGGCCCAAGAAAAAGACTTGTGCCTAAAACTACAGCTGCAGGTGTATGTGTTTCTTTAAATCGTAATCGATATATTCGTATAACTTGGGATTTAAATTGCAACCGTCTTTCTGTTGTAATGGATCTAAAAGGAGATTCTGCACGTCCTAGCGTGTCAGTTGCTTTTAATGCAGATATTTCTCCTGAAAAAAGAGGTTATGTATCTGCAGTTCTTCCTGCCCCTATTATGCGTAGGTGCAGAGCTTTATGGATGCTTTC
Source organism: Spirochaetaceae bacterium (assembly GCA_017623685.1). Lineage (GTDB taxonomy): Bacteria > Spirochaetota > Spirochaetia > Treponematales > Treponemataceae > Treponema_F. The sequence goes on from JAGAOP010000001.1 coordinate 10,161, forward strand.
TTCTCCTTTCGTGGGTCATTTAAACTTAAAAGAAGCTAAAGGTATTCCACAAACAGCAAAGCAAGCTGTGAATGGTTCTATTCTTTTTGAAATATATAAGGCGTATTATAGTTTTAAGACAAAATCTATTTCAGCTATTTCAACAGGAGTTTATAAAGACAAGAATTTTTCTTTTAGTATAACTTCATCTTCTTTAAAAGCAGTTGATCCAGACAAATATAATGAAAATTTTCTTTTTTATGATAACGAAACAACTTTACTGCCTCCAGTAAAAATAACATATCCCTATGGTATCAAAGGGACATGGGTTATTCAAGATACAGAAAACATGGTGGATTTAACATTTTCACCATTATCTGACCATTCAAGGACAATTAGTATTTTTATTTTACGTACTCAAAGTCATTCAATATATGGAACTTTTTCAGGAGTAATTCAAACAAAAAATGGTGAAAATATTACTTTAAAAGAATTTCCAGGAATTGTAAGAAAACAACTTATGCGACTTTAATTTATTAGGGAGTAAATTGTGGACGAGCAGAAAGAACAAAAAAAACAACCTCTTTATCGCTACGAACCAGGCGAACTGGATAAAACAAGAAAAAATATAGGTGAAATTGACAAAGAAGAAGCTGCCAAAATGACAAAAATTCTTGGCGGTGAAATTGGACTGGAAAAATCTGCACCTGTAGACGAAAATGCTTTGAAAAAAGTTCGTACTGCTAGAATGATGCGAACTGGAGAAAGACGAACTCCTCGTTATAGAGAACCTCCTGTGGTACAAAAAACAGAAAACTCCACTAAAGAACCTGAAACAGAAGAAAAGGTTCAAACTACTCCTAAGCAAAAAAAAGAAAGCCTTCCTGTAATTTCAACAAAGGAAAGAGCAAAGATAGAAAAATTAATGATGTCTCCAGATTATAGAATTAAACAAAATTTGGGATTTTTCAATTTCTTTTCAACTCTTACAAAATCTGGGCAAGAAAAAGTTTCTCCAATATTTGTTTCCATAACTTTAAAAGCCTATTTACTTAGAATTCAGAATTTTCAAACTAGAGTTGTGGAATTTCAAAAATTAGTTCCAGAAAGTTTTCAAAAGAAAATTGATTCTGATGATGATTTAAAGTTTAAATTTGTTAAAGTTGTTTCTGGTTGGAATACTTTAGAAATTGAATCTAAATATCAAGAGTTAGATAAACATGCCAATAATTTAACCATCACCATGATGATTCCTTTTATCAGAAGCGTTTATAAATTGTTGCTAACTCTTTATTATCTTGGCGAAAATCGTGTTGCTGAAATATTGCAAAATCTTTTGGCAGAACTTAATCAATATGCCGATGCAAAAAAAGACAAGATTCAAGTAGTTTTACGAGATATTTCAACTGAATGGTCTTATGTATATAATCGAGTTATTAAAGGTCTGTATCCATTATTACTGCGTATGTGTAGCCAAGAATATATGGACTGCCACACCTTTTTTATAAAACAGTTGCCTAAAATTTTTAATTTTGTTGGAATTACAAAATTCGATATTCTTCTTCCCCAAAAAAAGCAATCTCCTGCAGCACTTCAAGCTCAGGAACAGGAAAAGCAAGAAGAAAAAAACGAGGCTTTACGGCAACAAGAGCAAAAAGAAATGGAACTTATTAATTCAAGTTTAAGAATTCTTGATAGAATTTTCCCAGGGGCAGGCTGGCTTGAATTGGATAGTCTTCCTGATATGTATCCTTTTTATCAACCTTTGTATAATTTCCCTGATGGATTGAATCTTGTAGCTCCAGAAAATCCTTTGCAAATAATTATTATCCTTATCAAAATTATTGAGGATTTACTAGAAGGTTGTCGCAACATTGGTTTTTCTGATGAACAAGTTAAAGAAGAAGCAAAAGGAACTGTTGCAGGCGATACTTTAATGCAAATAATGAATGATTGGTCCGCCTATCGAGAAACGGTTTTCGATAAATTATATGTGCCATATTTAAAGGAATATGTTAATAAACTTTATTCCCAAAAAGAGTTTCCTCATACTCAATACGGGAAGCGTCTTATTTCAAATATGCAATGGCATACTTTTTATAACTATCTGCCACACATGAAATTTGAACAGTTGCTTTTGGAAAAACCCACTAATGAATCAAAAATGAGGCCTCTTTCTTTGCGAACCGAGTTATTAGTTAAAGAATTACGTCGAATTACGGTCGCAGCTGATGTGGCAGCTAAAAATAATACTCAACTTCAAGAAATACCAACTATGTTCAATTCCTATACTTTTGATATTCCCAATGTGGTATCACATCGTTTAGATGTGCTTTTAGGTGCAAAAAGAAACAAAGAAGGTGGTAGGGCAAATAACTTAAACTTATTAAAATATACATTAGCTGCGGTTTCTGTATTAAATTGGTTTACCGGGAACAAAAACAGTCCAGCTTATCAAGTAACTAATGTTCCAATGTGTAGACTTTCAGAAGAAGATGGTAGTCCTGTTTTCTCTGTCCAGGGACGAACAGATCAACATTCTTTGTTTGTACAAAGTATAAAAGCCGCAGCTCAAAAAACCACGGCTTCTACTTGATTGAATTAGGTTAGATTTTATTTTTGTGAACCAGATGCAATCTTTTCTTTAAAGCGATCTAGCTTTTTGCCTTCTAAAGGATTATCTTTTCCTTCAAGAAGTTGTCTGATAGCTTCAAGTTCTTCTCCTGAAAAAGAAACTCCTTTCAAAATGTGATTTTCAAAGGATTGCATTGCCATAGGAGCAACTTTACTAGCTAAATCGAAAAGTACTTTTGCATAATCACGGATTTCTTTTTGTGCATGACCATCCAGTCGCAACTTTAAAAAATGCATTAAGTTGTGCAAATCACACTGCCAGTAAATTTCAGTATAAAGAGCTAGAGGCAAATTAATTCGTGCAATTTCACGTGCCAACCCTGAATCTACTAATTCAGTGTAGGTTTCATAGGCAGTCTTTTGGTTATCTTGCAAAGTTTGGCGAACTTTTTCTGCAAAGTCTTTGGAAACAGAATCAGAACTGCGTCCTTGTTTATTATCTGTACTTTGAAAAGCAACATCTTCTTCTGCAGGAACATAAAATTCATTTCGCATTACAGAATAGCGTCCAGAAATTTCGTTCATACGGGCAGTTCTATGACGAACCCATTGTCGTGCAATAAAGATTGGCATTTTTATATGAAAAGTAAAAACTACTTGCTCAAATGGGGAAGTATGCTGATTCCTAAGAAGGTAGTCGATTAAAGCTCCATCTTCTCGCATAGTTTTTGTACCTTCGCCATAAGAAACACGAGCAGATTGAACAATACGGGAATCACTTCCGTAATAATCAACTAAACGAACAAAACCTTTGTCTAAAACAGGAAATTCTTTATCTAAAACAGCTTCTGCTTCCGGAACAATACAATGTGCCATATTTACATCCTTTTTTGTTTTTTAAACAAATTAAAGTTGAATTTTATTAATACTTTCATGAAAAGGGAAAACCTGAGGTGGTGTATCTCCTTCGCTAAAACTTTCTAGAGAATCAAGTATAATTATATCGTCTGGAACTTCCTCTGTTTCGATTACTTCGATGTCAACATTTGAAATTGGAGTATTGCGAACTAATTTTCTAAAATAAACATGAAATTCCTCTTTGTTAAAAGGAAATTTTTTAACTTTGATAGTTATATAAGCAATAACGCAACAAAGATCCATCGCCTGAGCAAAAGAGTTTTGAAAGATTCTTGAACAGATTTTTTCCATGTCCATAAAAAAAGTATACATTTCATGGGTGGATTTTGTCAAGTTTTATATGTTTCTATATTTAGTATTCTTCCAAGTTTCCTAAAAATTCCCATCTTTCATATAAAATCTCCAATTTATTCAATACTTGATTATATTCATCTGTTATTACTTTGATTTTTGAAAAATCTGTTTCTGTTCCAGAAAGCAGAGCTTCTAGTTGAGGTTTTTTTTCTTCTAAGGTAAAAATTTCTTCCTCTAAGGCTTCAAATTCTTTTTGTTCTTTAAAAGTTCTTCGTTTAACAGTTGGTTTATTTTTAGGAATAGTTTTTTCCTGTTTTACGATGGTATTTTTTTTAGTTTCTGTTTCCTGAGAATCCAAAAGTTGAAGATATTCAGAACAGGAACCTACGAAACCAGATACTTCCCCATTTTCCTTTAGGACTAGCATAGTATCAACTGTTTTATCCATAAAGCATCTGTCATGACTGACTACAATCAAGCAACCTGTGTAGGTTTCTAAAAAAGATTCTAAAATTGCCAAGGTAAAAACATCAAAATCGTTAGTTGGTTCATCTAAAATCAAAAAGTTAGGATTTTGCATTAAAAGCTTTACCAGATAAAGTCTTTTTTGTTCTCCACCAGAAAGTGTATTTATTGGAGAATATTGAATTCGGCCAATAAATCCAAAATATTCAAGCATACGGGAGGAGGAAATTTGTTTTCCGTCATTTGTAGAAATTATTTCAGCCTTTTCTTGAATATATTCTAATACAGTGGGAACATAATTATCTTTTGAAAAAAACATTTCTTTATCAATTTGCTGTTTATAATAGCCAAAAACCGTATTTTCCCCTTTTTTTATTTTCCCTTCATCGGGATTAATTGTTCCAGTTAATAAATTAAGCAGCGTAGTTTTACCGACTCCATTTAAACCAAATATTCCTAACCTTTCCCCCTTTTTAAAGGAATATGAAAAATCTTTTAGGATTATTTTTTTCTTACCCTCTGGCGTTGCAAAAGTTTTAGAAACATTTGTTAATTCAAGAATTGTTCCCCCAAGTCGTCTTCCTAAAACTTGAAAATCGAAGCCTTTATCTTTTGCAATTTTTTCTCGACTTATCATTTTTTTTATTGAATCTACTCTGGCTTTTGCTTTTGTGCCTCTTGCCTGAGGTCCACGTAGCAACCATTCTTTTTCTTTTCTCAGAACAGATTCAATGCGGCGTTCTGTGTTTTCTTGGATTTCAGTTTCTGTTGCTTTTTTTTCAAGATAGGAAGAGTAGTTTCCTATATAAAATTTTACTTTCCCATTTGAAAGTTCATATATTGAAGCACAAACATTGTCTAAAAAATAACGATCGTGAGTGACCATAAGAACTGCTTTTTGCGTGTTACACAAATATTCTTCTAGCCAAGAAATTGTTTGAACATCTAAATGATTTGTGGGTTCATCTAATAATAAAAGTTGTGAGTCGTCGATTAATACTTGAGCAAGAGCAACCTTTTTTATCATTCCACCAGAAAGGCTTCCCATAGTTTGATCAAGATTTGTAATTCCAAACTTTGAAAGTATTTGCTTAATTTGAGTATCATAATCCCAAAGACTACGCTTTGTCATTTCTTCTGAAATTTTATCGAATTCTTCTTGAATACGAGGAGAACTTTCCATAGAATTTATTTCAAGACATAATTCTTCGTATCGCCTTATTACTTCAAGTTTTCCAGATCGAGATTTAAATATATGGCTTCGTATTGTATCATTTTCTGAATACATTGGATTTTGAGGTAAAAAAGAAATACGACATTCCTTCGCCGTTCCAATAGTGCCCTTATCTGGCTGAAGGTTACCAGCAATACAATTTAATAGAGTACTTTTTCCAGTACCATTTTTTCCAATTAAAGCTGCTTTGTGGCCGATTTCTAAACCAAATGTAACTCCAGAAAAAAGCGTGGCATCTCTACCACGCTTTTCTAAATCTTTAATCGAAAGTAAATTCATTTTTCAAAAAAACTGACGGAATCGAAAAAAGTGATTCCGTCTATAATTTTTAGAATAAGAAATCTAAGCAGTCAGGAAGTCTTTCTGCCCAGCATCTTTCGTTATGTGAATGATTAGCAACAAAACGATACATAAGATTCTCTTCTTCTACATAACCTTTTGTTTTTAGATACTCTAAAAAAGCTTCTGTTCCAGGAAGCAGAGTTGTTTCTAAGCCGTCTCCGGCGCCACAGTCAAGATAAATCTGAACAGAAGAATCTTTTACTAAATCATCAGCGATAATTTCTGTATAACCGGTGCTTCCACCAGAAAATAAACCTGCTTTTCCGAATACATCAGGGTGACGTGTAATCATATAAGCACCGTAAAAAGCTCCGTAACTACTGCCAACGATTGCACGATTTTCTTTTCCAGTTTTTACTCTGTAGTTTGCTTCAACATATGGAATAAAATCATCAAGAATCATTGCTTCGTGTTCAGAAAAATGCTGAGTGTAGTTTTTTGAACCACCACGAGATTCTCCTGGAGGAAGTTCACGGCACCAACCTGCATATTCATGAGTTCTTTGTGATGAATTACTTATCCCTGCAATAATACAAGGTTCCATCTTGCCTTCTGCTACAAGTTTTTCCATAATTGTGTCAACTTTCCAACCATTCCAAGCACAGTCTTTGTTATCCCAAATGTTTTGAGCGTCTAACATATAAATTACAGGAAATTCTTGGTCAGGATTTGCAAAATATGCTGCAGGAAGATAGATGTAGTTAATTCTATTTGATAGTACTTCGTATTTACCCTTTGGATAAAAATCTTTTGCTACAGCTATAGCTCCTGTATTTTCTGCTACACGAATATAACTAGATTTTCTACCGTCAGACCAAACATAAGGATTGTATTGGTCGCTTAAAAATATAGCTGATGCTTGAAAAGCGTAAGTAATATAATCAGGCTTTTCTTTTACTTTAACATCAGTGTAGTAAATTTGTGTACCCTTAATCATTGACATAGTTTGCAATGAAGACTGAGGTAAAAGATTTGTGTGAAGAATTATTTCTTCGTCAATGATTCCGCCTTCGTTATAGAAAAGGAAGGTAAATATAAAGTTTTTGCCCTTTTGAGTCTCGATAACAGACCCATACTCTGCAACAACCTTTTCAAAAGCTTGTTTTTCGTCCAAACCTGCTTTTAGCTCAGTCTTAATCAACTGAACAGGATCAACTGCTGAATCTGAAGCACCTTTAGCCACAAGATTTCCAACAAAACAGGTCAAAAAAATCATAATTAATAGACCTAACCTAAAATTGCATAGTGTTTTCATGTATTTATTATATTCCATGAATCGCTTTTTGTATAGAATGAAAATTCAAAATTCAAAAATATTTACTGACTAAGAAAAATATCTGCTAATACAATGATGTAAACACATTATATAATATTTATATATGAAAAAAATATTTGAAGGTAATACATGAAAAGCATGAAGATTTAACTTTCCCTGACCATTACATTATGCAACAGATTCAAGTTTAGATTTACCCACTCGCTACTATCAATCCTTGTTAGGCACTGATAGCTTTAACCTCTACAGCCGGCAGGGTTGCATCTTGCACTGCAAATTTTAATGGCTACTGCGGTCGGGCGTGTTGAATATAGTATTTGTATTTTTTTGAAACACCGGCCCGAAGTCGCATATTTAACCGCAACTATTCTCGCAACAGTCGCCCGGATTTGCGAATGGCACTGATAGCTTTAACCGCTACAGCCGGCGGTTGCACAGCAAGTTTCTACCGCTACAGCCGACGAAGTCGCATACGGCACTAAAGAATAATTTTTCCAATAAAGTAAATATCTACTCCCAACATTAGTGCCTGCCACGAGTTGCATATATGCCCACAGAGTTTCAAATGCAAATGTACCTTAGCCGCAATAAAAAAAGGCTGGCGAAAAATCGCCAGCCTTAAATTGCTAGTAAATAATCAGTTTACACTAATTATTTTGCATCAATCTTTGCTTTGTATGGTTTTGCACTGTAGTCAATAGTAATTACATATGCAGTACCAGCTGTCAAACCTGCTACAGTTGCATTGTTGTTAGTATCAGCCCCACTTGTAGCATAACCTCCACCAAGGGTTAATGCTACATCGCAAAACAACTTGGTCCATGAGCCATCACCATCTGTAATAACAAATGCAATTCCGTCAGCAGGAGAGACCCAGTTCGCAGACATAGCTGTAGCATAAGTAAACTCATATGTTTGAGTTGTTGTACCAGCAGCAGGTGTCATTTTTGTAAACACGTTATCACCATTGTAGTTTGGTGCCCCAACAATAAACAAGTCAGGAACAGTTGCATAATCATAGTCATCATGAGCTGTAGGACAACCTGTAAAAGCAACCAAAGCTAAAAGTGCAATCAAAACAAAAGAAATCTTTTTCATTCTATGTTTCCTCCTTTATCCTACAGATCCCAAGCCATACCAACACGGAAA
>JAGAOP010000030.1 GCA_017623685.1 Spirochaetaceae bacterium
CAATTACTTCTCCTATAACACGCTCTGTTTTTTCATCATAGCTTATTAAATTACATTCCAAGGTTAATGGAAACTCATTTATTACTGGAGCATTTACTGTTGAACTTTTTTTGTAAGTTAAACCTGCTTTGCTTATTTTATCCTTGACTGATTTTCCAGAAACAATGCCTAAGTAATCAGCCTGTTTAATGTGTTCAACATCAGCAATGCTTACAGTAAAGGCTTTTTTAGAAAGCAAATTTTGGGTAGTTTTATGGTTTTTATCTATAATTATTGAAATTTTTGAGTAATCGCAAACTCCACCCCAAGCTGCGGTCATTGCATTTGCACTTTCATCTTCGTTATATGTTGCCACAACCAACACGGGTTGCGGATAGATTAGGGGTTTGTTGCCTAAGTTTTGTTTCATATTTTACACTCCTATTTTGTTGTTTGAGTTTTATACTTGTGTTATAAATTTTAATAATAAAAGAGATTTAAATCTTTTAAGATTAATAATAATTTATTCACTTACAGATTTTAGGTAAAATGCTTTTTACGTCACCGTCCATAATTGTAAATTTGCTTAAAAGTTCACCTTTTATTTCTGGAGATATATTAGAATGAATATACAAGGAATCTAGTCCTGCTTCAAAAGAGCCTTTTATATCCGTAATTTCATCATTTCCAATCATTATAGTTTCTTTTGGATTAAGGTTTAATTCTTTTAGCATAATTTGATAAAAGTTAATGTCAGGTTTGCAACAATTGTAGTCTGATGAAATATATATTTTGTCAAATCTATCGTATAAATCAAGGAATTTGAGTTCCGATTCTGTAAAAGATCTTTGTGCATTTGATAATAATATAATTTTTTTCCCTTTAGCTTTTAATGAATCTAATAATTCTAAAGCTCCATCATATAGTTTAATATATTCCATGGAAAGTAGCCTAAAAAACTTCGCAACACATAATAACTCTTGTGTTGAAACTTCCACAGATTTTTCGTTAAAAAGTCGTTGAAAAACAGCTTCAACTTTTATTTCGCCATGGGTTACCTTGTATTTTTTTTGTACTTTTTCTTTTTCTTCTTTACAAAATTTTTTATACTCTTCTTTTAATTCATTTGGTGTGTATTTTGCATTATATGATGCAAAAAAGATACTAAGTTTTTCCCACAAAGAATCTATTTCTTCATCTGTATGAATGTCTACTAAGGTACCATATAAATCAAATACATAGTTTTTGTACATTTTTCCTCCAAGTATATCTATTCTATCATTCTTTTCTTTCTACTTCTACTGGTTTAATTATTAAAAAAACTCACAAATTATAAAAATAAGAATATTTCTTCTTGAGCTTTTCTATAAATAGGGTATAATAAGTTATTACAGTTTGTATAAACTTTGTTTTGGAGGAACAAATGAAAAAACTTGTATTGGTTTTAATGATTTCTGTATTGGCTCTTGGAGTTGTGTTTGCTGGTGGTGGAAAAGAAAACACTGTAGTTGATAGCAGACCAACAATTAGACTGATTACTGATTTAACAGGTATCGACGACAAATCCTTTAATGCTGCTGCTTGGAGAGGAATTCTTGAGTATTACGGTGATACATGGGAAAATCAGTCCAAAAGAGGTGAATTGTATGATGTAGTTACTTGTCAAACACAAGATGCTTATGTACCTACATTAAAGCAAGCTTCTGATGAAGGTTATGATTTGATAGTTACAACTGGATTTACCTTTGCAGATGCATTGGACGAAGTTGCACAATTATATCCTGATCAGAGATATATGATTGTTGACGTTGACTATGTAAACCATCCAAATGTAATGCAGTTCATTTTTAAAGAAGAACAGGGTTCATATCTTGTGGGTGTAGCAGCAGCTATGCAAGCTAAAGAAGATGGAATTGAAAATCCTAAGTTTGGATTTATTGGTGGTGTTCCTGGAGCAACAATTACAAAGTTTGAAATTGGATATATTCAAGGTTTGAAATCAGTATTCCCTGATGCAGAAATTGTAGATTTCTATGCAAACGATTGGGGTAAACCAGAATTGGCTAAAGCTCAAGCAAAGAACTGGTATGATTCTGGTGTATATGCTATTTTCTCTGCTGCTGGTGGAACCGGAGGCGGAACTATTGCTCAGGCTAAAGAATATCGTATTCAAGGCAAAAATGTTTGGGCAATCGGCGTAGACTCAGATCAGTACGAAGACGGAATTTATTCAGGAAAACAGTCAGCTGTTCTTACTTCTATGATTAAAAGAGTTGAAACATCAACAAAAATGGCTTTAGAAGCTGTTGATTCAAACACTTTCCAGGGTGGAGTGATTGTTTTAGATATGTCAGATGATGGTGTTGGTTATACAGTAAATAATCCTCAACTTTCAGAAAATGTAATTAAAGCTGTTGATGCTGCAAAGGCTGACATTATTGCTGGAAAAATTAATGTAATTGGAACTTACAAAGAAGCTTTGGAAGCTGGAATTGCTCCAGCTGGCCTTGGTGCAATGGATAACTAATTTATCCGTTTAAAAAGGAGGCTGTCTGATTTTAGACAGCTTCTTTTTTTATTATATTAACGGAGGCAAACTTTGGCTGAAAATGCAATAGAAATGTTGGGAATTACAAAGACTTTCCCTGGAATAGTTGCCAATGATAATGTTGATTTAATTGTTAAAGAAAATGAAATTTTGGCATTATTGGGAGAAAATGGGGCTGGAAAGTCTACCCTTATGTCCATTCTTTTTGGTTCCTATGATGCAGATTCAGGTGTTATTAATATTCGTGGAAAAAAAGTAAATATAAAAGATCCCAATGATGCAACCGCATTAGGTATAGGGATGGTCCATCAACATTTTAAATTGGTACATAATTACACTGTTACAGAAAATATAGTTCTTGGCATAGAACCTACTAATAAATTAGGTATGTTAGATATGGCTACAGCGGAAAAACGTGTAGCAGAGCTTTCAGAGCAATATGGATTTCATGTAAATCCAAAAGATAGAATTGAAGATATTACAGTTGGTATGCAACAGAGAGTGGAAATATTAAAAACTCTGTATCGTAATGCTGACATTATTATATTAGATGAACCTACTGCTGTTTTAACTCCTCAAGAAATTGATGAACTAATGGAAATTATTCGTCGACTAAAAGCAGAAGGTAAAACTATTATTCTTATTACCCATAAATTAAAAGAAATAAAGGCAGTTGCTGAAAGATGTACAGTATTAAGACGAGGTAAAACTATCGGAACTGTAAATGTTGCAAATGTTACAGAACAACAACTAGCAGAAATGATGGTAGGTCGAGCTGTTAAATTTGAAATAGACAAGGCACCTGCTTGTCCTGGTAACGTTGTTCTTTCTTTAAAAGATATATCGGTTAAAAACTCCCGTGGCCAAATTGCAGTAAATAATTTATCTTTAGATGTTTCTGCTGGTAAAATTCTTGGTATTGCAGGTGTTGACGGAAACGGACAATCGGAACTAATTTTTGCTATTACGGGAATGCTTCCATTACAAAGTGGAAAAATATTTTTGAATGGTCAAGATATTTCAAATTATTCAATTCGAAAAAGGATAGAAGTTGGAATAGGTCACGTTCCAGAAGATAGACAAAAACATGGAATTGTTGGTCCTTTTACTGTTGCTGAAAACATAGTTTTAAAAAATTATTATAAGGCTCCTTATACCCATCACGGATGTCTTATTGATAGTAAAGCTATGAAAAAAATAGCTGATTCCCTTATTTCTGAGTTTGATATTCGTACTGGTGAAGGTTCTAGTACTTTAACTGAGAGTATGTCAGGTGGTAATCAGCAAAAAGTAATTGTAGCACGGGAAATTAATCTTTCCCCTCAAGTTTTAATAATTGCTCAACCTACACGAGGACTTGATGTTGGTGCTATCGAAAATATTAGAAAGCGAATTATTTCTGAACGAGATAAAGGACGGGCTATTTGCTAATTTCCTTTGAATTAGATGAAATAATGAATCTTTGCGATACCATTGCTACAATTTCAAAGGGTTCAATCGTTGGTGTTTACAAGTCAGGTGAAGTAACTGAACGTGAAATTGGAATAATGATGGCTGGTTCTAAGAAGATTAAGGAGGTTTAGCCTAATGAAAAAAAACAAGGAAAAACTTTCCAACTTACTTCTTAAATCGGACGGTGCTATGTCCGTTTTAGTAGTTATTTTAGGATTTCTTTGTGGAACAATTTTGATAGCTTTAGTTGGTCGAAATCCATTAAATATGTATAAGGCTATTTTGCAGTCTCTAACAGGATATAATATTGACCGAAATATATGGAATGTCCGATATGTAGGTGAATGGATTAATCTTTCTGTTCCATATATATTATGTGGTTTAGCCATGGCTTTTGCAGCCAGGGCAGGGCTTTTTAATATTGGTGGAGAAGGCCAGTATATTGTTGGTTTAACTGCTGCCCAATTAGTAGCATTGTTAGGACCACAAATTCCTGTGTTACATTGGGTTTTAGCTATACTAGCTGCTATTCTTCTTGGTGCTATTTGGGGTGGAATTGTAGGATTTTTAAAGGCCAAATTCGAAGTTTCAGAAGTTGTTGCAACTATTATGTTGAATTATGTGGCACTGTACCTTTCAAGAATTATAATTATGGCAATTCCAGGAACAAATACTTATAAAACTGTTAATTTTCCAGAAACAGCTACTTTAAAAGTTGATTTTCTATCTAAATTAACAAATGGATCTCAATTAAACTTAGGTTTGTTTATGGCAATAGGTGCCGTCATTTTATACTGGTTTTTCATGGAAAAAACAAACTTAGGTTTTGGTCTTAGAGCTACCGGTTTTAACAAAGAAGCCGCTAGGTATGGAGGAATACCTGTTGTAACTAGTATTGTTCTTTCTATGGCAATAGCAGGTGGTTTTGCAGGATTAGGTGGAGGAGTTGTAGCTTTAGGTTCTTTCCGTTATGGACGAGTAATTTCCGGAATGGATAATTATGGATTTACAGGAATTGCAGTAGCGCTAGTAGGTAATAATACTGCTTTGGGTACACTTTTAGCTGGTTTGCTTTTTGGATTATTGGCTTCAGCCCAGCCTTTGATGCAATCCAGAGGTATCCCAAAAGAAATAACATTTATTGTTCAAGGATTAATCGTTATTTTTATTGCATTGCGTTCCGGTTTACGAATTTATTTACAGTGGCGCGAAAAGAAAAACCTAGAAAAAACTCTTGTATCAGAAGAATTGAAGGAGGATTCAAATGAATAATTTTTTTGGAATGATTCCTTCTGTGCTTATGATTGTTTCTCCAATATTAATTACTGCTGTTGGTGGTATGATTTGTGAACGATCTGGAGTTGTAAATATTGCTTTAGAAGGGTTAATGAGCATTGGTGCTTTTGCCGCAGCTGCCACCCATGTTCTTTTAGAAGGTTTTTTCCCAGGTTCAATTTGGGTTGCATTACTTGTTGGTTCTTTGTGCGGAATGTTAATATCAGTTATTCACGCATTTGCTGCAATTTCTTTAAATGCAGATCAAACCGTTTCAGGTACGGGAATAAATCTATTAGCAAGTGGAATTACAGTTTTCTTTTCACAAATTATTTTCCGTATGGATAGAACAAAACCCTTCCAAACAGGAATGATGCCTGGAATTTTTGGAATTTATCCTACAGCCTTAATTGCTATTATTGTAGTATTAATTTCATGGTTTGTTCTTTATAAATTACCCTTTGGATTAAGGTTGCGTGCTTGTGGAGAGGATCCTTCTGTTGCAGCTTCTGTAGGAATAAAAGTAAAACGGACAAGATATATTGCTGTTCTTGTTTCTGGTTTTCTTGCAGGATTAGCGGGAGGATGTTTAGTTTTTACTCAAACAATTCAATATACGTCTAATACAATAAATGGTGCAGGTTATATTGCTTTAGCCGCAGTTTCCTTTGGTAGATGGAGACCTGCAGGAATTTCTGCTTCTTCATTATTATTTGGTTCTGCTGTTGCTTTTTCAATTTATGTAGTGAATATACCTTTTTTACGGAATCTACTTCCATCAGAATTTTTTAGTATGTTACCATATTTAATTACCTTACTTGCCTTAGTTGTTTTTAGCGGAAAAAATTATGCCCCCCGTGCATCTGGTAAACCTTATAGCCGAGGTGGTTGATAATTTTTATCGAACAAAAGCTTTCCTACAGTTGACTAAATTTTGGTTTACTGTAGGAAGTTTTTTATTCTTAGGGCATTTTTTTTGTTAAATAACGTACTTGAACCAGAACCTATGATTCTGTTATACTGTTTTTAATGCAGCAAAAGAAGAAAACTAGAAGAACAAAAAAACCAAAGGTGGTTTTAAACAAAAAACAAGTTATTTTACTTACATCAGCTATAATTTTTGTTTGTGTTTGTATGCTTGTTGTTTCTATTGCAACTATTCCTTCTGAAAAAAATTATGTTGCAAAACAAGAAGTCAATTTATTAGTTGAAAATACACAAAAAAATAAATTAGAAGATACTTCTCAGAAGGAATCTTTATCTTCAAAAAATGAATCGGTAACTCACGCTGCTTCTAAAAAAACAGAGAAAGCAATTCAATCTGCTTCTTCTAAAACGACTAACTCAGAAATGCAAACTAATTCAAAAAAAACGGAAGCTACAACGCAAACTAGTTCTTCATCGAATAATTCAAGTTCAGTAGCACAAACTACTTCTGCAAAAACTGAATCTGTAACCAAAACACCTTCTTCATCAAAAGTCGTAGAGACTACAACTCAGCCAACTTCCCAAGAAGTTGAATCACTTTCAACGGTAACTGCCTTTGATTCAGTTCAAAATGCTGAAAATAATGCAACCTTGGTTTTAGTTTTAGATGATGGAGGACAAAACCTTACTCATTTGCAGTATTTTTTAGATTTACCCTTTGATTTTGATGTTGCAGTTCTACCTAAACTACAATATTCTAAAGAAACTGCTTTTAGGGTTAGGATGGCTGGAAAGGAAGTTATGCTTCATCAGCCTATGCAAGCAAAAAACTTATCAGTAAATCCTGGTCCTGGTGCAATTACTCCAGAAATGCATACTTATGAAATAGAAACTTTAGTAACTGAAAATCTTTTAGAAGTAGGGCCTGTAGCCGGTTTAAATAACCATGAAGGATCTTTAATTACTGAATCTGTTTCAAAGATTGGGGCTGTTCTTGATGTTTGTAAGTCTCACGAAATTTTCTTTTTAGACTCTAGGACAACTGCAGAAACTCAAGCTCCCTATGCTGCAATGGAAAGAGGTATGCATATTTGGGAAAGAGATATTTTCTTAGATAATACTCAGCATCGTGATGATATAATAAATCAAATTTTGCAAGCCGTAAAGGTTGCTAATAGAGACGGATATGCTATAATGATTGGTCATGTATGGTCAGCAAATAATCTAGCTAGTATTCTTTTAGAAATGTATAATGCTCTAGAGCCTAAGGGGTATAAATTTTCTAATATAAGAGGTTTGTATGAAAATTTTGGGAATTGAATCTTCTTGTGACGAAACTGCTTGTGCAGTGGTGGAAGATGGTCGTAAAATTTTAAGTAATGTTGTGGCTACACAAATTCCCTTTCACCAACAGTTTAATGGAGTAGTTCCAGAAATTGCTAGCCGTAAACATGCAGAATGGATTTTGCCAGTGGTGAATCAAGCCCTTGTGGAAGCAAATCTTTCTATTGACCAAATTGACGGAATTGCAGCAACAAATCGACCAGGTCTTATGGGTTCCTTATTGGTTGGTTTAACCTTTGGAAAAACTCTTGCATGGGCAACAGGAAAAAACTTCATTGCTGTAAATCATATGTTAGGACATCTTTATGCTGCACATCTTGCTTATGATATAGAATATCCATACTTAGGTTTATTGGTTTCTGGTGGACATTGTATTATTTGTCGGGTTGATGGGTTTGATGATATTACAGTTTTAGGCACAACTGTGGATGACGCTCCAGGTGAAGCCTTTGATAAAGTTGCAAAATTTTATGGATTTGGTTATCCCGGTGGTGTTGTTATAGATAAAATGGCAAAACAGGGAAATCCTAAGGCTGCAAGATTCCCTATTCCTTCTCTCCATAAGGGGCAGCATCGATATGATGTATCATATTCAGGTTTGAAAACCGCAGTAATAAATCAAATAGACCAATTTTGGAATCCTGATTTTCCAAAAACTCCAGAAAACATATCTGCTGCCTTTCAAGAAACGGCGGTAAAAATTTTACTAAGCCGTGTATTGCGAGCTGTAGAGGATACAGGACTAAAAACCATTGTTGCTGGTGGAGGTGTTGCAGCAAATTCTAGATTAAGGTCTATGTTGCAAGAATATTCTGACCTTAATTGTATTTTCCCTCCTCTTAATTTATGTACAGATAATGGAGCAATGATTGCAGGAATAGGTTATCATTTTTTAAAGAGAGGTGATAGAAGTGATATTAATATAACAGCCTCTGCAAGAGTTCCACAATTTAAACGAGGACTTAAAAGATAAGTTTACAGGAGAAATAAATGAGTAAGGTTATTATTATTGGTGGAGGAGTTTCAGGTCTTTCAGCAGGAATTTATGCCGCTCGTTCTGGATTTGAGACTGAAATTATTGAGCAACATAGAATATGTGGTGGTTTTTCCACAGGATGGACTAGAAAAGGCTACTATTTTGAGGGCGGAATGCATTGGCTTACAGGTTCTGCTGATAAGTTACCTCTAAATCGTATTTGGAAAGAAACTGGTGCATTGCAAGAAAACAATCCTATTGAAAACAGAGATCCTGTTTATACACTGGTTGATGGCGATAAAAGATTAAATTTATATCGTGACTTAAATAAATTAAAAAATGAATTATTGGAATATGCTCCAGAAGATAGTAAAATGATAAAAAGAATGTGCCGTGATATTAAGTATTTTCAAAAGGTTCATTTTATTGTAAATGATATTAGAGGTTTAAAATCACAGTATAAAAATCATCCTAGCTTATTTGAACTTTTATCCATGGCTCCTGCAGGTCTTAGATATTTTCAGCTATTGAATACTAATTATAAAGACTATGTTGCTAAATTTAAAAATCCAAAGGTTCGTCAATTATTAATGACGGTTATTGGAAATCGATATAATTCTGTTTCCTTTATTTACACTATGGCTGCTTTTTCTGCTGGTGACAGCGGTTATCCTGAAGGTGGTTCTATCCGTATGGTTGATAATATGGTAAATCAATTTTCTTCTTTAGGAGGTAAAATTCGATTTAATACCAAGGTTCAACAAATTGTAATTAAAGACAACCGAGTAACAGGAGTTCAAACTGAAAAAGAATTTATTCCTTGCAATCATCTTATTTTATCTTCCGATGCAAGAAAAGCAATCGATAGTCTTTTTGCCGAACCACTAAAAACTCCTGAAACAGAATCTATGCGAAAAAGACTTCAAACAGAAGCAGATGGTTCACAAAATATATTTGTTTCAATAGGTGTAAAATCTGATTATTCAAATTTGCCACATTCCATGGTTTTCCCTTTGCCAGAACCATTAGAGTACGCAGGAAATTCCTTTGATGCAATTAGAATAAATAATTATTCAATGTATAAAAATCATGCACCTTCTGGGGGAAGTTCTTTAACCTGTCTATTAATTTGTGCTTGTTACGATTTTTGGAAAAAAGCAAAAGATGATGGAACTTACAAAGAAAAGAAAACTGAATTTGCAAATCTTTTTTTGGACAAAATTTCACCATTTTTACCTAATCTTAAGGAAAATCTAGAAGTAATAGATGTTGCAACTCCCATTACCTATGAAAGATACTGTGATTCTTGGAAAGGAACTTGGATGACAATATGGAAGCGTGGTAAAAAAAGTCCTAAATTTCCACAAAAGTTAAAAGAAATAAAAAATCTGTACTTTGCTGGACATCGAATTATGATGTGCGGAGGTTTACCTGTAGCAGTTTACACTGGTCGAAGATCAGTTCAGCTTTTATGTAAAGATACAGGAACAGTTTTTGTATAGTTTTATTTTGTAAAACTATTAGCTAAAATTTGACTGTGTAAAAGTTTTGAAAGTAATGCCATTATAGACTTTTAAAGGTTCCGTAAATTATTCATATAGATCGTTTAATTTTCTGTATACTTGATTAAGGGTTCCTTTTTGTTCAGCTGACAAAAGTCCATTTGATTCATCAATTAGGATTTCTAGGCTAGAAAGGCTTTCATTAAGGGCTGTTGAAAATCCTCTTGATACTTTGAACCAATAGGAACCTCTGCCGTCTGTGAAAAGGCAAATAAAGCCTAGCTCCTTGTTTTTTTCTTTTGCTATAGCAACTTTAAGAATTAAATCTAAGGATTGAATTAGTTTTTCTAAAGATGAATCTTTGTCTAATTGGATATTTAATTTTCTATCCCATTTTTTTTCATCTATTGGGTTCAGATCAATTCTTTTTGCAAGTTTAAAGGCTAATTCTCCCTTTTCCCCATTTAATATTTCGTAACCATGATTAATAACTTTTACTCTAAGTCCTGAAATTTGTTGCAGTTTACTTTCTTGATTTTCATGATTTATTGCATCTTTGAATTTATCCAAAGGCAGAATTATTGTTTTTTTGCCTTTTATTTTTTGAATTTCAAAACTGTGACCACCAAAGAAAACAGTATTTTCTGATTCCTGGTGAATTGTAGAGTTTTTACCTGTTTTTTTACCCTTTAAAACTTTTGAATCAAAATTAGAAACTTCTCGTCTTCCAGTACGGTTTTCTGCAAAACCAACTAATTGATTTTCTAATTGACTAGATATTTTTTTTAGCAAATTTCTAGTTAAGGGAGAAACAGACATTGCAAACATTCTAGAAGTTCTAACAATTTCACCTGCAACAATAAACATGGGGTCAGAGCGGAACATACTTGAACCGGGATGAATTTGAATATGTTCAGCTGTTAATGTTCGATAATTTTCTCTACCTTCTCTTACACAAACAAATTGTATCATTCCCACTGCGATGCAACATAAATAATCGTCTGTACTTCCACCTCCACTAATGGGAATGCCTAAATCTGTTACAATTTGTTCAAGTTGATTTTTTATATTTAAAATTTCTGCCATTACACGTTCATCTAAATAGTTTGTTTTGCAAAATTTTTGTGGATTTTTCATTGTTATGTATGTACGAAATAACTTAACATATGAAACAAAATCACCTTGAATATCTCTAAAAGAATGATGAGCTTTTCTTGCGTCAGTTTCTTCTCCAGAAGGTAAAATAAAAGGGGATTGAGCAGATAAAAAAGCTGCTGCAATTAAAGATTCTTCAATAACATCTGGATACTTTAATATTGCTTCAACAATTATACGACTTATTCTAGGCATTAGAGGGAATTCTACCATTAATTTCCCTATGGCAGAAAGTGTATTATCTTTTTCCAAAGCCCCCAGTATGTGCAAAGTATCAATTGCACTAATCATACCTTCGTGTCCAGGTGGTGAAATAAAATCAAACTGCTCAAATTCAGTGATTCCTAACTCAGCCATACGTAAAACAACTTCTGATAAATCGGTACGATAGATTTCTTCTGTTGTATATGTTTGTCTGGTGTTAAAATCCTTTTGATTATAAAGGCGATAACAAGTGCCACTTTGTGTTCTTCCTGCTCTACCTTTTCTTTGGTTGCAAGATGCCTTTGACACAGATGTTTCGATAAGACTAGATGTAAATGTTTTTGGATTATAATAATTCAATTTAGCTAATCCTGTATCGATTACAGTTGTAATACCAGGAATTGTAACACTGGTTTCTGCAATATTTGTTGAAATAACAACTTTTTTCTTTCCAAATGGGGGAGTGTCAAAAACCTTTTCTTGTTCTTCTTTTGCCAATCTTCCGTACAAGGGAATTATGTAAAGTTTTCTACTAAAATTTGAAGAATAAAGTCGCCGTATACAATCTTTAATTATTTTTTCACCAGGTAAAAAGCATAAAATATCCCCATCTTCTTGGTTATCTAAAACTCTTTCTATTGTGTCTTCAATCTTACTTAACAATGCGTCACAAGAAGAAGGACTTGCAGTACTTGCTGGTATTGCTGGATTATCATAAACAACTGTAACCGGATATGTAATTGTGTCAATTGTTACAATAGGGCAACCGTCAAAGTAATTAGAAAAAACTTCTGTGTTCATTGTGGCAGAAGAAACAATTACCTTAAAATCTGGACGGGCAACAAGAACTCTTTTTATCAATCCTAAAACAAAATCAATATTTAAACTTCGTTCATGGGCTTCATCTACCATCACTACAGAGTATTTTGTTAGCCAAGGATCAAGTTTCATTTCCTGTAATAAAATTCCGTCTGTCATTATTTTAATGCGAGTGGTGGAATCTGTCTTATCTTCAAATCTCATTTTGTATCCAACAAGACCAGGGTAATTTGTTTTTAATTGTTTAGCAATGAATTCACTTACGCTAAGAGCTGCAATTCTTCTAGGTTGAGTTACCGCAATTATACCGGTTTGGGAATATCCTGCTTCGTGCAGAATAATTGGAAGCTGTGTAGTTTTTCCAGAACCAGTGGGACTTTGTACAACAATAACTTGATTCGTGGCTAATGTATCTAATATTCTTTGTTTTTGCTGGTAAACAGGTAAGGTAATATATTTATCGTTCATTCATTATGAGTATATATCACTCTGTTTTACCTTTCAAGTGTTATTTTTTTTTGTAAGGTATTTATTGTAAATTAAATATATTGTATAATAATTTCAAATGCAAAAACAACTGACCAAACTACTGTCAAAGCACACAGAAATATTAATTAATAGGCTTAAAGATTCTGATACTATAGATGCAAAACAAGGGTTGTTGGCGATAGAAAGACAACTAATTCCTAGTCAAGAAGAAAATTTAATTAAGGATTACGAATTAGAAGATCCACTTGGTGCAAAATGCTACCAAGTTACTTCTAGATTAGTTCATCAATATAAAAATAGAGTTTTATTGCTTACTACAACTCATTGTTTTGCCTTTTGTCGCCATTGTTTTCGACGTTCTTATGTTTCTACAAATGATTCTTGGATAAGTGAACAAGAAATTGACAAGGTCTGTGAATACATTTCTGGTCATCCTGAAGTTCAAGAAATATTACTTTCTGGAGGTGATCCTTTAACTGTTTCAGATGAAACACTTATCAATTTGATAAAAAAGCTTAGAAAATCTAACTCTGAATTATTAATTAGAATTTGTACACGAGCTCCAATATTTATGCCAAGTAGAATTAACACTAATTTATTGAATCAGTTAGCTTCGTTAGGTGGGATTTGGTTCATTCCTCATATAAATCATCCTGTAGAAATTTCAAATGAATTTTCCCCTGAATCTAGAAAAGCCATAATTGATATAATTACATCTGGTATTCCTCTACAATCTCAAACAGTTTTGCTGAAAGGTGTAAATGATGATGTAGAGGTATTAACCAAATTGTTTCAATCTTTAGCTTTTTTAGGAATAAAACCAGGTTACCTTTTCCAATGTGATTTAGCACCTGGAACATCACATTTTAGAGTGCCTTTAGCTCAAGGTATTAAGATATATACAGCACTACGGAATAATCTTTCAGGCCTTTCTACTCCTGTTTATGCACTGGATTTACCAGGTGGGGGAGGCAAAATAAATCTATTCCATCAAAGTCTTTTATCTTATGACTATGAAATTGAATCTAAAGATTCTTTTTATATGTTTAAGAAAAAGGATGGCTCTAAGTGGTTGTATCCTAAAGATTAATTTTTTTTCTAGTATAAAAAAGTATACAGTTTTTTAAAAAATCAGTAACCTGTCTAATTTTTTATTCACTTACTTTTTTTTTCTTGTTTTTATTATTTCTCATATAGTAAGGAAATAAATACATTTTAGTTATATTTATAAAGTTGGCATAAAAATTGCTTATATAAAAATGTAAAATATTTTTTAAGGATTTTTTATGGAAAACGAAATATTAACTGCTTATATTAAACAAATTCAATCTTATCCTTTACTTTCTGCTGAACAGGAAAAAAACTTAGCAAAAAAAATTCAAAATGGGGATTATAAAGCTAAGTTACAGCTAATTAATTCAAATTTACGTCTTGTTATAACTGTGGCAAAAAAATATTCTAAAGATTCAGACTTGTTGATGGATATTATTCAAGAGGGAAATCTTGGCTTAATTACTGCTGCAGAAAAATTTAACGAATCCTATGGAACTCGTTTTTCAACATATGCTTTTCCTTGGATAACTCAAAGTATTTTAAGGTTCTTACAAAGTAAAACTTCTGCAATAAATTTACCTTATAGAAAAAAAGAACAACTTATTCAAATAAAAAATTATTGTAATGTTTTATCCCAAAAATTGGGTCGCAATCCTTCGATAGAAGAAGTTGCTCTTTATATGAATATACCTGCAAAAAAAATTCAAACTTTATTGGAATTTGATTATACTTTTTGTAGTATTTTTTCTGATGGTAAAGAAAATAGTTTTGTATACAATGCTAATTCCATGGAGGTTAGTTCTGTTGAAATGGATTTCATGCGACATTATGAAAAACTTGAAATGCATAATTTAATTGATTCACTTCCTGAAAAAGAAAAAAAAGTTATTTATTATAGATACAGCTTATCAGATACTATGAAAGGAAAAACCTTGCGGCAAGTAGCAAAAATTATGGGAGTTTCAGCAGAATGTGTAAGGCAAATTGAAGCGAAAGCTATTAAATTTTTACGTACATCTGCTTTAAAGCATTCTATTTGATTTACATATAAAAAAATGGTTAATTTTATTTTTTGATTTGATATTTTTGTTCTAAAAGTTAGATACTTAATTTGTAAGGTGTTGTATTTTTTTGCACTTTGCAAAGGAAAAAAATGAAATTAAAAATATTAAAAGTAACCTTTATATTTTATATTTTAACCATATTTATAAGTTGTAGTCCAAAAAAAAATCTTAGTCATATGACTGACTTTGATGTAAATAAATATTTGGGCAAATGGTATGAAATCGGTAGAATTAATTTTACCTATGAACGAAATATGAATAACATATCCTCAGAATTTTTTTTTGATGAAAATAAAAAGTTGCAAGTGATAAATAGGGGATATAATTATGTTCAGCATCGGTGGAAAAAAGTACAAGGAAAAATTCGTGATGCAAATACCCACGAAGGAGTTTTAGAAGTTTCCTTTTTTTTCCCATTTTATTTTGATTATATTATTTTAGCCTTAGATGAAGGCTATAAATATGCAATGGTTGGTACAGAGGATTTACATAATTTATGGATTTTAAGCAGGACTACAGAAATTCCAAATACAATAAAGGAACAATATTTAACTATGGCAAAGTCTTTGGGATATGATACTGATGGAATGATATGGACTTTTCATAATAAAAAAAAAGAGCAGTCTTGAAACAAAATTTTGAATCAAGCTGCTCTTTTTTTAATTTTAGCAAGGGTTATTTTGCAATAACAGGTGCAGGTGAATTTTTAGAAATTTCTGATAAATCAGATTTGTTTAGAAGACGGGCAATTCCGTTAGGATCTGTAATACAAATACCAGCTTCTGTCATAATAACAGCAGTTGCAGGATGAACATTAATTTTAGATTTTAGCAATAGTTTTAGATCACTATTGTATTTCCCTAAGACCCAACCATTTGTATCTTGGATTACAGCATAATAATCTTTTCCATCTTGAACTAGTACAGATTGTTCAGAAGCAATTTCTGTACTTTCAGAAATAATTTCCATATATTGAGTGTCAAGTAAGACAACTTTAACGGCTGCGTTTCCACCTGTAGTACCAGCTATAGCCATGTAATTTTCGTCTGCAGCAAGTAATGTTCTACCTCGAATTACAGTTACAGGAGATTCTTGCATAACTACACCATTTGATTTGTTAAGTTTAACCATTCTTGAGAATTCTGTATCGATAATTTCAAGACCGTATACCCCAGGAGCATCACTTTGGATACCTTCTTCGATAAGTTGTTGCTGGTCCTTTGCAATTTGGGCTCTTTCTGTTCTAGCTTCTTCTCGTTTTTGGTCAGCTATAGCTTGTTGTTTAGCAGCTTCTTGGCGTTTTTCTTGTGCTACTTGAGTTTGCTCTTCTGTTTTTTTCTGTTGTTCAACTACTTCTTGTTCCTTTTTTTCTGCTTCTTTTTGAGCAGCTTTGTCTGAAGGATTAGCATCTGCTGTTTTACGAGCTTCTTCTGCTTCTTTTTTTACTTCATCAAGTTTTTTTTCTTCTTCTCGTTGTTTTGCAGTCTCTTTTGTTGCTTCTTTTTGAGCAACTGCAGCCTTCTCAGCAGCTTCATCTGCTTCACGTTCTTTAATATCAACTAGTTCTTTTCTTACATCAACTCCTTTGTCATCTTCTTCTCTTAAAGATTCAACAACTTGGGAATCAGAAATAACTGTGGTATCAACTGTGCCTAGTCCACCTTGAGGGTCTGCTAAAGGAATTACAATTTGTGATTTGCCAGGCCAATCCTTGTAGTTTACAGCAAGACCTGCATGTTCAGCTGTTAAATTATTTGTTACAACCGGTTTATACTTTGATTTAAACATATCAAGGTTACCTCGATAAACCGCATTGTAAACTGTTACAAAAACAGCTAAGGTTTGGGCGTCAGCATCTGAATAACCATAGGCAGAAGATAAATAAGCTACAATAATGTGTCTAAGGTTTCTGATGTGGTCTACAGTTGCATTTTGACCAATAAACAAAATGTCAGCATCTAATCCTGAAGTTATACTTGGGTCAATAGCATGAATAACATAGTATCTAGCACTATTGCCAGCTGTAGTACTTGCTGCAGGGTTTTGGGCAACAATAGAACCTAATCCTGATCCAATGCTTTTAATTTGTTGTAAAGAATCGATTACTGTGTGTGGACCTGTGTAGTTAATAAATTCTACTGCATCTGCAGCCACAGATCTAATTTCTTCTTCGTCAATTTCTAGTGCTGTTAAAGGAGCCACAACTAAAGAAAAAATCATAGAGATAAAAATCATAAAAAATAATTTCTTGGACATATTTCCTCCAAATTTAGCAAAAAATACATAGTTATATGTATATTTTCATATTATATCACGAAAAATATATTATTGCTACAAATTCTTTATCTTAATTATTTTTTTAATAAGTTTTTTTTACATTTGAAGGGCAATGATTTTTTCCATTGTTAATGCAGCGTAGGCTTTTGCCCTAGTGTCAATGCTTTGATTCAACATATGGGATAAAATTTCTCTTCCTTTTGAAAAGAGAGCTGGCTTCCCCATAAACTTACATATTTTATAAATAGCATCACACATAGCTTGGGAAACCCTACTATTTGAAATAAGGCTTTGTTTCTTCAAAATAAATTCGATGCTTTCTAATAAAATATTATTTGGGTCGTATGCAATTTTTTCTGCTGCTTTTAATGCAGTAATCAACATGGAAACATCTTTTTCTTGTTTAATAATTGTTCCAATGGTTTGGTTAAGAGCTGCACTTTCAAAATTTGCTACAAGAAGTAAAACTTGCTGATAATAAGCTAGATTATTTTCTACAAGAGAAGATTCAGTAGAAAATGAGTCCGTATTTTTCATCATTCTATTTGCAATTTGATTACTTTCTAGGGCAACTGATGTTAACCATAAAGCTTCTTGTTCACCATAATCTCCAACTAAAAGTTGTGTTTGCATATTTTCTAGCATTGGTTGTGAAATTGCTCGTCCAAAAATTGCGATGGCAGATTTGTTTAAATTATATTTTTCTGCTGTTTTATTCATAAATGTTTGGTATGAATTATTTTTATTTTTTTTACCAGTAACTTTTTTGTTCCCAATTTTTTGAGTCATTCTATAAGCCGATGTAACCCAAGTATTTTTTTCAAAAACTAATAAATATCCGTTATCTATATACAAAAGGTATGACCATCTTTTTTCAGAAGGAATAGGAGATTCCCATAGGGTTCCATTTTTAGGTGAATAGGAACCTATTGTAGTTTTGTCGCTTAAAACAATATCATCTTGATCCATTGTCATAAATGTGATGTTTTTTCCATCTATTGGTACAGTTTGTCTGTCGATTATTTCCCCTAAGTTTGAATCAAAAAAAATTAGTTCAGATTTACCGCTAGTAGAAGCAATTAAAACACCTAAGTTGCTATTTTTGTTTACAAGAATTTTTGCTGAATTAGAAACTCCTAATGTGGAAGAGGGAATAACCCAGCGAGAAAAAGCTTCTTCTCGTTCGGCAGAACAGCACCCCAGTGAGCCATCTGTAAAGAATAATAACACACCATTTGGTGAATCTGTTGCATACATAACTTTGCCTGTAAAGGTTATTTCTTCTATAATAGCTCCGAAGGGGGAAATTCTAAGGGCTGTGGAACAACCTCCAATGGTTTTGCTTTGAATATGTAAAATACTGCCATCTTCTAACTGAAGCAAGGGAAACCCAGCCGTTTCTCCTGCTGTAATTGTCCATTTTTTTGTTCCGTTTATTCCAAAGCAACTAATTTCTTGTGAACATTGAACAAATATTCTGCCGTCTAAACCTTGTAAAGGTGCCGAAATTATTTCTTTTGGAGCCTCAACTGTCCATAAACATAGTCCACTAGGATTAAAAAGAGAAAGTTTTTTCCCACCCGAAACTGTAAATGAAAAACCTTCTTTGCCAATTCCTAAAAAAGGAGAAACTCTCCCACCAGGTATACTTGCTAGCCACATTAAAACTCCACTTGAAGAAACAGCTGCCATTGTTCTTCCGTCAAGCAGCATGACAAAGCCGAAATCTGTTTCAACAGGTTGAGCAATAGGATCACCTCCTGCTACAAGATGCCAATTAGGTATTGGTGCAGAGTTTGCTACAAAACTAGTAAGTAAAAAGACGGCAAAGAAAGTTAAGAATCTTTTTTTCATTCAAGCTCCAGTATTGCAAGGCTTTCTATGTGAGTTGTTTGAGGATAAAAATCTAAAAAGTAAAGTTTATTAAGTTTGTATCCTTGTTGAACTAAATAGGCACAATTTTCTGCTTGTGTTACAGGGTTGCATGATACAGATAAAATTCTTGGAATTAGAGATTTTCCTAAAAATTCTAATACACTCTTTTCCATACCACTTCTTGGGGGATCTATAAGTGCCATCTTAAAATTACCATTATTTTTTATATAATCAGCGGCATAATTTTTCGCCCACAATTCAGCCTTTATTCCAAAACTGTCGTGGGGTAATCCCAACATATTTTGTTCAGCATATACTAAAGCATCTCTATTATGTTCAACAAGGGTAACATGCTTGAACTTTTCTGCTAAAAAAGTTGAAAAAGTTCCTGCACCACTATAAATATCTAAAACCCTGTCCTCTGAGGATGAATTATTGCAATTTGATAAAATTAACGAAATGAGGCTTTCTGTCATTTCTAAATTAGATTGAAAAAAACCTCTAACATCAAAAATAATTTTTTTTTCGATAGTATTTTGGTTAATGTCCAATGCCTTTAATGTAACGCTACAAAGGTTATTTGTGTCACTTACAGTTCCTGAATAATGTTTTTTTACTTTGTTTTTTATCTTACGATTCGTTTTTCCAGTAATTTGGGATTTTGTATTTTCTGTTTCCTGAGAAATAATTATTTTTTCGCTAGGTGAATTAAATTTAGATGCCCTAGAATCCCCAAAAATTGTGATTCTTCCTTTAGGTCTTTTCTCAGGTGGAACTGCTTTTAACCAATTACGAATTTCCTTCGTTGCAATAGGGCAGTCTTGGATTGGAACAATATTATCGCTTTTTTTTTCTTTTAGTCCTCCATTGTGAAGTTGCATTCTACAACGATATCCATCTGCTTTACCATATAGAATCTGAAAATCTTTTACGGATAAATTATGCTTTGAAAATAAATCTAACAAATTCTTAGTTCTTATTTGCCTTTGATTCTCTGAATCTATGTGTCGAAAGGAACAACCTCCACAATTTGTGTAATGAGGACAGCCAGATTCAATTACTGTGTTCAAATTATTTTGTTCCACCTATTTTTCCTAGAGATTATAAAGTGAAATTTTTTGATTTAATTATTTTCATTCCTTTTTGAGATAATCTATTCAAAAAGTTATTGCCTTGTTCTTCAAACCCTTGAACATTTGAAGAACAATCTGAAAGCAATGTGATATTTTCTGCAGGAATATAGGAAACTAAATCAGAAACTGTGTTTGCTACGCAATGGGAAAGAGCTTCTCCTGCTACATAAATTGCTTTTGATTTAAGATGTTCAACCAAAGAATAGTTTGTAGTGGTATTAGGGTCATGGGGATCAGGAACTTCTGCTTGGATGGCACTATAATGTTCGGTTAATGGATTTAAAGCCTTTGTAACATAATTTACTCTTCTTCCAGGGATTAAACATTCCCATTTATGAACTGCTTCCCAAATATCTTGTTGTATGCAACTTCCCCAAGTGGCTTGTAAACAATGAGGTGGCCATAAAATAAGAGTATATTTTCCTGAGTTTTCCAACTGAGTTAAATATGATTTTACTTTATCGTAAAGTTTTTCATCTACGGGTATGTATTCACCTTGGGAAAACTTTTCTAGGGTAATTTGAGTGTATATTTCTGGTGTTGATCCATCTTTGCATTTCCAAAAAATAGGATGAGCAATGTGATAAAAAGGATGGGTATCAAGAGTAATTGTTATACCATGAATTTTATCTATATTTTTATAAATAAAATCTGCTGTATTGGCACAATCCTTTTCTGCATTAGGTACGTAAAGGCTTCCTTTAGGAGAACAAAAATCATTTTGAAAATCAATTAATAATAATTCTGTATTCATGACATTTATATAATAGAAAAAAAAACACATACTGTCAATTTAATTAAAAATTACTATTAGTTTGATTTTATTTAAAATTATTTTTTTATTTTAAAGATAAATTTGTAACTTAAGAAATATTTTTTTTCGACATTATATTTTACTGCCTATAATAATTTTTAAGGGTAAAAATATTTAGTTGCATTCTATTAATTATGTGATATACTAAAATTGCTATAAATTTGATTTTTTTGTTTGGAGAGATTTTAATGCCAGTGGCTCCACATATAAAAGAAATTATGAATAACAAAAATTCTTCCGCAATTAGAAAAATGTTTGAAGAAGGATGTGCATTAAAAAAACAATTTGGTTCAGAAAATGTTTTTGATTTCAGTATTGGAAATCCTGATTTAGCCCCTCCAAAAGAGGTTATTCAAGCTATAAAATTATGTGCAGAAAAGGAAACAGAAGGAATTCATGGTTATATGCCTAATGCTGGTTATCTAGAAGCAAGAGAAGCCATGGCACATAAAGTTTCAAAAGAACAAGGGGTTTCCGTAAATTATGACTGTATAGTTATGACCTCTGGGGCAGCTGCAGCATTAAATTGCGTGTTTAAAGCAACCCTTTCTCCTGGGGATGAGGTTATTGTTCCCTCTCCATATTTTGCTGAGTATTCTCATTATATTGCAAATTATGGAGGTGTTTTAGTTCCTGTGGCGACTAAAAATGATTTTTCTTTGGATATAGAAAAAATAGCTGCTTCTCTTTCGGCTAAAACGGCTGCTGTTTTAATTAACTCGCCCAATAATCCTTCTGGTAAAATTTATTCTTCTTCCGAAATACAAGAATTATCTTCTGCTTTGAAAAAACATGGTTCTAAATGTGGTCGAATGCCATATTTAATTTGTGACGAACCATACAGAGCTATTGTATATGATCAAAACATAGTTGCACCTGTTTTTCCTGTATATGAGAATTCTGTTATTGTTACCTCTTTTGCAAAGGATTTAAGTTTGCCAGGTGAACGAATCGGCTACATTGCAGTTAATCCTTCGTGTCAAGATTATAGTGAGTTTATTTCAGCCTGTACTTTTTCTGCTAGAATCTTAGGATATGTGAATGCTCCTGCTTTTTTTCAACGAGTTGTTTCAATGTCTTGGGATGCTCCAGTGGATTATTCTTCGTATGATAATCGGCGAAAAAAACTTATGCAAATTTTAGATTCAGTTGGAATTAAATATGCAATTCCCCAAGGAGCTTTTTATATTTTTTGCCAAGTTCCGCCTAAAAAAAATTCAGAGAATTTAAATTCAAATTGTTCAGATAGAGAATTTTGTGATCACCTAAAAAAATATCTTGTATTATGTGCTTCTGGAACAGGGTTTGGATTTCCAGGTTGGTTTAGAATGGCTTACTGTGTTTCTGATTCAGTAATTTCAGGATGTTATACTCAGTTAGCAAAGGCGATTGCTAGCTGGTAGTTTTATTTGTACCTTGTTAATAGGAGTTTTTATGAAAATTTTAATGGTTACGGCAGAAGCAGTCCCCTTTGCAAAAACAGGAGGACTTGCTGATATGGTTTCAGCACTTGCAATTTCTTTAAGTAATCAAGGTCATGATGTTCGACTGGTAATGCCTAGATATTACAACATTAATAGAGATGATTTAGAACCCTTGGAAGGTCCTTTAGGAGTTCCTGCAGGCTACACAGAAATATGGACGGGTGTTTATAAAAAAAATATGCTAGGAGCAAAAAATCTTCCCGTTTATTTTATTGATTACGAGCAATGTTTCGGACGAGATGGAATTTATGGAACACCCCAAGAAACTGATTTTCACGATAATCCTTATCGCTTTTCTGTTTTGTGCCATGGAGCATTTCAATTGTGTAGAAAAATCAACTGGATACCAGATGTAATTCACAGTCATGATTGGTCTACAGCACTTGTTCCAGTTATCCTTAAGTTTTTAGCAAGACAAAATGATTTTTCTAAAACAGCTAGTGTTTTTACTGTACATAATCTTGGCTATCAAGGGGTTTATGGAAAGCATAACTACCCATCAATCGGTCTTGATTGGAACTTTTTTTATTCAGCAGGTTTTGAAGATTGGGATAGAATGAATTTCTTAAAAGCAGGATTAACTTCTGCAGATAAAATCACTACTGTTTCTCCAACTTATGCTAAGGAAATTCAAAGCCCTTCTGCAGGATTCCGCATGGATTCACTTTTACATTATCGAAATCAAGATTTAGTTGGCATTTTGAATGGAGTTGATACTGAAGTTTGGAATCCACAAACAGATAAACTAATAGCTGCAAATTTTTCCAAAGAAAATCTAAAGGCTAAAGAAAAAAATAAAATTGCTTTACAAGAAAGAATGGGGTTACCTGTAAATCTAAATGTTCCAATAATTGGTATGATTTCACGGTTAGTGGATCAAAAAGGTGTAGCTGAAATGTTTGCTCCAACTTATGGATGTTTGTATAAACTTTGTACTGAAATAGATGTTCAAATTGTTGTGCTAGGTAGCGGTGAAAGATGGTGCGAAACAGAATTAATGGCTTTAAAAGAAAAACTTCCAAATTTAGGTGTGTATATTGGTTATAACGAAGAATTAAGTCATCTAATTGAAGCTGGCAGTGACTTCTTTTTGATGCCTTCCCGTTATGAGCCTTGCGGTTTAAACCAAATGTATTCAATGTTATACGGAACCTTACCAATTGTTCACAGAATTGGTGGTCTTGCTGATACTGTTCAAAATTATAACGAAAAAACTGGGGATGGAACTGGTTTTATGTTTGATAATCTAACACCACAAAGTATTTTTGATACTGTAGGTTGGGCTGTTTATGCATGGTACAATAAAAAAGATCACATAAAAGAAATGCAAAAACGAGCAATGTCACAAAATTTTACCTGGGATAATGCAGCTAAGCAATATATTCAGGTTTATACAGAGGCTTTAGAAAAACTCTAGATTTTAAGGAGGCATGAAAAAAAATTACGTCCCTGTAATTTTTATCATTTCAGTTTAAAATGCGTTGCATTTTAAACTGAGTTGCTCGCCCCTCAGGCTGTGGTTTTTATAGGAGTTAATATATGTTAAATGCAATTATTAATTTTTTTAAGTCTTTAAATAATAATTCTCATCCTGGAGAAATAGCTCATGCTGCCTCTATTGGTGTTTTATTAGGTTTTTTACCAAAAGATAATGCCCTTTGGTACATTTTATTTATCTTCTTTCTTTTTGTTCGTATTAACAAAGCAGTATATCTTTTGGTTATTTTAGGAATAGGAACTTTTGCTTTTTCCCTAGATAATTTGTTTGACAAAATAGGCTATGCAGTCCTAACTTTTGAAAAACTAACTCCAATTTTTAGTTCTTTGTTAGAAACTCCCTTTGTTGCATTTACTAATTTTAATAATACCATAGTTATGGGAAGTCTTGTTTTTGGGATTCTTGCCTATTTTCCTGTTTATTTACTTGCTCGTCTTTTTGTAAAACTTTGGCGTTCAACTTTAGCTCCGAAAATTTCTTCTTTGAAGATATGGCAAGCAATAAAAAAACTTCCCTTTGTAAACAAAATTTTTTCTGTTAGCGAAAAAATTTCGGAGGTAACAAAACGATGAAGGAAAAGGAAATTAAAGTTGTAGAAAAAAAGCAAGCAACCCAAAAAGAAAAAAAAACTTCTGTAAAAAATATACCTGTTACCAAACTGCCAAAAATATTTAAAAAAAAGTATTCTAAAAGTGGCTATATACGAAAAATTTCTAAGCATATATATATTCCAAAAGATAAAGTATTTGTGGATTCATTTTTTAAACCACTAGATGAATCAAATGAAAAATCCAAGGTTGCAATTCCTTCAGATTTACTTTTATCGAAACAGGATCTTGCCCATTTTAAAGTCTTAGCAAAGGATATAAAAAAACAAAAAAGCAGAATAAAGTGGTTACCTCTTATTGCCTGTTTTTCAGTTGTTTTTATTATTTTTGCAACTGTAATTATATTTAAAGATAAACTTATAAAAAATGGCATAGAATCTATCATGGAAAAAATATTTGAAGCTAAGTGTGATATAGAATATTTACATTTAGGCTTATTAGATGCCAGTTTTAATATAAAGCAGATGGAAGTTGCTAACAAAAATAATACTATGACCAATCTTTTTGAAATTGGTGAAATAAAGTTGGATTTTGATTTAGCAAATCTTTTACGAAAAAGATTTGTTGCACAAGAATTACTTTTAACAGGAATTCAAATTGGTACAGAAAGGGAAGAGGATGGTGCGTTACCACAAATAAAAAAAGAAAAGTCTGAGTTTGAAAAAAAATTAATTAATTTTGCCACAGAAAAGAAACAAGTGGTAGAAAATAGCATTACAGAAATTTTCCAACAATATAATCCAGAAACATTACTAGAAAATTTTTATTCAAATCTAAAATCTCCTATATTAGTTGAAGAAGCAGAAGAAACTCTTTCGCAAATTATTCCATCTTGGAAAAATGTTCCTTCTGAAATTGAAGAAACAATAGAAAGTACAATTTCTCAAGGACAAGCCGCCTTAGATTTTAACTGGGGAGGTGCAAAAAAGGATGTAGCAAAGCTTACTGAAGGAATTAATTTGGTTACTAAAGCTTTAGAAGAAGTGGATACAACGAAAAAAGACCTGGAAAATACCATAAATAAATTAAAAAAAGATACTGATACTGTTTCTTCTTTAATGAATAATGTTACAACCTCTATTTCTTCTGATTATGAAATGTTACAAAATCAAATTAATCAAATAACTTCTTTTTCAATTAAAGAAGACGGCATGAATATTATAACTGATGCTTTTAAAACTATTGTTGCTGATTTGCTTGGAAACTATTATCCCATGTTTGAGCAAGTTATTAGTTATATTGATAAACTTAACATAGAAAAAAAAGCCTCAGAAACTAAAAAAGAAGAATCTACTAATCAACGTAAGAAAGGTCGTTTTATTGAATATTCTAATAATAAACCTTCCTTTTTAATTGAAAAAGCTCATGGTTCAGGGGTATCAGAAAATTTTGCTTTGGATATTGTTGTTACTGATATAAGTAACGATATGGATAAATGGGGAAAGAGTGCATCTATTAAAGGAACTGCAGTTCATGGAAAAATGACAGATACCATATCCGGTTCCCTTGATTTAAGGGAAAACCGAAATACTAGTATGCTTCAAATTCTATATAATGGAGCGGGATATTCTGTTTCTTTAGCTTTGCCAGAAGAAGAAAGGGTAACTGGGGTTCCATCTGTAAGTGGAATTGGTTCATTTTCTGGAAATTTATCTGTTGATAGTATAGATGATTTTGATATTTCTCTAGATGTATTTTTAAACCAAACTGAATTCACTGTTGAGCCCTTTGAACCAGAATTTGGTTACGATTTATATATGCGTGCTTTGGATAAATTTAGCTCTGTTCGAGGAAAAGTTGGAATTGCATATAATCCTGATACATTTTTAGATATTGATGTTTCCACGGATATAGGCGAAAGATTTGTTCAAATTCTTAGTGAATTAATTAACGAAGAACTAGATATTATTAAAGAAAAGAGTAGGGTTAGAGTAAAAGAAATACTTGATAATGCCTCAGCAAATTTTAATGCCAAGTTCAATGAATTTAATGATATAAAAGATAGAATTGAGCAAGAACGGAAAAAACTTGATGAGTTTGAAAACAAACTTGAAAAAGCAAAACAGGATGCAGAAAATAAAATAAAAGAAGCTACTGCTCAGGCTACAGAAAAAGCAACAGAGGCTGTAAAGACAAAAATTGATTCAGCAGTTGAAGATGCAAAAAAAACAACTACTGATGCTATAAAAGGCTTATTTGGTAGATAAAAGCATATTTTTACAAACTAATCTACAGAATTTTTTGTAGATTAGTTTGTTTTTTCGAAGGCATTTATTATCATCTGTGCTGATTCCATTCCGTGAAAGGTATTTCTTGATATTTGATATAAAACATCTATTCTATCACCCACATTAATTTCTGTGCCAAGTCTATCTGCACTGTTCCAAGCTAAAGCAGGCCACTTATGTTTTCCTGTGTCAAGGGTAAGTTTTAAGTGTTTTTTTTCACTTTTACCGATAATGTCAGCTGCAACAATTTTTAGCTTTTGGGTAAAAAATTGTAGTTGAGGAAAACCTTCACCATATGGTTCAAACTTATCTACAATTTCTAATAAGTCTGGAGTAAGCCAATCCAAAGGAATCTCTGCATCTACTTGTGGCATTTCTTTTTCTTTTGAATCTAATTCCATAAAAGATGAAAAATCTTCTATTCTTTGAATAAAAGTGTCTAGGTTTTCCCTTTCTAAACTAAATCCTGCTGCGTAGTTATGTCCACCGTGATTAATAAACAATTCTGAGCAATAATTTAATAGGGCTGTAACATCAAAACCTCTAGTTGACCTTATAGACCCTACTGCTGAACCATCTTCTAATATTGTTACAGTAACAGCTGGTACGTTAAAGGTTTTAACTAAATTTGTTGCTAAAATACCTGTAACTCCACGATGAATTCTTTCGTCAACAACAGCAATAATCTTTTCATTGTTTCGTTTTATGCTTTCATAGGCTTGTTTTTCAATGTACATCCAAGCATCATTTCCAAGCTGTCTTCTATCTTTATTCATTTGAATTATTTTGTTGGAAATTGAATTTCGTTCCGTAGCATCTTCTGATAAAAATAGTTGTACAGCTAACTCAGGTTGACCTAAACGTCCTGCTGCATTTAAAACAGGAACTACATCCCAGGATAAATTGCCACTGGTGTTTCTTTTTCCTAGCATATTTAATCTTGCTAAAAGTTCAGTTAAACCACTTATAACTGGTCCATTGTTTATAGCATTTATTCCATTGTGAACAAGAATTCTATTTTCATTTGTTAAAGGCATTATATCTGCCAAGGCAGCAAGGGCTACAAGTTGTAAGTCTTGTAATAAATCTTTTTCTTGGATAGAAGATGTTTTCTTTTGAATGTATGTAATAAAAATATTACAAAAAGCATCTATTTCGCCACTGGGAGAGTCACTATAACGAAGAATACTTGATTTTTCTTTTACACGTATTAAACTTAATCCTTGAACAGAAGGTATTAAACTTGCAATTTCAGTACTTACGTCTAACATGTTGAATTCAATTCCGTTGCCGAAAATTTTTGCAAGTTGTTTTTTTTGTAGTCCTTCGTTCCAGACAAAAATTTGTTGACCTTGTAAAAAGGGCAAAAGTCTTGTATTTTCGATTCTTACCATACCAGGTGTAATTGTTTCAGTAAGTCTTTCTTTTTCGGTCATATTTACCATTTTTACACATTCAATTATATAAGCTTCGTTTATTGGTCTTACATTTAAAAGACATATTTCTTGCTTATAAAGTTCTGTTTGGGCAAAACGTAAACCACAAGCTAATTTGAATGCAACAGCACAACCGGAAATATCTTTAAAAGGGTAGTTACTATCTTCTAGTTTAGGATTTACAATAATTTGCGCATCTGGTAGTAAAGCTGGAGGATTATGATGATCAGTTACTATTACATCTATGCCAAGTTCGTTAGCTCTTTCAATTTCAGCATTATTGGATATTCCACAGTCCACTGTAATTATCAAAGTTCCATAATCTGCAGCAAATTCTTCTACAGCTTTTATAGAAAGACCATAAGAATCTTCCCCTGTAGGAATTTTCCATCTAACATCCATTCCCATGGATTTCAAAATACGATACAGGATTGTAGTACTAGTAATTCCGTCTACATCTCTGTCCCCAAAGATTAAAACTTTTTCCCCTTCTTCTTTTGCATCCAGAATTCTATCAACTGCATCTTCCAATGAAGGAAGTAAAAACGGCATATGAAGATATCGTAAATCTTTTTCCAAAAAATATTTAATTTGTTCACCTTCGGTTATATTTCGTCTGGCAAATATTGATGCCACTAAAGGACTACATCCAAAGCGAGAACAAATTTCTTTAACAACTTCTTTTGATATTTCTTTTTTTTCACAAATCATAGTTAATTTATTTCCTTGTAGATTAAAGCTTCTTTTTTAGGTTCTTCTTGGGTATAGGTTAAACTTTGGATTGAAAGTTTTTCGGCTGGAATTAAACATTCCTTATCTTTCCCAAAGATTTCCATGATTAATTCACCTTTTTTAACCCTTTGTCCCTGGGTTTTATGAAGAATAAATCCTGCATCTGGACAAACTTGATCTTCTGTTTTATTTCTTCCGACTCCTAAATAAACACCTGCAAGTCCAATTTTAAATGCATCAATCGAAATATAACCATCTTCTTTTGCAACAAGATCTTTTTTGAAAGGACTTCTTCGTTTCCCTAATTCTGCAATTAATTGTTCGCTATTTCCTCCTTGTTCATTTACGTTTTGTAAAAATAATTGCAAGGCTTTTCCTGATGAAATAGCTTCTTTACATTTACCTAAAGCTTCATCTTTTGATATATTTTTTCCTAAAACTTTTTCACCCTGTTGCAACATTTGAGCTCCCAAGGCATAGGTAAGTTCCATTACATCATCTGGTCCTTTTCCTTGAAGACATTCTATTGTTTCTTCTATTTCTAAAAAGTTGCCAATTTTTTTTCCTAAGGGGCTTTCCATATTTGTAATAAGTGCGGATGCTTTTTTACCCATGGCTTGAGCTGTTTTTACAAGGCTTTGGGCTAGGATTTCTGCGTCATTCTTTGTTTTCATAAAAGCACCGCTTCCGAATTTTACATCAAAAACTAATGCATCTGAACCTTCTGCAACTTTTTTGGACAAAATACTACTAGTAATTAGAGGAATAGATTCTACTGTCGCTGTAACATCTCGTAAAGCATAAAGTAATCGGTCTGCAGGTACAACTTCTTTTGTTTGACCTGTCATAGCGTATCCAGTGTTTGCAATTAGTTTTTGAAAATGTTCTGTATCTAGTTTTGCCTTATAGCCTTGAATAGATTCCAGTTTATCTAAGGTTCCACCTGTGTGACCTAATGCTCTCCCACTCATCATGGGAATTTGTATTCCACAAGCGGCCACCATTGGGGCAAGAGGTAATGAAATTTTATCTCCAACTCCACCTGTGGAATGTTTATCAACAAAAGGTCCCTTTAATCCTGGAATATTTGTTCCATAATGGTTCATTACAAGGCCTGAATGTAGCATTATATCTGTTAGAAAAGCAGTTTCTTCAAAAGTCATTCCATTAAAATAAATTGCCATGAGCCAAGCGGAAATTTGGTATTCAGGAATTTTACCAGAAATATATCCATGAATTAAGAATTCAATTTCCTCTTTGGAAAGTTCTTGCCCTTTAGGATTCAGGGGATTTCCTCGTTTTTTCATAATTATATCAACGGCTCTGAAATTTTCCATTTTGCTTGCTCCAAAAAAATATTTTCAAATATATTATAGTACTATACATCAAAAAATGAGTAGGGTAAAGTAAGTCTTTTTATTTAACTTTGATGGACGGTTTTAAAATAATATGTTTACATCTACAAAAAAATAATATACACTTTTGAACATGGCAGAAAAAATTACTTATTTGGCAAAACTTGGTGAACTTACATTAAAAGGTTCTAACCTTAAAGAATTTGAAAATCGTCTTGTGGAAAATGCAAGACTTTATCTTGAAACAGTAGATGCTTCAGTTAGATTATGTGCAGGGCGATTATATATAGAAGGACCTGAATCATCCTGTGCTGCTATTGAATTTACTCTTTCACATTTAATTGGTATTACAGGTTGGGCAAGAGCTATTGTTTCTGAAAAAAATATTGAATCAATTCGTAAAGCAGTATTTCAAGAAGCAATGGCGGCAAAAAACTCTGGGGCAAAAACTTTCAAAGTTGATACTAGACGTGCAGACAAGAGTTTCCCCATGAATTCATATGAAATTTCTTGCGAAGCTGCCGCCGATGTTTTTGACGCTAACTTATTACAAGTTGATGTTCATAAACCAGATGCCTTAATTCGAGTTGAACTTCGAGAACGCTGCTTTGTTTATTGCGACAGAAATAAAGGATGTCGTGGTTTACCTGTTGGCACTGGGGGAAAAGGGTTGCTTTTGCTTTCTGGGGGAATAGATTCACCTGTAGCTGGATACCGAATGATGAGACGAGGAATGAAGGTAGAATGTGTTTATTTTCATGCATATCCCTATACTTCTGCTGAAGCACAAAAAAAAGTTGAAGATTTAGCCCAAATTATTGGAATGTATGGAGTTGATACCCATATAAACATTATTCCTTTTACAGAAGTTCAAATGCGTATCCGAGAACGAAGTCCAGAAGCTTTTAGCACTCTGCTTTTGCGTATGTGTATGATGAAGGCAGCTTCTCTTTTAGCACAAAGAATTAATGCCCTTTGTTTAATTAGTGGCGAAAGTTTAGGACAGGTTGCAAGTCAAACTATACAAAATATGGCTGTTACTGAATCTGCAGGATCTTTCCCTTTGCTACGTCCTTTAGTGGGACTAGATAAAGAAGAAATTGTGGAAACAGCAAAAGCTATCGGTACTTATGAAACTTCAATATTACCATTCGAAGACTGTTGTGTATTATTTTCTCCAAAACATCCTGTGTTACGTGCCAGTGTAGAAGAAGCTACAAGACTATATGATAATTTGGAAGTAGATGAATTAATTCAAGCTGCCTTTGACCGACGGGAAATCAAGCGTTTTTCTGCAAGAGATTTTGTAGAAGAAACTTTTTCTTTGCAAAAAGAAAATTATGAAAAGTAGGGTATAAAACTTTAACGTATAAGCTATTTTGAAGAATTAATCATTTTTAATAATTTCTTCGATTTCATTTCGTAGATTTATAACTGCTTCTGCTATGCAAGGCTCAAAGTGATTTCCACTGGATTCCTTAAATATTTCCATGGTCTTAGCTAGAGAAAAAGGTTCTTTGTATTGTCGTTTGCTCAAAAGTGCATCAAGGACGTCAGCTGCTGCCATAATTCTACCACAAATTGGGATATTCTTTCCTTTTATACCTCTAGGGTATCCTTTGCCGTCCCATTTTTCGTGATGGTAGTAAGCCATGTCAGCAGCAATTTTAACAAACATAGCATCTTCTAGTTCGTAAAAATTCCTTTCGATTAGATCATAACCAGCTTGCACATGATTTTTCATTTGTTCAAATTCTTCAGGTGTAAAACGTCCAGGTTTAGATAAAATATTGTTGGGGACACTGATTTTTCCAATGTCATGTAATGGGGCCGCCTGCGTATATAAATCAATAAGTTCATCTGTGAGTTCTTCACTATAGTAACCCAT
The DNA here is from genome assembly GCA_017623685.1 of Spirochaetaceae bacterium. Classification (GTDB taxonomy): domain Bacteria; phylum Spirochaetota; class Spirochaetia; order Treponematales; family Treponemataceae; genus Treponema_F. The sequence continues at coordinate 32,116 of JAGAOP010000030.1, forward strand.
TTCCCTAAGTTTAAGGGCAATAAGTTTAACGTAAATACTTGTTCTTCTAATGTGGGCTCCAGTGGTAGAATCAGAAGATTCCACAGTATCTGCAAAGGCAAAAATTAATTTATCTTGAACTTTTTGCAATTCCTCAGTTTTATCAAATAGTTTTTCAATGGTTTTTCTAAATAACTTTGTTATTGCTCTTGATACAATCAAAACAAAAAAGAATTCCATGGTAAAACCAAGAGACATTGCAATAAACCATTGTATAGGTGATGAAGAATCATTAAATATTAGGTATGCTGTTTTTGATCGGAAATATAAAGAAATCAGCATGGCAAAATAAGATATAATTCCAGTTCGTACAGTAATCTTATAGTCCATGTACATACAACTTAGGAAAGAAACCATTGCATAGGAAATATAAATTCCTACACTAGAATTAACAGCTAAAACTGCTACAAAAGTTGCAATAAACGTTAATGTAATATACATTACGATTTTTTCGTTATTACATTTTGTGTTTAGAAAATAAATTAAAATTGATCCAAATAAAGAAAGTACTAAAACAAAAAAAGAATACTGATAGGTTATATGAAATATATTCAAAAATTTAAGTAGAATAAAAGCAGGACCCAGTGCATTTAAGCAAAAAACAATTTTCATAAACATTTTGTTTGCACTGATTGTATTTTGGCGTAAGAAATTCTTAGCATTAATTTTATTCATAAAATAACCTTAAAATCGATTTTACCATTTTTTTTGTCTAAAAGCAAGTTTATAAAAAAAGGGCATAGTTGAAATTAAAACTATGCCCCGTAAGTATTATATCAGTAAAAAATTAATATCGATATTTGAATGATAGTGTCACAATATTGTTTGTAACATCCTTTAATTTGCTTTTCCAAGCTTCTATTGCAAGAGGTACATCTTCTAGGGTTTTTGTTCCTTCCCAAATTCCATCTTCGTTAATGATACCTGTTCCAGGGAACATATTGTTTTGAACTCCCCAGTTTTTAATAAATTCAAAGGTGTATCCAAATCCTACAGAAAATGTTCCAATCTTTGTTTTAGGAAAGGTGTATTCTGCATCAAGTCCAGCTTGAACTATATACATTTTTGTATCTTGGCTCATGAACATAAAACTGGTTTTTGCACTTTCAATATATTCATAATTTGTCTCTGTTCCATCTGATTTTCCATAGTGAGGATGGTTATTAATACTTCCATCTGTTAGGAAGTAGCCAGCAGGAGCATTTAGGTAAACTAAGGCTTCTTCTGGTGTTAGAGATTCATTTACGTTAGCATGTCGGATAAAAGCACCTCTTACGCCAATATCCAAACCTTTGACTGGAGAAAAATTTGTAGATAAAGCGATTCTATCTGAATTAGGTGCTAATTGACTACCTAAAGATTTTCCAGCATTAGTGTAGGCTTGATAATTTATTGCATCTGCACCACCTACAACCCAGTTATCTGCATCTAGGGGATCTGTAATATTTTGCTTATGTGAGTACATGTATGGAGTTATTAAAGTATAATCGAAGTTAATTATGTTCCAAGCTGGAATATTCAAAGGTGTATATTTTATGCCTGTTTGTAAAGCTCCTCGAATTTTTGTATCAAAGTTAAATTTTACTATATCATCAAGTGATAGATCGTCAATAAAAATATTTGTAGCCCATAATAGCCCAGGTAAAGGTTTAATATCCAGAGAAACACCCATCATTATATTATCATCAAAGCCACTTATTCCTTGAGCAATCATAAAGGGCATTGGAATAAAGTAAGAAGCGTCAAATCTATCTCCGTAAACAACACTTTCGTAATAGGAAAATGAAAGCCAATCCAAAGGATTAAAGTTTATCGAATGTAGCGACATGAATTTATTAGGATAAATATAATTCCCGTTATTTTGAGAAGCTCCTAGTACAAAAAAAGCATGGCTATAGCTCCATGTATCAGGATTTATTACAACGGAAAAATTTACAGTGTGTTTTGCATTTGGAACTAAAACGATACCATCATTATAAAATGAACCAAAACTGTTATGACTAATTCCAGCCTGAGCATAAATATTATCTAAACTGTAGGAAATCATGCCATCCATTTCAGTAAAAGCTTTTATTTTTCCAATATCCACTGAATCAATAAAAGAATAAGGTAGGGTATCATATGTAGGAAGTACATTTGCGTCAGGATTAATTGTTGCGGCAAAATTTAAACTATAACTAGTAGATACATTTGAGTTAAATGCGATATCTCCTGAAAAGCCACCTAAACCAATAATTTGTTTTTCATTTTTGTTATCAGAGAATTTTATATTACCAGTTCCTGAAATATCAACGTAAAATGGTTTTTCAAATATTAAATTATATAGTTCTTCAGCCTGTGCTTTTTGATTTTCATTTCCTGAAGAAATAACAGTATTTAATATTTCTTTTATTACAGGTAAGGGATATGGCCGTAAAGGAGGAAGATTTGAAACAATTCCTTGTGCTTCCCATTTTTCTAGATGTTTATAAAACTGATTTGTTGGGTCAACTCCTACTTGTGAAAAAGCAAGTACTAAAGAGAAAAACAAAAGTGATATTAAAATTAGTTTTTTCATAAAATCCTCTTCAATGATTTTGTTTATAATTTATTTCAACTCTACAAATTATAACAAAAATAACAATTAGTGTACATATATTATAAAAGATTGAGTTTAAGAGAAGCAGTTAATTCAAAACCTTGTTCCAGGTGGTTTTCAATATGTTCATTATTATCTGAAATAGTGTAGCCCATAAAGGTTTTTAGATTCAGTTTTTTTGTGATTTGCCAACCACTAGATATAATTATTCTGTGAGTAAATTGTGGTATACCTGTTGGTGTTTTTACAGAAGCTTCTGTTACATTTGTAGGCCAGTAATCTTTGTCTAGTACATCCAAATCAGATAATTCACCTTGTAAAGAAAAAACATAGGAACATGAGGTTTGCCATTTTTGTGGAACTTTATATTCAATGCCACAGGCTATAGAAATTGAATCTGGACCAAAAGGTGTTCCTACCCATTGCCGGACATCATCTTGACCGATGCTTTCATCATAATTTCTAACATATGACCAATCTGCACCTTCCATTAGATACATATAAGGAGTAGCGTAAACTCCTTCTAAAAAACCTGTTAGATATCCTATGCTTAAAGGAAAAGCGAGTTCAATTCCTCCTTGAAAAGCCATGGCATTTGGAATTGCTGAATCAGGCCAATTTTCTCGTTCGTAGGAAGTTTGAAATTGGTTCATAGCATATAAAAAATAAAATTTAAGACCATTCCATGGAACAAATTCAATGTTGATTCCTAGCAAAGAAGCCTCTTTATTTACTATTTCTTCTTCTGAGTTATTTCCATTTCCGTAATAATCATTCCAAGAAGCATATCCGTGCCATATCATTAGAGGATTTAAAAATCTTAATTCAAAAGGAGAATTGGTTAAAAGTCCTTCTAAAATTGTAAAAGTTAATTTATCAAAAAATTTAAGTTCTAATCGATGAAGATACATATATGCTGGATCTGGATTGTTTTTTTTAGGAGGATTCAATTCTGTTACGTTAAGTGCATATCTAAAATCTGGAGAAAAAATTGAAAATTCACAATAGCTTTCGTTTGTGGAATAATCTGATAGAACAATGCTTCCTGTGGCAGTATTCCCAATAGATTGAAAGCCTCTAGCTATTCTGAAATTTATGCCTGTGTTTTCTGAAAACATTATCCCAAAACTACCATATGTATTATGAGGAAAATTAACATCAAACTTAGAAAGAGGAAGAGGAAGGTTCACATAATTTTTTGAATCCTTTTTTGCTTCTATATTTTGAGCTACAGTTACTTCCGAAGCTAAAGTTGCATAATTTCCTAGGTTAAATCCAAAAGGAATATTAACGAGGGGTAATTTTTTTTGATATGGATAGATATAATCGATATTCTCATTACTTTTAAAATACCCTTCTAAAGCAAGGTCTAAAGCAAAACCAGCAGAAACCAATCCAGTTTGAAACCCTAGATGTTCTTGGAGAAAAAAATCTTGTAGATGGTTATAGATTTCAATTCCTTGGGGACTGAGCTTTTGGATTTCAATTTGACTTAAATATTTTTTTAACTCACCACAGGTTCTTGGTGCAGAGGTTGCAAAGGAAACAGTGCCTGTTTCTAAACACAAAATATCTAATTCTTGATATACCCAATGGTCTGCAGGAATAAGTGTTTGGTCTCCTAAGGTAATGGCTTGAATAGAAAAAACTGCAAAAAACAAAAAGGCTAAAACAAGATATATTTTTTTCATAATTTAGGAATCAGTCTCCAAAAGCTATGATTAATTTATTTAAAAAATTATTCCATTTGTTTATGTTTATTTTTAAAAATTTCTATACATTTTGCATAAGAAGCTTCAAGTTTTTTGGTTAAAGAAGAAATTGTCCATTGCATACTCCATTCTTTTGCTTCTTTTGATTTTTCTTCGTACAGTTTTTTGTTAGTTAAAAGTTCATATACTCTTTTAGAAAAAATTTCCACATCTTCTGGAACCATATATCCACCGTTGTCCCCTTGCATTACATCCACAGTTCCCATTTCGCCAATGGCAACAACTGGAATTCCTGCAAACATAGCTTCTGCAGTTACTAATCCTTGGGTTTCAGTTTTACTTGGGAATACAAATATTTCTGCAGCTTTATATAAAACAGCTAGTTGAGGACGTTCAATATATCCTACATAGAAAATCTTATCAGAAAGTCCCATTTTTTCTGCTTTAGATTTAAATTCGTTCATATAAAGACCATCTCCAGCTAAAAGCAAAATTACTTCTTCTTTTCCTGCCATTAATTCATTTATTCTAGTTAATACAAATAGTAGGAAATCCAGATTTTTTTCCTTAGCTACACGACCTGCAAAAAGTAATTTACGCTTACCATAAGTTTCTGGAAATTCTAAATAGACAGCATCATTTATAGCTTCTGTTTGTTTATCTGTGTGTATGAATAAGTCTTCTGGTATCCCTGTGGGAAGGAGATCTACTTCTGTGTCAACTCCGTATTCTTTTACTGTAGCTGCAATACGTGGGGTAGGTACAAGAATATGGTCTGCAGATTTTAAATAAAACTTTACTAAATCTCGACCTAATTTATGGGAAAAGTTTTTGGTTAATAAAGGTGCATAATTATAAATATAATCTTCCCACATTGTGTGAAAAGTAAAGATGCTAGGTATTCGGCGATGTCGGGCATACATTGCACCAAAATACCCCACAATGAATTCGCTATTTATGTGTATGATATCTGGCTTATATTCATCCATCTTTTTCTTTACAAAAAACCATTGTTCAACTCTAGCCAATCTATCTTCTTTTGAAAAAATAACTGATTGTGAAGGAACTCGAATCATTTTGAAATTTGGATTGTTAATTATTCCTCCAGCGGCATCTATCCCATTGCCAAATAAATACTCTTCGGGATATTCAACGCTTATAATACAAACATTGTGTCCTCGTTTTATAAGCTCTTGAGTATATGAATATACAGAAACAACAACCCCATTTACTCTAGGAAAATAACAGTCTGAAAACATTGCTATTCGCATACTATAAAGTATAATGGAAAAAACGTAACTAGTGAAGTGTTTTTTTTGTAAAGTATATTTTTTGTAATTTAGATCACAATATTTCTGTTTCAGTGTAAATATATTGTGCAATAATAGGTCGTAGAATTAAAGCGATAAATACTACAGCTATTAGTTTTATTCCGTCAAATACTAAAAAAGGAATAACACAACTTTGAATCCCTTGAATTATCGAGCAAGAAATAACTCTTACATATTGAATAGTTCCACCAACATAAATGAAAACAAAACCAACAAAGGCTGCTAAAAAAAATTTTAGGATATTATAGATGCTTAGTTTCTTTTCATTGATATTAGGACGCCCCGCTATAGCACCAGAAAAAAATGCTGCCAAATAATAACTAACTAAAAAACCACCTGTGTATCCAGAAATCGCTGCAACGCCTACTGTTCCACTGGAAAAAATCGGTAAGCCAAAAACTCCTAAAAGAAGGAAAATACCTACAGCACTAGGACCTTGAGGCACGCCAAGTAAAATTCCAGCTAAAACAGCAAACATATTTTGTAGAGTAAAAGGTAGAAAAGAAATTGATGTATTTTCAGTTGGTAATTCCATAGGAATTTTTACCATACAGCTTAAGGCTGTAATGGCTACCATTGAAAAAGTTGTAATCGTAGTTTTTATAGATTTTTTCATTTCTGCCTTTTTTGACTAAATTGTGTAATAATAGCGAATAAAATAAAGGATATTACACAGAGAAGTGGTACCCAGTCTCCGAGTATTGAATAAACAGTTTTTTGTCTTTCGTAAATTGGAACAGAGGTTGTTAAAACTGCTTCTTGAAATAAGGGCAAATCTGCAAGAATTTTTCCAGCTGGATCTACTACTACAGAATATCCACTATTTGTTGCCCGTAGTAAAGTTGTACGAAATTCTATTGCTCTAAAAGAAGAAATAACAAAATGCTGATATTCCGCTGATTTTGTTAAAGACCAAGAATCATTTGTTAAATTTACAAAAACTTCGCTACCTGCTTTATATAATTTGCTACAAACAGAAGAAAAGGCGTCCTCAAAACAAATAGGCAAACTGATTTTTACACTTTCACCAGAATTCAGAGGAACATCGAATAGATTTATTTCTGTTCCACACAGCCACCCGCTGGAAATACCAATTACCTTAGATAATAAGTTCCTTATCCATTCAAATTCTAAACCTGGAACAACTTCTGCAAAGGGTACTAAATGCATTTTGGCGTAATAACCTTGGTACTCTGCGTTTTTATCAAAGTATAATGCTGCATTTAAATAACCTCTGCCAGTGGGTGTTTCTTTTCTAACAGGAGCTCCTATAACAAATGGAACTTGACATTCTTGAATAAAGGGAATTAGAGGTTGTTCATCAGGGTTATACATGTAATAATCCAGGGCACTAGGGAAGGCTCTAGCAAGAACTGCTTCGCTCCAGACCACAAGATCTGGTTTTTTCCCTGTAGTTTCTATTGCTTCGTTTATTCCTTGGGTTGAAAGTCTTGTTGAAATAGAAATAACTTGAGAATCTGTTCCTTCCCATGGATCTAGATTTTGCTGAACAATTACAGTTTCCATATTTTTTATTGGAATTCTTTCTTTTGTGTATTCAAAAGTTCCATAAACACAAACAATTAAAAAAAACATAATACAGATTGCTCCACATCGACTATAAGCATTAAATACAGAGGCTTTGTCTTTTCTGTGAATTTCTGTAATTAAACAGAATCCTTCTGCTATAATGGCAGAAAAAAATGCAAATAAAAAGGAGATTCCCCAAGTTCCAGTGATAGAAACAATTTGAGTTATCAAGGGCCATTTATAGGAACTCATAATAATAGTTCCCCAAGGATAACCTAAAAATCCAAAGGATTTTCCCCATTCATAAAGTGTCCATATGGCAGCAAAAAATAATGTTCTTGTAAAAACACCTAGACCAGTGGAATCGTAAAAAAAACGATTTTCTATTCTTGAATGAGCAAAAGGAAAATATAAAAAGCATCCAAATGCCATTCCAATAGCGCCTGTTCCCAGTGCAGAAGCACCTAAGGTAAATATGGCAAAATCTCGAAAAAATCCAAGCCAAAAACTTGACAATAGGTGAACGCAAAAAACTTGCCACCCAGTAAGAAAAGCTGCTTCTCTATAGGTTTTTGCATTCCTAAGTGCAAGATAAAGTGGGACAAGTGCAAAAAGTCCTAAGAAAGGTGATCCAAAGGTTATAAATTCGTTTGGAATTGCTAGTGAAAAAATAATTGCTGAAAAAGTTGCATAAAAAACTTGTAAAATTCTTCTCATTATATTATTATTTTATCAATATTGTTGAATAAAGGCAATAATTAAGTATTTGGTTTTATTATGAATGAACTAATAGTTGAGCATCAAAAAGAATATGATGTGTCTCCTGATATTGTTATTCGTGCACCTGGAAGATTCCATCTGATAGGAGATCATTCATGGTTTTGCAAAGATAAAACTTTATCAATGGCTATTGATTTACCAGTTTACGTGGCTATATCTGTTCGTGACGATCAAATTGTAAGATTTAATTACATCCAGATGAACGAGAAAAAAAAGATTTCATTGTCATCAATAAAGTTTCGTAAAGAAGACAGATAGGCAAATAATCTTAAAGCTATGATTTACGGATTTACTTCTGGTGGATTTCATGTGGGGGGAATGGACGTAACTGTATGGTCTGAAGTGCTTCCTTCTGCTGGTTTTGGTATAACTACAGCTATAAAATCTTCTTTTGCCTATGGTATAAAAAATTTGTTTTTTCCGACTTGCTCAGATGTTCAATTTTCTCAAATTATCGAAAGGGGAAACAAATTATTTTTGGGAATATCTAATTGTATTTCCGATATTTTTTGTATGCTTTATTCTGAACCAAATAGTTGTATCGTTACAGATTATAGCGAAAATTCCTTTGAAAGATTGCCCTTTGATTTTGAAGATGTTACCATATTGCTTACCGATACTAGGGTTCCACGTATTTCCGTTTGGGATGAATCTACTGTTATGGAACCAGAAAATATGCTTTTGCTAGGGGAACTTAAAGAAAGAAAAAATTATGTTTATGGTGGCTGGCAATATGATGAATCCCCTTCTGAAATTGATGAAGTTTTTTCTGTTATAAACGAAGATATGAGGCGAAAACTTAAATGTATAATGTTAGAACATCGCTATGTTCTTGATTCAGTGGCAGCATTAAAAAATAAGGATTTTGCAAAATTTTGTAAAGCAGTAAGTCGTTCCCATGACGGTATGCGTGATTTATATCTTGCCACATCCCCAGAAATTGACTGGTTAGTTAAACGAGTTCAAGATTTTGATCAAACTTCTGTGCGTAACCCTAATGGTTGTTCTAGAGTAACAGGGAAGGGCTTTGGACGATGTACTTATACAATTCTCCGTTCCTCTGATGTTGAATTGTACAAGAAAAAACTTTTGGAATACGAAAGAATCTTTTCTTTTCATCCAATTTGCTACGAAGTAAAACCTACTAAAGGTCTTAGCTTATGCGACTTCTCTTAACCAACGATGATGGTTATAATGGCAAGGGACTAGAAGCTTTAGTAGAATCCCTTTCTAGTAAACATGATGTTTGGGTTGTTGCACCTGATAAAAATCGTTCTGGTGTTTCTCATGGAATAAATCTGACAGAGCCACTTAAAATTTGTTGTAAGGCTCCTCAAAAATATACTTGCTCAGGTGTTCCTGTAGATTGTGTAATTAATGCATTGAATGGTATCCTTCCGTCCCCTCCAGATGTTATTATTTCAGGGATAAATAAGGGTGCAAATATTGGAACGGATATTTTATTTTCTGGCACCTGTGCTGCTGCAAGACAGGCTGCATTATATGGTATACCAGGAATTGCTGTAAGCATAGAAAGTTTTAATGATGATTGGCAATACAATGCTATTGCAGACTTTGTAGCTAGAAATGCAGAAAAACTTGCTACTTTATGTTGCAAAGATGTTTTTGTAAATATAAATGCAATGTCTGCAAATGAATATAAGGGCTGGAAACTTACAGGGCTTTCAAAACGATATTATGGTGATAGTATAACACTGTATAAAGCGCCAGACGGTCATTCTTATTCCTTCTTTGAAGGTGGGAACATACAAACAGAAGCTAATAGTGACAGCGATTTTTTTGTGGTAGAACAGGGATATATTTCTGTTAGTCGTGTTCATGCTCAGCCCTTATCTGCCGATGATTTAAAAGAGGTGGAATTAAATCTACTTCTATAAGAAAAGGGATATTATGGAAGAACAGATTTCTGATAAGGGAATAAATTTGTATCGCTCTGGAAAATATTCAGATGCTTTGGCTTTTTTTCTTTCTCTTGCTCCAGGAGAAGGAGATGATTTAGAAAATGCCTATTATATTGGTTTATGTTACATGAAACTCAAACGCTACGAAGATGCCTTGGTTTATATGGAACAAATTGTTACAGTTGTAGCTTCTGACGATATAACTAGAGAACGAATGTTACAATGTCGCTTGCTTTTAGCAGTAGTTTACACGATTACAGGACGAAATCGGTTAGCAGAATTTGAACTTAAAAGTTTATTAGAAACAGGATACAGACCAGCTTCTGTTTATGCTGCAATGGCATATATTTCATGGAACCAAAATAACTACGACAAATGTATAGAATATTACGAAAAAGTATTAGACATTGAGCCAGATAACATTACTGCATTAAACGGTCTAGGTTTTGTATTAGCATCTTTAGACAAGGATTTAACTCGTGCTTTAATGCTTTCAAAACGAGCCCATGACGCTAGCCCTGAATCTGCAGCTTGTTTAGATACTTTAGGTTGGGTATATTTTAAACTTGGACTGATGAAAGAAGCAGAAAGTTTTATTAGAAAAGCCCAAGAAAAAGATTCTTCTAGTCCTGAAATTGCAGATCATTTACGCTTAGTTCAAGATAATCTAAATTCAAACAATGGAATAGGAGGTTCTAGATGAAATTCTGTCGTTTTATAGTTGTTATTTTTAGCATTTTTTTCTGTATGATGGCAGTTTATTCTTCTACCTTTGATTCCGTAACAACACCTACAGCCGATTCCCTGTTTGCAGAAGAGGAATTTCGCCGTGGAGTTCAATCTTTTTATCGTGGAGCATATAACGAAGCAATTCTTATGTTTGAAAATGCTTTAACATATTTGCCTAACGAATCTTTAATTTTAGATTGGCTTGCAAGGGCATATTACCAATCAGGACTAGAAGGAACTGCTTTGCAACATTGGCAATTTGTTTCTGATGCTGGATACGGAGGCTTATTGCTATCTAGCAAAATGGAAATAATCCGAGATAGACGTGTAATAGGCAATACTTATCTTTCTTCTGCTCGATATGTGGAAGCAGGTTCCTATCCTGGTAAAGTAGATGATACACTTATTTTTAGCCAACCTTCTGCCGTATTACCGAATCCCGACGGAACTACTTGGGTTTTAGCCTACGGTTCTAATGAACTTATATGCATAGATGTTAATGGCTTTGTTGTAGAAAGAATTCGTGGTCCTCTAAATGGTTTTGATAGACCTATGGATTTAATACGTAAGGCTGACGGTTCCTTGCTTATTTCTGAATATGCTGGAGATAGAATTACCTTACTAGATGAAAAAGGCCGTTTTGTAAAATCCTTTGGGTCAAAGGGTGTTGGACTTGGACAATTAATGGGACCTCAGTATTTAGCACTTGATTCATCTGAAAACATTTATGTTACAGATTTTGGTAATGCTAGAGTAGTTGTTTTTGATAAAGAAGGGAAAGGTTTATTCAGTTTTGGTAAAAAAACAGAATATTTTCATGGTTTAAAAGCTCCCACAGGAATTGCAATATATCAGGATATTATTTATGTTGCAGATGCTGGAACCGGAGGAATTTATTCCTTCGACAGAGCAGGTAATTATATGGGCTTGCTTGTTGAAGAAAAAACTTTTATTCGCCCTGAAGCTATGAAAATGGATGGGGAATTCATTTTAATAAGTGATTCCAACAGAATTTGTACAGTAGATTTAGCAACTGGCTCTGTTTACGAAAATGCTAAGACAGGAAATGCACCTTCTAGAATATTATGTTCAGTCCCAGATGTAAACGGAAACCTGCAAGTTGCTGATTTTAAATCTAACGAAGTATATGTAATGTCCAGTATGACAGAATTAGTCGGTGGATTATTTGTTCATATTGAAAAGGTTTTTGTAGATAATTATCCTCATGTGGAACTTGAGGTTAAAGTTGAAAATCGTCACAGACAACCTGTTGTTGGATTAAAAGCAGAGAATTTTTATATTACAGAAGGTAAACATCCTGTCCTTAATCAAAAACTAGAAGGTGCTGCTTCTAACAATACAATATGCGATATTACCATTGTTATAGATCGTTCCCCAGAAACAGCTGCATATTCCGAAGCTATTGAATCAGCTGTAAAGGAAATTGCAAAATCAATGAATGGTCAGGGAACTTTGCAAATAATTTCATCAGGTCAAGTTCCAGGAACTGAATATGTTGGTTCTCCTAGCAACTTAGGGGATTTTACCCAAAACGCACTTAAAACACCTGTTTCAGATAATTGTTCTACAGATTTAGCAATTCGATTGGCTGCTAATGGATTAATTAATGGTGAAAAAAAGCGCTCTGTAATTTTTTTAACAGGAAATACTTCTGAGTATTCAGCTAATTCCTTTTCAAGTTATAGTATTTCCCAACTTGCAGCATATTTGAATAATAATTCTATTAGCTTGTACACTATTAATTTGACTCAACAACCTTTGTCAAATGAAATACAATATTTAACTGATAGAACTAATGGAACCACCATGTATGTATATCGTCCCACAGGATTGTCCGAAATAGTAAAGGATATAATTTCTATTCCAAATGGAGTTTATAAACTTTCATATACTTCTTCTTTACCTACAGATTTTGGTAGAAACTACCTTCCTGTTGAAATAGAAACTTATCTTTTAAACCGTTCTGGAAGGGACGAAATAGGTTATTATCCTCCTATGGAATAATTTTTTTGCAAAAAAATCAAAAAAAAGACTCTTTTTTTACTAAAAAAAGGGTCTTTTTTTTATAAATATAACTATAAATAAGGTATATGAAAAACATTATTTTTTTTATTATACCTTTATTTTTAGTTTGTTTATTTGGATGTTCTTTTTCTAATGCAAAAGATGAATATGAACAATTAATTTCAAAATCTGCAAATCTTGAATCTGAGGATTTATTTTCATTAGTTTACAATTTTGAACTAAAGAACCCAAATCATTTTAAATCAAAAATTCATTTAGCACAGTTTTATTTATTAAATAAAAATTATGTTTCATCGTTGAATTATTTAGATAGAGCAGAAAAATGTTTTTATCAAGATAAAAAAAATTATTCCGAAGAAGATTTTTTTCAACTGTATAGTCTTTTGGCTCAAGTACATTACAATTTAAGTAATTTTGAAAAAGCAGGTGAATGTGCAGAAAAAATTTCTATCACAAAGGGATTTAATAATAGTACATGGGGTTATTTTTCTGCTACCTCATTTTATTTAGCAGGAAATGAAGAAAAAGCCTACGAAATATTTTTCAATAACTACAAATTAATTCCTGAATTAGCTACTCCAGAAAATTTAAAACTATATTTAATTCTTCTTGTAAATAAAAATAATATTGAAGAAGGCAAAATAATTTTACAAAAATATTTTGACTTAGGTGGGAATTGGTTTTTAGGATTAGGGAAAATTTCATTTAAAATATTTCAAGCAAAAGAATACGATTCAAAATTATTACTTCTTTTAGATTATGAATTTATTAAATCTTATTTAGAAGAAGAAACTGCAATGTCATATTTAATATCTGATTTTGTTAATGAAATTTCAGGTTTAGAAATAGACTTATCCAATATTAATTCAAAAGAAAAATTTATGGAATTTATAGCTCAAGAATCAAATGAAATAGATAATCCCAACAATAATTTTTATAAAACTTACTGGAATGTAAAATACAACTTAAAATTTAATTCAGTTCAAGAAAAATATTTAGATGAATTATTAAAAAATGAATCTGTTTTTTCAAATCTTCCTTCATATTACTGGATGATTTGGGAAACTGCAAAAAAACTTTATTCATTTGACTTTCAGAAAGAAGAAATTACGGAAATTACTGTCTTTATTCCAGTTTTAAAAAAAATAATTGCATTAAATCCCAATGGATTGTACGCAAATTTGGCTAGAAAGGAATTATCAAGGTTTTTAGAAATAAATGATGATTCAAATTATTGCCAACGTCTTGATTTAATTATGTTTTAAGTTTGGAGTTAAAAATGAATAAAAAAAGTATAAGCATAATTTTTATTATTAGTATTTTATTTTTTGGCTGTAAAAAAGATAATTCTGTGGCAAATAAATTATATCTTCAAAGTTTAGATGCATATTCAAAAAATGATTTTTTACTTTGTATAAAACTTGTTGAAAAAGCAATAGACTTAAATGAAAACTTAATTCAAGGGAAACTTCTTTTAGCAAAGTCTTATTTTTTTTTAGATGAAAATTCAAAAGCCTTGAAATGCTTAGAAAAAATAATAAAAGATAATCCTGAATTTACAGATGCTAGAATCTGGAATATTCGGATTTTAATTTTTTCAGAGAATTTTCAACAAGCAAAAAAATATTTAGAAAATGAATTACGTATAAATCAAACTGATTGGAGAGTTTATTATTTATATTCTCTTTTAGCCAAGGCAGAAGGGGATTTTGAAACTCAAATTTCTATGTTAGAAAAGGCTGAAATAGCACTTATTGACGGAGCTAAAGTTTTTGGTGAAATTAGTGAAATCTGGCAAGGATTAGGTTTGGAAGAAAGAGCCAACGAAAACCTTAACAAACAAAAAATTATTATAGGAAGTAGTTTATGAAAAAAAGATTTACAAAAAAGTTTTATATTTCATTGTTTATTATTGTTCAAAGTGTTTTTTTAATTTCCTGTGTTAGTAATGGAAAAAACAATATTTTTTCATCGATAGAAGAAGAATTTTTGATTCTTTTAGAAAAAGAAAATGTTTCTGTCCAGATAGATAAAATTTACGATAATGAAACATCCGAATTATTATTCAATCAGTTAGCAATTCATGTTGCAGCTATTAATTCTCGAAATCAGCAAGAAATTATTAATTCAAAAAAATCAGGGAATTTAGTTGTTTCTGTAAATCAAAGATCCTTTTTAAAAGGTGTAAAATATCAAAATTCAATAGATTTAGAATTTAAAGTATTTGATGAAAATAACAAAATCATTTTTCAAGGTTTAATTTTAGGAAATGGAAAAGATAATATTTTGTCATCAATAGATAGATATAAGTACAGCAAAAAACTTATTTCATCATTACAAAACATATGGCAAAAGTAAATATGAAACAAATTATATTTTTATTATTTCAATTTTTAAGTTTTTCTATTGTTTATGGAACAATCACAATAAAATCTGAAACAGAAGCTTTAAATTTTGCAATGGAAAATTCTAAAGAACTTTTATATGGAAAACTTTTAGTTATTCAAGAGATGGAAACATCTGCTTTGTCTATTCAAAATTTTTTACCTTCTTTTAATTTTTCATTTTCTGAATCCGCTAATATTTCAATTTACGGAAATGATTCTAGGTCAAAAAATTTATCTATTTCCATTAATCAGTTAATTTTTGATGGGGGGAATGTTCTAAATGAATATCGTTTTAACCGTTTACAGAGTTTATATAATTTTGAAAATTACAATTTGCAACTTAGATTTTTTATTTCAAATGTTATTGAATCTTATTACGGAATTCTAACACAACAGGAAATAATAAAAATAAAAAAACAAGTAGTTAAAAATGGGGAGCTGAACCTAAAAATAATTGAAAAAGAAAAAGAAATCGGCAGAATCTTAGAAATTGATTATTTAGATTACTTAATTTCATATAACAAACTTTTATTTGAACTTGAACAAGAAGAAAAAAACTTAAATAAGATGATTCGTTCTTTTAAAAGTCTTTTGGGATTAAACCCTCAAGAGCAAATTCAAATTGAGGGAAAAAATCTTCAAATACAAGAATTATTTTACCTTGAAGAATATGAACAAGGTTTATTTCCCTTGATAAAGGCGAACAGCATTGAATTGAAAAAAAAGGAATTGGAACACACTATTTTAGAATATGAAAAGCAAATAAAAGATAGATGGTATGTTCCAAAAATAAATCTACAAGCAGGAGTTGCTTTTTCAAATACTGCTTTCCCCTTAGATCAACCTGAATATAGTATCAAATTAGGAATTAGTTTTGATAAATTAACTTTTTTTCCAGGTACTATAAGTTCGGGGTTGAGTTTTTCAGAAAATAACCTTAGCTCAGTAAATAATACAGTTTCAAATGATATTCAAAAAAATATTCCTGTTTTTTTAGATAAAAACACACAAAAAATATTAATCTTGCAAAGTAGATTAAATCTAGCAAAAACAGAAGAAGAATTATACGTTTCTTTTGTTGATTTATTAATTAACCATGACCAATGCATTAAAGAATTAGAATTCTTAAGGGAATCAATTTCAATTTATGAAAAAAGATTAGAATTTTCTAAAATAGAGCTAGAAAATGGAAAGATAAAAAGATTGGATTATTTAAATAAATTATCTGAATTAGCAGGAATAAAAATTACAACTTTACAAAAACAAAGTGAAGTTCTTTCCTACGAAAGAACTTTAGAAATTTATAGTGGAATTGAATTTGGAGGTTTAATTTATGAATGTAACAAATTGTAAAATCTTAGTATATTTACTTTTAATCTTTAGTCTTGGGGTAATAGCATGTAAAGAAGATTTAGCTTTTGTTGAAAATAATTTTTCAAAGAATCTGAATATTGTTAAAGTAACAGAAAAAAATCTAATTCAAGAATTAAATACTTTTGGAACAGTTTCATACAGTTCTAAAAATGATGTTACCAGTCAAGTTCAAGGTACAATATTAGATATATATGTTAAAGAAGGAGATAAGGTAGCAAAGGGCCAACTTTTGGCGAAGTTGAACAATATTCAATTAGATATTCAACAGGAACAAGCTGAAAATTCCGTAACATCAGCAGAAGCAGCCTTGTTTTTAGCAGAAACAAATCTATTAGAAGGAAAACTTAATGTTGAAAGTCAGTTAATTTCTCTAGAAAAAAAAGATATTGAGCTTAAGCAAAAAGAATTAGAGTTGGAAAAGGCAAAAAATAATTTTGAAAAAAACAAAGAACTTTATGATATAGGTGGTATTTCATTAGAAGCCTACGAGTCTGAAAAATTGGCAATAACTGGAATGCAATCTGCCTTGGATATGTTAAAAAAAGAAAAAAATGCTTTAGAAATTGGATATAGAGACATTGATTTAATAGCTAACGGATATTCATTTGCATTAACAGAAGAAGAACGGTGTACTCAATTAATCGACTTAAATACTCGTTCTTTTCAGGCAGAAGTAAAAAGTGCAAAGGCTGCTTTAGAAAATGCAAAAAAAAACCTTGAATCTGTTAAGGGATTAAAAAATCAGTTGTTTATTTATTCTTCTTGTGACGGAATAGTTGGTGCACAATATTTCGAAAAAGGTGAATTTGTTCCAGAAAACGAAAAGATTTTTACATTGTTAGATATTTCTCCTGTTTACGGAGTTTTTCATATTCAAGAAAAGGATATGGGTGTTGTGGAAAAGGGTAAAAAAATATTTATTGAAATACCTTCTTTATCTATTTCTATGAATACTGAAATAGCAGAAATCTCTCCTGTGGCAGATTCTCAAACTGGTAATTTTACAGTTAAAGCACAAATTGAAAATAATGGATTAATTATTAAACCTGGAATGTTTTTAAAATGCTCTTTATCAAGTAATGAAGGTGAAGTATTCCCTGTGATTCCAGAAACAGCTTTGATTCAGGAGGAGGAAAATAATTTTTCTGTTTTCTGTGTAGTAAAAGGAATTTTAGTAAAAA
This sequence comes from Spirochaetaceae bacterium, assembly GCA_017623685.1. GTDB lineage: Bacteria > Spirochaetota > Spirochaetia > Treponematales > Treponemataceae > Treponema_F. Next base: position 49,725 of record JAGAOP010000030.1, read on the forward strand.
AATCTGTGAAAATTATTGAAAAAAAAGACGGTTTTATTTGGCTTGAAACAGGTGTAACAGTTGGGGATGAAATTGTTGATGAACCATCTCCTTTTTTAAAGGAAGGTCAAATTGTTAGATAAAACCAAAAATAGAAAATGTATAAATATGTATAAAAAATTATACATTAATAAATTTAGTTCTATAATATTTCTTATCATGTATATAATAGTATACATAAATTCTTGCAATTTTATCTCTTTTGACTATTTTTCTGCTACTTGTTCTGTTCCTGATAAAGTAAATTATTATTTTCAAGACGTAATAACTGTTAGTTTTTCTAAACCAATAGAAATTAACTCTTTAAATTCTATTGTTTCTTTAAAAATGGGAAATCAGTTTGTTCCTTTGAAGGTTTTTCCAAATGGAAGTAATTCTTTTAAAATTAAACCGAAAGCTAATTGGCAAAAAGGTGCATCCTACAGTTTTTCTATTATTGGACAATTAAAGCAGAAAAGTGGTGCAAGTTATAATGTTTCTTTAATCCGAGATTTTATTTATGGAAAAAAAGATGCTGTTCTTAAGTTAGATATGGTTGCTTGCCCAAAGGAAAATTTTGATGGTTTAAAAATGCCCTTGGTGTTTAATTTTAACAAAGCTGTAAATAAGGCTAGTTTTATTCAGGGATTTACTCTTAGTCCAAATAATCAATTCAATATTGTTTTTTCAAGTGATTTGAAACAAGTTTCTATTTTTCCAAAAGAACAATGGGATATTAATGAAAATTATTCTTGGTCTTTAGAAAATATTACTTCTTTGGATGGATATTTGTTAAACCAGGAAGAAAATGGTTCTTATTTTACATTTAAAGACAGCCAATTACCTTTATTAACACATATTTGTCCTGTTATAGAAGGTCAAAATGGTTATGTTTGGTTAAAGGAATCTAGTTTGGATTCATTAAGTGGATGTATGCCTATTGGTTTTATTTTTTCAAAGCCTATTTTATATGATTCTTTTGTTTCTAGCCTTAGTTTTTATCCTGATGTTAAAGGTTCTTTGCGATGGAATCCAAATGACCCAAAGGAATTTTTATGGGTACCCAGCGAACAGTGGGGTGTTGATGTTATGTATCAAATGGAAATTTCAACTTCTGTTAAGGATTTTAATTCATTACCTTTGCTTCAAAAAGTAACTAAAAATTTTACTCCTTCAACAAATTATTTAGTTTTAGAAAAAATAAAATTAGGTTTAGATCAGGAAATTCAAAATTTTTCCCAGGATTTTTATTTGTGTAATTTAGATTATACAGCTGAAAACAATGTCTTGGGAATTGAATTATTTTTTTCTTCAGCTATACCCAAAGAAAAACGAGAGGCAACTGTTGGAGCCATTTCTTTAAATAGTTTTTTTCCTGTAACTTCTTCAAATCCTACCTTAAGTTATGTTCACTGGAGCCAAGATGGAATGGGGCTTTATTTACGATGGATTGGCTGCTCGGCTAGTTCTGATGAAAGAGAAGTTTTTTATCGCTTAGTTATTTCAAATGATAAAGAGAGAATAACTAATTCAAAAGGTGAAACCTTAAAGGAGGAAATATGTCTACTTATAAAAACTTTATAAGAGTAGGTTTTTTTTGCTTGTTTAGTTTTAGCTTTTTTTCTTGCGGTTTTTTTCTTGTGCCTCCCTTGGAAGTTATAACATCAACTTTTGATGAAAAAGGTGTAATAATTGAATTTTCAAGATCTCCTACGTCTTTTTCGCTTAAAAATGGATTTTCATTAACAAAGGATGATGAAAACCTTACTGGGCAATTTTATTTTTACGATAATTTTGTTCGTTTTGAGCCGCAAAAGGGTATTCAAAAAAATTTTGAGTATAAATTAAAACTTAGTTCCGAAATTGAAGATAAAAAAGGTATATCTATGTTGAATGATTATTATCATACTTATAGTACCAGAAAAGAAGAAGTTGCACCTTGGGTAAAATCAATTACACCCAGTGACGGAACAGTCTTCTTTGATGATAATCAAAAAATAAACCATATAGAATTTACTTTTTCAGAAGGGATTGATCCCGCTTCCTTTGATTCAAATTTTCGAATTGAACCAAGTGTAGATTATGTTTCAACCTTTTCTGAATGTGGAAGCATAGTTCAAATTGTATTGTTAGAAGAATTGCAATTTGGCAAAGAATATATAATTTATTTGGATACAAATTTATCGGATTTTTATGGAAATAAAATGGAAAATCCCTTTGTGTCAAGCTTTTCTTATGGCCAAGATTTTATTTCCCCTGATTTTGATTTCTTTCTGTTATCTAAAGATGATAATGAAGTTTTGAAAATTGAAAATCAAATTGATAATGTCTTTATCGATGATAGATTCCAAATTGTATTTAATGAAATTGTTGATATTGAAAATTTATCTGCTTTTATTTCTATGGAACCAGATATTCCTTTTTCTTTAGATATTGATTATCAAACGAAAAAATCTGCAAAAATTTTTTTTGACAAAAATATTACATGGGGGAAACAGTATTTTTTGAAAATTAATCCAGGGATTTCTGATAAGGCGGGTAATACAAGTCAGAAAGAAAAAATATTTTCCCTTTGTTTTAATAACGAAAAAAATCGCCCCGTAAAATTTCTAAAAGCATATTTAAAAAATGGACAGAATTTTCACTTGTTTTCTTTGGATAATCAATATAGTTCTTTATCCTTTGATGTTGTTGATTTTCCAACTGTTGTTGGAAGTGAATCTGTAAGTACAGATTTATATTTATTTTTTCTTGTTTCAAAGGAATCAGAAGGAATTAATCGTTTTTCAGCTATGGAATTCATTGATTTATCTGGAACAAATGGGTGTAGTGATTTTTTTATAAAAAAAATCACTAGTTTTTCTTCAAAAGAGTTTTTTAGTCAAACAGATTTCCCTTTGCAACAAATAGATCAAGAACTTTTTTCTTATTATGAAAATCAAGAAAATGGTAAAATCTGCATTTTAAAATGTCAAGTGGAAATAACAAATAACGAAAATAAAGGATTAATTACTTTATCTATAAATAAAGATGTATCAGATACTTTGGGGAATACCTTAAATGAAGAAATTATTTGTGTGGTGAATAAAACATGACAAAAAAAATTATTTCTTTTTCTGTGGAACATCCTGTTTCTGTTTTATCTATAGTTTTAGGAATATTTCTTTTAGGTATTTTTTGTACTTTTACAATGGGTTCAGATTTACTTCCTGAAATTAGCTGTCGTAAATTAATTGTTTCTGCAAAATACCAAGGAATTTCACCTCAAGATATGAAAACCTTAGTTACAATTCCATTAGAAGATGCCTTTATTTCCCTAAAAGATTTAAAGAGAATTTCTTCTGTTACACGAGAAGGACTTTCTGTTTTAACCCTTGAATTACATTGGGGGAGTGATTGGGAAATGGCCTTAGTTGAATGTCGAGAAATTATTGATTTATGTTATCGTAGTTTGCCATCTGGTTGCGAAAAACCTGTTGTTCAAAGTGATTTAGGGCTGGGAGATACAATTACTGTTGCAATGATTCCCTTGGATCAAGATTTAATGTATGCCCGACATATTGCTCAAACTGATATAAAACCTAGATTTCAAAGACTATATGGTTGTAGTAAAGTTTCAGTTTATGGTGGTGAAACAGAACAGATTTTAGTTAATGGATTTTATTCTAATCTTGAAGCATTCGGTCTTTCTTTATTAGATTTGTCTTCTGTTTTGTCCCGATCTAATTTTGAATATCCATCTGGAACTTTAAATAATGGCAACAAAGAGATTCTTGTAAAAACTTCTGGGTTATTTTCATCTTTGCAAGATATACGTGATACTCCAATATATTTTAATGATAAAGGATTATTGCGTATTTCTGATGTGGCAGAAGTAGTTAAAGAAGCGAAAGAAAAGGATTCTTTTTTTATGCTACAAGGCAAGGAATGTATTAGGATTGGAATTACAAAAAAAACAGATGCAAGTCCAATTAATCTTTCTAGAAGTGTAGCTTCTGAAATTAAAAGTTTAGAAAAAGAGTATGGAGAGCATTACTCTTTTGTTGTAATAGAAGATTTATCGGAAGAAGTTCTAGATGCTTTAATAAGTCTTTTATGTTCAGCAGGGGCAGGTATATTTGTTACTGCTATTGTAATTCGATGTTTTTTGCATAAAACAAGTGTAGCAATTTTACTTTCCTCTGTTATTCCTATATCAGCTTTTTTTTCAATAATAATATTGCGCTTATTTGGTACAACGATAAATATAATGTCCCTGTCTGGAATCTCTGTTGGAATTGGGATGGTTGTTGATGCAGGAACTGTAGTTTTAGAAAATTTAGCTTCAAAAAACATTTCTTACAAAAGTAATGATTTTAAGGAATTGGTAAAAGAAGGTATTCAAGAGGTTTCAATGTCAAATATTGGATCCGCTCTTACCACAATAATTGTTTTTTTACCGATATTTTTTTTGAATGGTTTACTAGGTGAATTATTTCAAGATATGGCAATTTCAATTATTGCCTCAGTTTTTTCTTCTTGTATTCTTTCTTTAACCTTTATTCCTTCAGTGTATATTCTTGGGAAAAAAAATTTTTGTTTTACAAATAATAAATCAGGGAAAATAATACAATTAGAAAAAAAATATCATGGATTTCTTTTATCTTTATTTAAAAATAAAAAAATAGCATTTTTGCCAATTTTTATTTCCTTGTCAGTAGGAATACTTAGTTTTTTATTTTTAGACATAGAACTTTTACCTAAAATAAAATCTGATAGCTTAAGTTTTACTATAGATTTTCCTGCTGGAACAAGGATTGAAACAATGGAATCCTTTGCAACAGAACTAACAAATTTTTTTATTCAAAATGGTAAGGGTATAACAATTTCTATAGAAGGTGGCATAGAACAAGATGATTTACAGCGATTAAGTTTGCCAGAAATGCGAAAAGAAAGAATAACAGTAAACTTACGGAATTCTCTAAATTCATTAATTGCAAAGCAGCCTATTCAAGATTTTTTTTCTATGTATAACATCAAAATTAATTTTATAGATGACCAAGACCTTCTTTCAAAAGTTTTAGCTCTACCAGCTACATCTTATATTGTAACTTCACAAAATCAGGAAAATTTAATAAATCTTGCAGCAAATAATCCTTCTTTAAAGGTTATTCCATTGGATAATGTATCTGAACTTCATTTTATTCCAGATAGAGCCTTGATTTCAAGATTCGCCTTAAATCCTTCTTTTGTTGCCCAAAGTGCAAGAGGATATTTAGAAGGTATTAATTCAACCACATTTTATGAAAATGGACGTGATATTCCTGTTGTAGTTCAACTTTCAAACAGAAATAAACTTTCAAAAAATGAATTTGAAAATTTAAATATTCGTGGTGAAAACGCTGTAATTCCTCTCCGTATCCTCGGTCAGTTAAACAATGTGAAAAGCGAAAAAACTTTATATCGGTACAATAGACAAGATGGAAAGATTTTATATCCTGATTCTAGTAACAATCTTGAAGAGCAAATAGATTTTTCTGAAGCAGAAAATATTATTCCATTACATAAAATTGAAATAAAAGAAATGTTAGATAATGGCATCTTGCTTTTAATTAGTGCCTTGTTATTACTTTATTTAACAATGGGGGCTCAATTTCAGTCTTTTGTAATACCCTTGTTGTTAATTATTGCTTTGCCACCTGCTTTTTCTGGTGCAGTTTTATTTTTAGTTGTGTTTCAGCAATCTTTAAATGTACAAGGTGTAATTGCTTTAGTTGTTTTATTCGGTACCTCGGTAAATAATTCAATTTTGATATACGAAAGCTGTATTTTGTCAAAAATTAAGGGGTTGGGAGTTATTGAAGGCTCAGTTAAGAAATTAAGGTCCTTACTTGTTACAAATCTTACAACTGTATGTTCTTTAATTCCTTTTACAATGAATTTTTCAGGAAAAAATAGTCAATCTTCTATGGCACTTTGTATAGTAGGAGGTCTTATTTTTTCTACATTTTTAGTTTTAATTTTAATGCCACTTATTTTTTCAGTTGTACTTCAAAAAAAGGAGTGTCAATGAATAATAATTGGTATGAAAGACCTATTCAATCATTATTTGTTTTGTGCTGTATAACTCTTTTGTTTTTGATTATGATAAAAAATATTTCTTTAGGCCAAGATGATTCTGAAAAATATATTATCTATACTGTGGAATTTGAGTATTACGGTATGGATGAAAACTATTTGGAAAAAGAAATTCTTATTCCGTTAGAAGAAATTATTTCTGGTATTTCTGGGTTGGTAGAGCTAAAATCAATAGCCGAATATGGTAAAACTTATACCACAGCATATTTTCATAAGAATTTGGATTCTAAATATTTATATTTAGCATTACGGGATGGCGTGGACACATTATACAATAGGTTACCATCTGCAGTGCAAAAGCCAAGGATTTATTCCTCTGATTCTAACCAAAGTCCAATGTTATGTTTTGCTTTGGAGGGAAAAAACTTAAATCAAATTCGTAATTATTTAGACACGGAAATAAAACCATTATTAGAAGGTATAGATGGAGTAGCTGAAGTAATTGTTGCAGGAGGCACAACCTACGAAATTCTAGTTGAATTTGATGTTGCAAAAATGGCAAAGGGTGCTTTGAATCCTTTAACTTTAGGACAAATTATTCAAGAAGGAAACTCTATTACAAGTGGAGGAAGTTTAAATTCTTTTTTTAGTAAAACCCAAATAGCCTTTGACACAAAAATAAAGAATTTAGACGAAATTCGCCACTTACCAATTCCTGTTGGAAATGGAGTTTCAAAATTATCATCTTTTGCATCAGTAGAAAGAAAAGAAAGAAAACAAGATGAAATTGTTAGGATAAATGGGAAAGAATGTGTTTCATTGGTTGTAAAGGCTACCTTTGATGGAAATCCAATTAATATTTCAAAAAAATGCAAAGAAATATTAAATACTAGCCCCATTAGAAAAGAAGGTTATACTGTTCTTTATGATAAAGGTGAAGAATTTGCTTTTATTATAAAAAATGCTTTTATATCTTTGTTGCAAAGTTTTATTGTAATTTTATTTATTGTACCATTTTTCTTTATTAATTTTAAGATTTCTGTTTTGCTTGGTATTTTATTACCTGTTTCAGCAATATGGACAACAGCTCAACTTTATTTTTTTGGATTTAATTTAGATAAAAACGTTTTAGCAGGTTTAGGTATAGCTTTAGGTCTTGTTGCAGATGGTCCCTTTGTTATGGCAGAGCTTTCGGAAAAATCTATCGATAAAAAAACTTTTTTTAATCAAGTTTATCAAATTTTACCTTCAATTATCTCCTCTTGTTTAACAACTGTTTTAACTTTGATACCTGTATATTTTTTAAGTTCTATAATTCCAGGAATACAAAATGTGACATTGGCTATAATTCTTATGCTTTGTAATTCTACAATTTTAACTTGTGTTTTTTTACCATGCTTTATTTTCTTGCCAAGTAGTAAACGTAAATCTTTAAATTTTATGATTTATGCAAAATTAAAAAGAAGTTACCTACGAATTCTTTATTTTATTTATAAAAAAAAGGGAGTTAATAAAAAATTATGCATTTCAATCATGGGAATTTTAATTGTATTACCTTTTGTTTTTTTTGTTTTGTCAGAAAAAAATATCACCTTGGAGGATTCTCAGAACATTATTTTTGCATCAGTAGAATATGATAGCGAAATAGCAGCAGAAGTTATTGATAAAGACGTTTCGGACTTTATCGAAGAAGTAAAAAAACTTTCTGGAGTGGAATTTATTCGTAGCCAAGTTGTTAAAGGTAATTGCTCTTTGGAAATTGGATTACAAAATGATGCTTGTGAACGAGAAGTTTCAAATAAACTTTCAAATTTTGAACATTTATTGCAAACTGGATTTTTATATGTACCACAAAAAGGACAAATAGACTCTGTTCTATTTGAAATTCAAGTTGCGGTTGTAGGAGATGAAAGTCAACTTTGCAGAAAATATGCTGAACAAGCTGTCTCCTTCGCTCAAGGATTCCATGAAATAGAGCAATGTGTACTGAATTTCAAAAATCCAGAAGAAATCTTAAGGATAAGTCCTGATAGAAATTTATTAGCAAAAAATAATTTATCGGTTAATGATTTAGGTACAATTCTTCGGTGGGTAATTTTCGGTCCTGTGGTGGACAAATGGATAAATGATTTTCAAGAAACAGATATTAGGGTTTCTGGTAAAAAGAATACAATTCAGTCTTTAGAAGACTTAGAAAATCTTGTAATTCCAGTATTGAAGAATAATATGACTACAGATGAAATGTCTAAAATTCTTAGATTAGGAAACTTAGCTAAAATAGAAAAAGATAAGGCTATAGGTAAGATTTATAGGTTAGATAATAGGAGGGCAGCATATTGTACGTTTCATGTAAAAAGTAGCAGTACAGAAAAAGCTATGGTAACGGTAGAAGAGATTTTAAATCAAATTGAATTAGAAAAAGGCTATGGGTTTCGATTTTCAAAAGAATTAGAAAATATGAAAAAAAATTATAGCTTGATAATAAGTATTTTTTGTCTTTGTATTATAGGAATTTTAATGTTATTAGGAGGATTAACTGAAAATTACAGTTTAGCATTAAAAATTACAGCTTTAATTCCTTCTTCAATGGGAATCCCTATGGCAATAAGATTTTTTTTTGGTGGAACAATTACTACAGCTGACATAATTGGACTTGTAATAGCCAGTGGACTTGCAGTAAATAATGGAATTTATATTGCAGAGTCTAAAAAATATAACATCTTATTAAAGATTCGAGAAAAAACAAGAAGTATTTTAATAACTTCCTTGTCAACTATTGTAGGAGCCATACCTTTATTATTTTTTGGTGCAGATGATTTTTCAAAACAGCTAGCTTTTTTTATGATTTTTGGTACCGGTAGTTCAATGATAATTTCTTTTTTATTGTTTCCAGTAATGATTCAAAAAAATGCCACAATTTGAGGTTAAAAAAAAATTCGGCTTGCAAATTTCATTTTTTAAACTGTTTTTTAATATGGTTAATAGGTAATTTGTCTATCTATCAATAAGCAAATTACAAAAAAGGGAAAAAAGTCAATCGTTAAGATTAATTTTTAGGCTGACTTTTTATCATTTCAGTTTAAAATGCGTTTCATTTTAAACTGATATTCTCGCCTTCCATGGCTCGCCGCCAAGGCGGTGGTTTTTATAGGAGTAGTTTATGTATAAATATTCTATTTTTAAAAGATCGATTGCAACTGTTGTTGCATTTTTTTATTTGGTTCTTTTGGTTCCTGCACAGGAATTTTATTTTGAAAGGGAACAAGGTTTAAAGGAACTTAATTATTATTTAAACCTTGCTCAGCAGGAAAGAAATCAAGCTCGTTGGGATAAACTTGCTGACGAAGGAGTAATTGCTGCAATGGCCACTTGGGAAAGTGCTACTTTACAAGAAAAAGAAAAGGACTTTCAAACTTGGCAAGTTAAAAAGCAACAAGTTCATGCTTTTTATGAGCAAGAAAAAAATCTTCGTTATGCAAAGTGGCTTATAAATGGGTTTAGTCAAGGTCGCAAATCTTCAAAGCAGCATGAACTTTATTTAATAATGGATAATTTAGGTCAAAAATGGAATTATATTGATCAAGATGGTAATTCCCAAAAGGAAATTACTGAAAATGAAATAAAAGAAGTTCTTAACCAATGGAATAATGCTGTAAGCGAATCAGAGGATATTAAAAATTGGTGGAAAAATTTTTATATGGATAAAGAGGATTTACTAATTTTGTTGGATTCAGTGGATATAGATTCATCAGAAAAAGAAAGCCTTGTTTCTTGGGGAATGACTTTAGTTCAAGAGTATTTACAAATGGAATTTCAAAGAATTATGGAAGCTGAAGGAAACAATATTTTATCTGAAATGCTTTATGATAGAAATTCTCTTAAATATTTAAGTTCAAAAGAAGCGGCTCAAGTTATTGCTACACAACTTGCCCAGGAAGCAAAGGAAGAAAGCGACTTAATTACTCAAGAATTATTTTCAATGATAGATAATGAAATTTCTAACATACAGGATAACGAAATAATTCTTCACCAAGAAAATTGGAGTGAAGAATTTAATCATAAATTAAAAGAAGGGCTTTCTAAATGGGAAGATGCAGAAAAAGAGTTTCTTTTAGCTCGTAATCAATGGGAAATTCAAGGGGAAGAAACATTTTTAGAAGGTGAAAAAAATTGGCAAACAGCATATAATCAACTTCGATTAGAAAGGCAACAATGGGAAAATAATACATTAAAAGCCATATCTGAAGGTTTAGAAAAATGGGATTCTGCAACGGAAGAATTAAAACTACAGATTTATGATGCTGAAATGCAGTTTTCTAAGCTTATTATGGATGAACGTAACTATAAAGAAAAAACATTAAATTCGCAGATAACTCTTTATAATCAGTCAAGACAAATGATGGCTTTGTGCGTTCAAGGAATACAAGGTTGGTTTCAGTTATGGAGTGAAAAATACAATAATGTGTATCATTACTGGAAAACTGAAGATAATTCATTTTTTAGTCAGGATTCCTATATTAAAGGTTTTACCAAGGACAAGGGAGTCTCTTTTAATGATAAGTATGTGGTTGATTTAGATTATTTTATTAGTGAAGTGGGTACAAATGAATTATTAAATCAAATTTCTAAGTGGAAGTCAGGATATTTAAAAATGTTGGCACAGAATATAGAAAATAAAGACTTATCTATATTCAATGAAAACTTAGATCAATTAAATAAAGAGCTAGAAAAAATCGAAACTGAAAAAAATCGTATAAAGGCTGCAATTTATAATTCTTCAAGTTCTAATATGAATGTTACAGATAATCCTTTGTTATATTCAGATAATGAAAACGAAGTATTTGATCCGCAAAAAGAGCTTAAACTTTTAGAAGAAAAAAAATCTTTAATTTTAGAAAGAATTCAACAGGTAAATAATGAAATATCAAGTTTAAAAAATATTATTTCTAAGCTAAATAATACTTCTAGCAATGTTTCTACAACTCAGATTCAAAATATTTTAGGAAATAAATATTCAAGTTATTTTGATGCAGAACTGTGGGAAAGTGATAAATCTTTATTTGATGCAAATGAAGGTTGGATTTCTTTGGCAAAGGAATATAAACTTGAAAGTGAAAAATCTATAAGAAAACAGTACGAAGTTTTTGGTTTAGTAGTTTCAGATCCATACATGGATAATCTTTATCTTGAAAAAATAAAAAATCAAGCAAAGATAAAATATTGGGAAACGGAAGTTAAAATTGCCCAAGCTTTAAACGATTATGCCCAAGATGTTAGTTCAGGAATTGAAAAATCAGAAGATAGTTTAAATAATTTAAAAACTGCAGAATTAGAATATGAACTTAAAGTTCAAGAATATGAAAAAATCTTAAACACCATGGACCATATCCATTTGGATATTCAAGAGGTTTCAGAAGAATTAAATTCAAAAAGCAAAATTTTAACAGAAAAGCAACAAGAAGTTGAAAAAGCTCGAGAAATGTATCAGCAAAGTTTATTGGCTTTAGAAGGTTTAAACACAGAATATTTAAAATCCCAATGTTTAATAATTTTAGAGGATATTTCTTTTTTAGGACAAGAAGAAAATATAGAAAATGCCACCTTGCAATTTCAAGAATATTTAGAAACCTATGCTACTTATAATAATTTTTTACTAAAAGATACAATAAATCAGATATGTTTAGATATTATTAATGGAGTTACATCAAATTTATCTAATGATGAACTATTTAATCTTTCAGAAGAAGGAAAAAATCTTTTAATTAAGGCAGATTCATCTGAAAAAGAGGAAACTTTTTGGGTTGAAGTTAATAATTACTTAGAAAAAGTAAAAAATCATTTTCCAACCCAATGGGAAAATCTTGAAAAAAATAACTTTTCCACTACAGAAAATGAAATATTGAAAAAAAATATTTTTCAAGAAGAATTATCAAAGTTACTTATAGAAATTGAAAATGAGTTACACAGACGAAATCAAATTATTTCATATCTAAAGGGTAATGATATAGATAAAATCTGGGAAGATTTAAATTCTCAAAAAGTTATCGAAATTCAAGAAACCTACAAGGATTTTCGCCAAGAAAACTTAAAAGAAAAAGACTTGGCTGCTTGGAATAATTTACAAGCCTTTTTTGAACAAATTGATAAAATAAAAAATCAAAACTTAGAAGTGATAATTGAAAGATTTAATGAAGTTCTTTTAGGAACGGAAAATCTACACAATTCATCTTTAATGGTTAGAGATGAAATATTTAATAATATTTTAACGTGGCGAGGAATTAAAGATTATTACGAAGGAAATGTTCAAAAAATAACAGAAGAACAAATAAAATCTATAGAAACGGAATTAGAAGAAGGCTTAAAAAAATATAATATTTGTTTAACTTGGCAACAAAATATTAGTAATCTTCAAACTTGGATTTTTATGCTACAAAATCAAAACTATGATATTTTTTCTCTTGAAGAAATGAATCTATTGGAACAATATACTGCCACAATTATTTTACAAAATATGGATTGTTCAGATATTTTTACTGTGGAAGAATTTATTTCAAAGCTAAATGAGGAAAAACAAAGTTGGCAAAATAATTTCTTAGCATTAGAAACTGATTTACAAGAAAAAATTGGACAATATGTAATAGAAATTAATAATGGTCAAGAAAAGACTGAAATTCAATACGAAGAAGTTTTAGCTATAATCAATTCATCGAAAAAATTATTTGAAGCTAATAATTTAGCTAAAAATTGGGAATTGATTTATTATCAAGGAATTTTCTCTGAGCAAAATGATTCTTTGGAAAAAAGTCTTTCTATTTTGAAAGAACAAGGAATTGAAATTGATTCAAGCTGTATGGATTATAAACTGAATGCTGTAAATGCAAAAATAATTCAACAGAAAAAAGCATTAGAAAATCTGTATGCAACAGATTCATTGTATGAAATCGGTATTAATTCACAGGCAACTTCTTTAGAATTAGAGGAAAGAATTAATTCTTTAATCTTTAAATATTACGAATCAGTAGATATTATTCAATTAGTAAAAGATTTAGAAGCATTCGCAAATGGAATAAATGCCTTGTCAGGAAGTTTTGAAAAACTAGAAGAAGCCTGTATTAATGCAAATTCTGCACTTGTAAAAGCCAACGAAGATTCACTTTTGGCAAAAGAAGAATATGAAGCTGCTTTAGAAACTTATTTAGCTATTATTGATGAATATGATAATATTTCAAAACAAACTGATACTGCCTTTGAAGAAACAGAAAAGGCAAGAACTGAACTTAGGATTGCTCAAAAAAAATATGAATGGGGTACAAGTGTATATTTAAAAGCAAAGGGTGGTTCTATAGAAAGCCCAAAAGAAAAATTAGACCAAGCTTTGTATTCTTTGGAAATCGCAAAATTAACAGAAGAAGCATTAGAATCTGTAATTTTACAAAAAAATATCGAAAACTCAGAATATAACGAGGCTCAATTAGAATATGTTGAAGCAAAAAGGCAACAATATCTTACAGTTGTTCTTGCAGAAGAATCTGCAAAAGCTATTTATGATCAAAAAAATACAATTCGTAAGTTAGAAGCAGAGGAATCTGCTATTAGAAGTAGTATAATTAAGTCAGTTGATTCATTTACTCCAGAAGATTATAAGTGGACTGAATTAATTTGTGTAGAAAAAGATCAAAATGGAAACTATGTAATAAATTTAGCCTATGATATTAACACTAATTCTTCCATGGCTTTTAAGCAGGCAATGGAACAAAATAATGAAATATTAATTGAGTATGTTACAAATAAAAGTTATATACTTCAACGGTTAGATTCAAATGAAGAATATACGTTATGTGAAAAAGAAGGATTTGATTGGTGGCAAAAGGTTTGTTCAACAAATGATAATTATGCAAATGATCTAATGCTTGCTAGTTTATATTTAAAATCTTTGTTAGATGAATCTTTCTTAGAAGGAAGTAAAAATCCTAGAGATAAAAATGCTTTTTATGCAGATACAATTCCAACCCATAGTATTTTTCACGGATTAGATATAGGTGAAATGTATTTAGAGTGTCGCCTTGACGAATTAAAAAAAGCCTGGGAAAAAGTTATAAAGAATGAACAAGGAAAAGAAGATGTGGCGAAACTTTTAGTTTACGGGAATACAGTTCTTTTAGAAGATATAGAAGCTAGAACCTATTATGAACTTGAAAAAAGAGCCTTAAAAACTTTGGAAAAGCAATTAAAAGATAAAGAAAACCAAGCATATAAAAATGCAACACTTTTTTATTCTTTAGCTGCAGGTTATTCTGCATTTGGTATTTTTAATGGGTTAGGATTCGTCATGGCTTCAGCTATGTTAATAAATGCTACAAACGAAACAGATAAGGGAAACAGTATAAAAGCAGTTAGATATGCTACTGAAAACCTAAGAAAAGGCAAAACTACAATGTTAAAAACTCTAGAAAATAGTAATCTAGAAAAAATTTCATTGTGGGAAAATTATTCAGATGAATTAAAAATCAATAACGAAAAATTATTCATTATGGAAGGAAGTAATACAGACAATTCATTGATGGATTACGAAAAATTTTCTAAGGCTGTAAATCTTATAGTAGAAAACAGTAATTCCATATCACAGGAGGATATAAAAATAATTTGTAGCGAAGAAATATTTAATAAGGCTCATGAAGGAAAAGAAAGTTATGGTACAGAAATATCTACAGAAAATATAAAAAACTTATTTGATAAAAAATTAAATGATTCAAATAATAATCTTGAAAATGTAGTTGCTAAACTCAATCAAAAAGCAGAAGTAGCAAAAACACAGTTTTATGGACTTTTAGAAGAAATTAATTCTTTAGATGAAGAAACAAAAAAGTTGTTAAGACAGTTATGGCAAAGTAGTGGAGATGATAGGTTAACAGAAAGAGAAAGAAAAATAGCAGAAAAAGAATACGAAAAAGAGATAGAAAATTCAAAAAAAATTGCAGAAGAAAAACTTAAATCATTAAAAGAAATAGCACAAATTGCTTTTGGAAGCTGGAATGAAAATCAGCACAAGGTATTTATTGCAGAACAGGAAGTGAAACTGTTAGGTCAAAATACAAATATAAATAAGGAAACAGAAGAATATACAAATATTCAGCAAAGAAAGGTGTTCCAAGGTGTGATGGAACTATTAGATTTAAGTTATACAGAAGAACTTAAAATACAACAGGAAAATTGGATATTAGAACTTGAACGACAGGAAAATGAAAAAATAGAATGGTTTGACCAGGCAATGAATATTGTTGAAACAGGTCGAAAAGAATGGGTGTTAGCTGAAGAAAAAATAAATGCTGGATATAATAAATGGCGAAAAGATTTTATAACAAAATATGAAAAAGGCAAAGAAAATTTTCAGGATACATATAGTGAATATTTAGAAGAAAAAAATAAATGGATACAAAAAGAATATTTGTATGCAACAGGATATGGAAGTGTAGAAGACATAGAAAGAAGTGGAAGTGAAGTAGAAGGAACTTTGGCACAAGTACTTTCTAAATTAAAAAATTCAGAAACCAATGTTTGGAAAGAAGAAGCAACAAAATATATCGAAGAAAATGCAAGTATTGGAAAAGATTACTCAATTATTTTAAGTAATTTACAAGGGTCCATTAGTACAGGATTGATAAAAACTCACACAAGAGGATTAACCGAAAAAGCAAGGGAAATTCAAGAAGAAGTAAATGCTGATGTAGAAGCAACCACTGCAAAAATGGAAAAATTAGCTGGAAAAATCGCTGCTGAATATGCAGAACAAATAATTCAACAGACAAGAGAATCTTATGAAGAACGATTAAATATAGAAAATGCTGCAATGGAAAACTGGCAAAAAAAACTTGTATTGGAATCTGGGTATGAAGTAGGAGGAGAAATAAAAAGAGTTGTTTTGGTAGACGCAACCATAAGTGGTGGTGTATACGAAACTCAAAAAATAAAGAAGTATGAACCTTTTGAAGCAAAAATACCTGAAATAAACAAAACTTTAAATATATTAGTAAAAAGCGGTTATGATGCAACAAAACAAATTGAATCAGCTCAAAAAAACTTAAAGAATTGGGCAGATAGAATATTTGGTAAAGTAGAAGAAAATGGTGGAATAAAAGAATGGAAAATTCCAAGAGAAGTAGCAAAAAAAGGAGATATAACAGAATACGAAAAAAAGGATAAAAGCAAAGAAGCAGAAGAAAAAATAGAAGAATTAATGGAAAAAGGAAAAATAATTAGTTTACGAGACGGAGAATTAGGACGGCACATAGGATATTCCCCTATATTTAAAGAAAAATTTGATATAAATGAGCCAAAAAAAGAAATAATTAAGGAATCAGGACTAGGCGAAATAGAAAATATCATGTTAGACTATCAATGGAATAGTATAAGAGCAGGTGCTGGCTTAACTGAATTAAGTAAAAGTGCCTATGATAAAAAATTGTGGGTACAAAATAATTCCTTTTTCGAACCCCCGACCTTAAGAGGTATAGTGGATATAGCAGCAAATATAGCCGGAAACATATTAGGGGGACCAGCAATGGGCGCAGTTCTAGGATATGCAGATGATTTGTTATTTGCAAGCTTAGATTTAGTTGGAGGACATAAATCGATAGAACAAGTAGGATTAGAATTAGGTAAAAAAGCTGCAATGCAAGTAATAGGTGCAAAAGTGGGAGGAATGAGTAATGACATAGCCGAAATAACCAAAGGTTTAACAGGATTAACTCCCAAACTGGTAAATACATTTACAACTGCAGGGTCAAATTATATAACTGGTGTAGCAAACAGTTATATAAATTCTATAAATTATACAGAAGCAGATGGCTGGTCTATGGATTGGGATTCGGCAAATTCAAGTTGGGTTAGCAAAAACGTTGTAGCTAGTGCAATAGGTGCAGGAACAAATACTTTTGTAACTATGGGGTTAAGTGAATATAATCTTGGTGTAAACAACACAAACGTAAAAGGATTTAATATTCTACAAATAGACTCAATAGAATCATTAAATAACCTTGCAGGTGGACTAGCAGAAAACGGTGTATTATTTGCCTTTGGAGAAAATGCCACCTTCAATCTATCAAATATACATGGAGTAGGTTTATTGGAATTAACAATGAGCAAAGAGGGAATAAGTAGCCGATTAGGAATGGGAGGAACAGACATAAGTTATGAAAACATAAGAAACGCAATAAATGGAGCAACAAATCTTCACAAAAATCACCAAATAAACAAAACAGGCTATGACAAAACAACTCTAGATGCCCTAAGAAGCCAATGGGGGTTTGGAGATGAAGTTGCAAAAACCCAACTAGATAGTATAATAG
>JAGAOP010000031.1 GCA_017623685.1 Spirochaetaceae bacterium
AGTCTCAGAAAAAACGGAAGCGACAGGAGTCGAACCTGCCCGGCCTGTGAAGAACCGACGGATTAGCAATCCGTTGTATTACCGCTCTACCACGCTTCCTTCTAAGCAGGGAAAGATTCTGCGTAACAGATTTCAGCACCCATGCCTACGGAGCAGGGGGGATTCGAACCCCCGGTACCTCTCGGCACAACGGTTTTCAAGACCGCCGCCTTAAACCACTCGGCCACCGCTCCAAAATGACTTTTTAGATAATATCTGAAAAACCTAGTATTTGTCAAGTACTATTTTAACAGGAATTATATAAGATTAAAATTTTGCTGAAGAAATAACTACAGTTGAGTCAGAATCTTCATTTTGTTTTTTATTTGTAGTATAAGAATTCTTGGTTCCGTATTTTTTTTCAGTTTCATATTTATTTTCTATTTTGTCTATATTAGTCTTTGCTGCTTTTGAAGTTGTTCTTCGTGAACTAGAACCAATAAAGCCAAACATACTTCCACACAATCCTCCTACAATATGGGCCATTGATGAAATATTGTTGGATTTAATTCCAGTAAAAATTTCTTTTCCCATATATAACAAAACAATTAGTATAAAAGTTAGTGGGATTTGGTTTTTTGAAATTGTTGTAAACGAAGACAAAAGAATCATCATGAAAGCAATTCCACTGGCTCCTAAAAGACCGGTGGATGTGAAACAAGCATTTAATACTCCGGTTACAAAAGCTGTAATTGAAATCATTAGAAGTAAGATTCCAGAACCATATCTTTCTTCTAGTAATGGGCCTAGTAGTAAAATAAAAGAAAGGTTGTTAATTAAATGTTCCCAGTTAGTATGACCTAAAACGTGAGTAAACAGTCTTATGTAATCTAATGGACTTTTCCAATTAAATGCAAATTCTGAACCTACTTTTCCAGTGGCTGTAAAAATAGAATTAATAAGGTTTTTTACTAAGAACTGGTCAATTAATAAAATAACCACTGCCAACAAAGAAAAGGTAAGTGTAACAGGTGCATTATAGCTTATGTGTAGCTTTTGTGTCTTTCCTCGCCTTTTTTGTGCCATATTTTACTCCTGAATCTCTATGGCAACAGGGCAATGATCTGAACCGAATATTTGTGGTAATATATATGAAGAATGAACAAATGGTACAAAAGAATTGTTTACGCAACAATAATCTATACGCCACCCGATGTTTTTTTCTCTAGCATTAAATCTGTAGCTCCACCAGCTATATTGATCTGGTTCTTTACAAAATTGTCGAAAAGTATCGCAGTAACCATTTGAAGTAAATTCATCCATCCAAGCTCTCTCTTCGGGTAAGTATCCAGGATTGCCTTCGTTGCTTTTGGGACGTGCTAAATCAATGGGTTTGTGGGCTATATTATAATCACCACATAAAATCACATTCATTCCTTGGGAAACTAAATTGTCGCAATAGTCTTTTATATTGTGGCAAAAATCTAATTTATATCCTAATCTAGCCCCTGCGTCTTGGCTATTGGGAAAATATGCACTGATTACAGCTAATTTTCCGTACTTTGCTACAAGAACTCTTCCTTCATCATCAAACTTAGGTAGACCAAGGTTTTCTATTTGATCTGGCTCAGTACGTGAATAAATTCCTGTTCCTGAGTAACCCGGTTTTTTTGCACTGGACCAAAAAGATTTGTAAGTTCCTCCAGAAAACTCAGGGGAAATTATTTTAGGTGAAAGTTGCCCTGGGTTAGCTTTTGTTTCTTGAATACAAACAATGTCTGCTTCAGAAGTAGCAATCCAATCTAAAAAACCTTTTTTTTCTACAGCACGGATTCCGTTTACATTCCAAGAGATTATTTTCTTCATAATTAAATTTATTGTATCACAGATTTTTACTATAGGCTATAGATGTTATTGTTATTTTGTTTTCGAATTTTTTTGGATGCTAAACTTTCTGCTAGTATATGACATAATTGACAAAAATGTCAAAATGACATAAAATGAAAAAATGATGAAACATTTTTAGGTTTTCGGTGTCTAATACTGCGATGACAAATAAAAATCAAATTGAGGAAATAAATGCTTTACAAGAAATTTATACACGGAAAAACAGATTATGTATTATACGAAGATCTAAAAGAAAATTTTTTAATTAAAATACCTGAAAAATTTAATTTTGCCTTTGATGTAGTAGATGAATACGCAAAAACCGAACCAAATCGCAGGGCTCTTGTTTGGTGTAATGATCAAGGGGAAGAAAAGATTTTTAATTTTTCTCAATTAAAAGAAGAAGTAGATAAAACAGCATCTTTTTTAATAGCTCAGGGTATAAAAAAAGGTGATCATGTAATGTTAATTCTACGTCGCCGCTATGAGTTTTGGTTCTTTTTGCTAGCTCTTCATAAAATTGGAGCAGTTGCCGTTCCTGCAACTTATCAGTTATTACAGAAAGATATAGAATATAGAAATAATGCTGCAAACATAAAAATGATAGTTTCATTAGATAACAAGGAACTTCAAACTCAAATAGAATTAGCCGTAGAATCTTCTCCTACAGTGGAAAAACTTGTTACTATTGGAACGGATAGACCAAACTGGATTTCTTTCTACAAGGAGATACCAGAAGAAATTATTCCTTTTTCAAAGGAAACAGGTCCAAGAAATCAAGATATTATGTTGCTTTATTTTACCTCTGGAACTTCTGGCAATCCGAAAATGATTCAACATAATTATACTTATCCATTGGGACATATTGTAACTGCAAAATATTGGCAACAAGTAGTGGATGGAGGATTACATCTTACAGTTGCAGAAACCGGTTGGGCAAAAGCAGTTTGGGGCAAGATTTATGGTCAATGGCTTGCAGGTAGTGCTGTTTTTGCCTACGATATGGATTCCTTTGTGCCTGGGAAACTATTGGAAAAAATGGAAAAATATCAAGTAACTACTTTTTGTGCTCCACCTACAATTTATCGATATCTTATTAAGCAAGATTTGTCTAAGTATAATCTTTCTAGTCTTCAACACTGTACTACTGCTGGAGAAGCACTTAATGATGAAGTTTATAATAAGTTTTTTCAGCAAACAGGATTAAAACTAAAAGAAGGATATGGACAAACAGAATTAACTCTTGCTATAGGAAACTTTAATGGCATGGAAATTAAACCTGGTTCCATGGGAAAGGTTGCTCCAGGATATAACATCGATATTGTGGATTCAACAGGAAAAAGTTGTGATGTAGGTGAAACTGGAGAAATTGTAATTCCTTTAAAAACAGGTTTCCCCTTTGGAATGTTTTCTGGATATTACAATGATGAAGAACTTTCAAAAAAAGCTTTTTCTAATGATTTATACCATACAGGTGATACTGCTTACCGAGATTCTGATGGGTATTTTTGGTTTGTGGGAAGAACTGATGATATGATAAAGAGTTCTGGATTTAGGATTAGTCCTTTTGAAGTAGAAAGTACTTTAATAAAGCATCCTGCTGTTCTTGAATGTGCCGTGACAGGGGTTTTAGATGAAAAAAGAGGGCAGTTGGTAAAGGCAACCATAGTTTTAGCTCCAGGATTTGAACCAAGTAAAGAACTAGAACATGAAATTCAGTATTTTGTAAAACATCAAACTGCACCTTATAAATTCCCTAGAATAATTGATTTTGTAAAAGAGTTGCCTAAAACAATTAGTGGAAAAATTAGGCATGTGGAAATAAGAGAAAAAGATAATAAATAATGTTTAGAACTTGGAAGTTTACGTTGTAAACTCATAATTAAACTGCTAATTTTTCACTTTGCTGTGAAAAAGCAATAAAGGGTCAAATTGAAAAAAAGTTGCAAGAAAGTTTCAAACCTTTTTTTATTGACCATTATAGGAGAATAAAAAATGAAAAGAGTTGTTGTTACAGGAATGGGTGCAGTTACACCTCTTGGAAACAATGTAGAAGACACATGGAAGGAAATTCGTGCTGGTGAATGTGGAATTGATCGTATCACTTTATTTGATACAACTGATTATGCAGTAAAAATTGCGGCAGAGGTTAAGAATTTAAATCTTGCAGATTACGGGATAGATCGAAAAGAAGCTAGAAAAATGAGCCGATTTACTCAATTTGCTACAGCTGCCGCTTCTCAGGCTTTGGCTGATGCTGGTTATACAAAAGAATCTTTAGCCAACGAAAAAGCTGGTATTATGATTGGAAACGGGATTGGTGGATTTGAAACTATAGAAGCTGCTTTTAAAAAATATTTTGAAGCTGGTAATGACCGTATTCCTCCTTTGGCTGTACCTATGTTTATTTCCAACGAAGGAGCTGCTAACATCAGTATGCTTTATGGTATTGAGGGACCATCTTGGACTTTAGCCACAGCATGTTCTTCTGGAACCGATGCATTAGGGGCAGCTTTAGACTTGGTTCGCTCAGGACGTGTGGATGTGTGTATTGCAGGTGGAACTGAAGCTTCAATTACTGGCTTTGGAATTGGGTGCTTCACAGTTTTGCAAACACTGGCCACCTCTTTTAATGATGACCCTAAAAAAGCAAGCCGTCCCTTTGATACAAAGCGTGAAGGATTTACAATGGGGGAAGGTGCAGGTATCCTTATTCTAGAAGATTATGAACATGCAAAGGCTCGAGGTGCAAAAATCTATGCTGAATTTGCTGGTTATGGCGCTTCCAGCGATGCTTACCATATTACAAGTCCTAGAAAAGATGGTAGTGGTGGAGCTCTGGCAATCAAGCGCGCAATAGAAGATGCAGGAATTAAAAAAGAAGAAGTTGATTATTACAACGCCCACGGAACTTCAACACCAGTAAATGATCCTGCTGAAACAAATATGGTTAAGTTAGCTTTTGGTCAACACGCCTACGACATGAAAATTTCTTCTACAAAAAGTATGACAGGTCATTGCGTGGGAGCTGCTGGAGCAATAGAAGCAATTATCAGTATAAAAGCTATGAACGATGGATTTTATCCACCTACCATTAATCTTGAAAATCCAGATATAGAAAATGGATGTGATCTTGATTACGTACCTAACAAAGGTGTTGAAGGTGAAATTAATTGTATTGCCAGTGCTTCTTTGGGATTCGGTGGACATAACGGCTGCATAATAATGAAAAAGATCAAGGACTAAATTTTCGCTTTGATTAATAACTATTCAATTTTCATTGTAAAAAAAACTTACATTGATAATAATTTGTAGACGGAGTGATAAAGCCCTTACCAAAATAAAAAGCAGGGGCTTTAAAGCAGAGGCTTTATCTAAAGTTTGCGTTGCAAACTTTGAATATATTGCTGTTTCTCATTGCATTACGAAACAGCTAAAATAGGAGAAGTGATAAAGCCTTTAGTAAAAATAAAAAGCAGAGGCTTTATCCAAAGTTTGCGTTGCAAACTTTGAATATAAGGCTGTTTCTCATTACATTACGAAACAGTGTTAAAAAGTCGTTCTTTATTTTACATACGACTTTTTATACGAGAAGTGATAAAGCCTTTGGTAAAAATAAAAGCAGAGGCTTTATCTAAAGTTTGCGTTGCAAACTTTGAATATAAGGCTGTTTCTCATTACATTACGAAACAGCGTTAAAAAGTCAAATCGAAAGTTGTTCTTGTAACGAAGTTTCTTGCCAACTTTCTCATTGACTTTTTATTTTATAGGAGTAAAGAATGATTATAAAACCTATGATTCGTGGTAATATTTGTATCAATGCACATCCAATAGGTTGTGCAAAAGAAACTGAAAGGCAAATTGAATATGTAAAAGCTCAAAAAGAAAAACGTGGTATAAAAACTGCAGCAGAGGGAGGTAAAGCTCCTAAAGCAGTTTTAGTTGTAGGTTGTTCCACAGGCTACGGTTTAGCAAGTCGTATTTCAGCGACCTTTGAATTTGGAAGTGCTACAGTCGGTGTTTCCTTTGAGAAAGAAGGTTCAGAAAAAAAAGCTGGAACTCCAGGTTGGTATAATAACTTAGCTTTTGATAGAGCAGCTAAAAAAGCAGGAATTCCCTCTGTTACGTTAAATATGGATGCTTTTAGTGATGAATGTCGCCAAGCTGTAATTCAAGAAGCAAAAAAAATGGGTGTGACTTTTGACCTAGTCGTTTATAGTTTAGCAAGCCCTGTTCGTACAGACCCAGAAACTGGAATTTTACACAAGTCTGTAATTAAACCTATTGGAAAGGATTATTCAGGTCAAACCATGGATATGCTTACTGGTGAACTTAGCTATGTAGTTGCAGAAAAGGCTACAGAAGAAGAAGCTATGGAAACAATAAAAGTAATGGGTGGTGAAGACTGGAAACGCTGGGTTCTTCAATTAGAAGAAGCTGGTGTTTTAGCGCAAGGTTGTAAAACCGTTGCCTATTCCTATATTGGTCCAGAATTATCCCATGGAATCTATCGAGATGGAACTATAGGTGGGGCAAAAAAACATTTGGAAGAAACTGCTTGTTTTTTAAATGGTTTTTTAAAGGATAATCTTTCTGGCGAAGCCTATGTTTCAATCAATAAGGGACTAGTAACTCGTTCTAGTGCTGTTATTCCTATAATTCCATTGTACCTTTCAATTTTGTTCAAGGTTATGAAAGAAAAGGGAACTCACGAAGGTTGCATAGAACAGATGGAACGATTGTTTGCAGAACGGCTTTATACAGCTGATGGAAAAGTTCCTGTTGATGAGGACAATTTAATTCGTGTTGATGATTGGGAAATGGATTGTGAAGTTCAGGCAGAAGTAAATAGAAGACTTGCAATGGTAACCCAAGAAAATATCCGTGAAATAGGTGATGTAGATGGATATCTTCACGATTTTATGGCTACTAACGGATTTGATGTTGCAGGGGTAGATTATCAAGCAGATGTACTCCGTATGGATGAAATCTAAGACCTATTGATTTTGCAAAAAGACTTCCTAGAAATTTGAAATATAGTTCAAAACTTAAAACTACACTTCAATTCCAGGAAGTCTTTTTTTTTACTATAGCACTTGGTTTTTTTTATTCTTTTTTGGCTACATAAAAATATTATTAAGGCATATTTTTAATTGCTTTAGGTAGATTTTCTTCTAGTACTTTTAAATCCTCTGGGTGAATAGGTTTAACCCTTTTAACTCCAACTCTTCTTTTTTTAGGATTATTTTTTGCTTCTTTAGAATCTATTTTGTCTTCAAAGTCTTTTCTTCTAGGATTATTTTTTGCTTCTGGAGAATCTATTTTTCCTTCAAAGTCTTTTCTTCTAGTATTATTTTTTGCTTCTTTAGAATCTATTTTGCCTTCAAAGTCTTTTCTTTTAGGATTATTTTTTGTTTCTTTAGAATCTATTTTTCCTTCAAAGTCTTTTCTTCTAGGATTATTTTTTGCTTCTTTAGAATCTATTTTGCCTTCAAAGTCTTTTCTTTTAGGATTATTTTTTGTTTCTGGAGAATTTTTTGGGGAACTCCAATTTTGATTTTGGGTTTGTCTTATGTATGCCATAATTGTTAAAACTTTTTTTGTGGAATTCGTTCCTAAAATTCCATATTCATTAAAAGTTTTATTTAAATTCTGGCTGTTGCTTTTAGGATCAAAATCCATAAAAGACTTTTCAATTAATTTTGCGTTTTTGCAAAAATTTTCAATATCTGACTTAGTAATTCCTAGAGGTTCCATGTTTCTTTCTGCAAATAGAAAAAAACTACAAAATAGAAGGGCTGAAATCATTAATAGTTTTTTCATAAAAACTCCTTGATAATAGTTTGTATATCTACACTATTTATAAAAAAATCCAAGAGCCTTAGTTACTAAATATTTTATAAAAAAAAATAATACTTTGTTATAATTTATAAAATTCATACTGTTTTTTTTAATTTTTTACCAAACGGAAAAAACTTGTTTTTCCTTAAACCTAGGTTTATACTATAAAAAATACTAAAGCACTTATGTTTATGGAGGCGTAATGAGTACACATATTAACGCAAAAGAAGGGCAAATTGCAGATACTATTTTGCTACCTGGAGATCCTTTACGAGCAAAATTTATTGCAGAAAATTTTTTAGATAATGCCCTATGTTATAATGAAGTTCGTGGAATGTATGGTTTTACTGGAACATACAAAGGTAAGCCTGTATCAGTTCAAGGTACTGGGATGGGGCAGCCTTCTCTTTCTATTTATGTAAATGAACTTTTCCAATTTTATGGTGTGCAAAAGGCAATTCGAGTTGGAACTTGCGGGGCAGTTCAAGCTAGTACAAAAATTCGTGACACTATTTTAGCTGTAAGTGCTTGTACAGATTCTTCTTTGATTACTCAAAGATTTGGCTCGTTACATTTTGCACCTACTGCAAACTTTGAATTGTTAAATGCAGCTTATACAGCAGCAAAAAATGCTGGGATTCAAACTTTACAAGGTTCTGTAGCTTCTAGTGACCTGTTTTATGACGAAAATGACAACTGGAAACTTTGGGCAAAATATGGAATTCTGGGAATCGAAATGGAAGCCGCTGAATTATACACTTTAGCTGCAAAATTTCAACGAAAAGCTCTGGCTATTTTAACTGTTTCAGATCACATTGTTACTGGAGAAGTAACTACAGCTCAAGAAAGACAAGAAACTTTTTCTAATATGATAAAAATTGCTTTAGAGGCAGGGACTTCAGTTTAGCTTTTCATATTATTTGCTTTTTCTTTGTAGAAGTACTAAATTTAAGGTTGGTAGCAGAAAAAAATTTATTCAATTCAATTTTATGAATGGTCCATTTTTTTTTCTAGCTACCAGGCTTTTTGCATAATAATTTGCGAATCTATTAATTAGAAATTTTTTCAAAATTGAATGAATATTCTAAAAATCA
Source organism: Spirochaetaceae bacterium (assembly GCA_017623685.1). Lineage (GTDB taxonomy): Bacteria > Spirochaetota > Spirochaetia > Treponematales > Treponemataceae > Treponema_F. The sequence goes on from JAGAOP010000031.1 coordinate 8,802, forward strand.
AAGAAAAAGAGGAATGTAATGAAAAAAAAATTTTTACCTGTTCTTGTTATAGTGATAGCCTTTTTTGGTTTTTCAGCAAAGGCAAATAATGTGACTATTGACATGAAGTTTAATGTTTTAGGTCAAGATAAAAATAATAGTTTTAACTGGATATTAGATGGAAAAGTTGTAAAAGATGGTTATGATGCTACCACTGGGGCTTCTAAATCTAATACCACATATTTATTTGATTCAGTTAGGTATGAATCTAAGACCAGTAAAAAAACTACAATTCCAACTGGACTTCGCTGCCTAGTTTTGTTCCCCCTTTCAGATTACGAAACAGCAGAAATGGATGCTTTTACAGTTTTTCAAATTAATAAAGAGATAATTATTCGTTTTGTTCACCGAGGTGTTGCCTACGAAATAAAAACTGATAAAAACGGGAAAATCCGTTTAGATAATTCTTTTTATTATGCACCAAAGGTTGCAGAAAATATTGGTGGAATATTTCTTATCAAAGAAGAATATCTTATTCCAGGAGGGAATCCTGCAAATATGGCAGATTTAGATTGGGAAAAAATTACATTAATAAACGATGTCCCTTCAGCTACAAAATTTTATTCAGGAACTTTAACTGCATCGTTAAAAAAAGGTATCCTTTCTGTAAAGGGTAGAATTTCTATGTAAAAAAATTATTTGTTTTAGATTCAAATGCTGTCGTAGCAGTAATTTTAACTCTTTGATTTAGAAAATAAATTTTTTTTACTACTACGGTGGCAGTTAAGAATAAAAAACACTTTATCCTTGTAAACATAGTAAGCTAAGAAAAATCAGTTGGCTTTGTAACATTCATCTTGCGATATTTTTTTTTACATGGTATCATAAATATAGACTTTAATTTCTAAGTCTGTATGATAACTTGAAAATAATTTTGTGAAATTTGAAATTATGCTTATGAGGAATATATGAAACCTACATTATTAGTGTTAGCTGCTGGAATGGGGAGCCGTTATGGGGGTGTAAAACAAATTGATGGCGTAGGCCTACATGAAGAAACATTGTTAGATTTTGCAACTTTTGATGCAATGAAAAGTGGTTTTGGCAAAGTTATATATATTATTCGGAAAGATATTGAAAAAGATTTTAGAGAAAGGTTCTTTGATCGAGTGGCAAAGAATTTTAATGCAGAGTATATTTTTCAAACTCCTCAGTCTTTATTAACAGATGAACAGTTTGCTCAAGTGACAAAGCGAACAAAACCCTGGGGAACCCTTCACGCTGTTTTATGTGCAGAAAGTATAATAAATGAACCCTTTGCTGTAATTAATGCGGATGACTATTATGGTCGCAGTGCTTTTGAAACATTAAGTAATCACTTATCTAACATAGATGCAAACAGCAATGAGCATGCAATGGTTGGCTTTGTTCTTCAAAATACAATGAGTCCTTCTGGAACAGTAACAAGAGCTGTTTGTCAAGTTCAGGATGGTTATCTTGTGTCCATGAAGGAAAATTCTAATATTGGATATGATGGTGATAAGATATTCAGTGTTTTAGATGGAAATAAAATCCAATTAACTGGAAAAGAATGGGTTTCTATGAATTTCTTTGGATTTTCACCTACAGTTTTTCAAGATTTTTCTGCATACTGGAGAAACTTCGTTTCTAAAAGTTTAACTAGCGAAAAAGATGAAGCTCTTTTACCAGAAGCCGCTAGCCAAATTGTTTCCAAGGGTCATGGAAAAATTAAGGTTTATACTACAGAAGAAATGTGGTTTGGTATGACATATCCACAAGATAGACCTATGGTTAAGGCCGAAATTTCTAAAAAAATTAATTCTGGATATTATCCAGAAGAACTGTGGAAAAACTAAAGGTTTTATAGGGGAAAACCATGTATGAATTAAAACCCTTTGTTTCAAACACGGTATGGGGTTATGAATTATGGCTAGCGTCTACACATCCGGCTGGATTATCTTTTGCAGTTAATTCTTTAACAAAGCAAGAAAGTTATTTAAAAGATGTAGTTTCGGATTATCCATTGCTAATAAAAATTATTCAAGCAGACAAAACTTTGTCTGTTCAAGTTCATCCTGATGATGAATTTGCTGCTATACATGAAAATTCAAGGGGCAAGACTGAATGTTGGTACGTTCTTGACGCCAAGCCCGGAGTAAAATTAATTTGTGGTATAGAAAATAATTTATCCAAAGAGGATTTTCTTTTAGCATTAAAAAATGAAAAAATCAACGATTTTCTTCATTATGTAGAAGTTGAAAAAGGTGACTTAATTTTCATACCCGCAGGAACTGTTCATGCTATTAGTGGTGGAGTAAGGTTATTAGAGGTTCAAGAGTCTAGCAATATTACTTATAGATTATATGATTGGGGTAGAGATAGAGAAATGCATTTAAGCAAGGGCTTATCAGTTTATAAAAGCATAATGTCTAATCCCATAAAAAATTTTAGCGATATTTTTTCTTGCGAATTCTTTTCGGTGGAATTAATTCAAGTTGAATTTGGTAACTCTATAACTTGTGATAAGGATTTCGTTTTATTTGCTACAGAGGGATCTGGAGAATTAAATTCTTCTTTTGGGGATAAAATTAATTGTAATCCCGAAATGACAATTTTTTGCAAAAAAAATGAAGTGATAATTCCTAATTCATCTTTTTCCTTCATAAAAATTATTTCAGAATAAAATAACCTTCTAAAAAGACCAACCAATACTTATAATGGGCGAAAGGTTCATCGTGGGCATTTCTGGAATAAAGGTGGCTGTAAAATCTGCTCCAGCTTCTAAATAAAGCCCTTGCCAGATTGTATAGGCAACTGAAGTTCCCGCTTGGGCTGAAAAATACATACTGTTAAAGGGCTCAGATTTTAGGTTATGGGGGAATTTAAAATGAAGCCCTTGAACTAAAGTTACACCACCACCACCTCTAATTTCTACATATAATTTCCTTTGTATAATGGGTAGTCTATAAAAAGCTAAAAGTGATCCAGTAAAGAAATTAGATGAAAGGTTATATCCATCATAATCTGTAGAAAGTCTGTCTGCCTTTATTCCCAATCCGAATCCAAAATTTCCAAATCGGCGCTTAATGGGATAATATGATATCTTTAAATCAAAGGCTAAGGGGATAAAATTTGTTCCAAAAAATTCTTTAATGGTTCCATCGTAAAGTACAAGTTGTGGAGCATAACCAAAGGATAAATTTAAATCGTACCATTTAATAAATTTAATTATCAACGGAATTTCAGCCTTAAAACCACCTAGATTTTCAGCTCTAAGTTGCCAATTTCCTATATCGAATTTTTCTTGATCAAAAATAATATCCGCTTTTGTTTCTTCATCATTAAAGTCTACAGAAAGGGGATATTGGCGTCTTAATCCATCTACTAAATAAATTTGGGTACTATCCATTAAGTTTTCGCCACGAATCGAAATATTTCCATCGTATAAGGAGTCTAAATAAATTATTTGTTTTGAAATATCTGTTATTTTAGGAATATACGCTTTCCTAACTTCAAATTCCATAGGTTCAGTTGTAAATCCGGGATGTCCTAAAAGATTGTAAAGAGTAATTGTATATCTGTATTTTTGGGGCATCCCGTTTTCTTTTGCAAAAAGAGAAACTGTTAGTTTTGTATCAGTTGTTTTGTATAAACCATCCCCAAGATATTCTGTTTCTTGTAGTGATACCGCTGTAGATTTATTTTCTGTTTCTTGATTGTTGTTTTTACCTTCTTCGGTATTTTCTTGTTCTAATAATTCTTTGGGAGCAAGTTTGGCTTCGTAGGGTATCCATTCTTTTGTTTCTGTAAGAGTTTCTAACTTAACAATATAATATTTAACCAAATTTGCAGGTTGCCACTGAATTGTTTGATAAATTAATATTTGTTCACCTTGATTATGGGTAAAATAATTTTTTACTTGAACTTGTTCCTCTGGTTTTGACTCTTGTGCGAATAGGAAAGTTGTTGCAAAAAAAGATAATAAAGCAGTCGCAATGATTATTTTTCTTTGAAACTTAAATTGGGGTTTCTTAATTACCATATAAATCCCCCGGGTTATAAATATATATTTCTTCTTGTGGTAAATAAACTTGGAAAATGTTTTCTGAAGCAATACCATCTTGTAGTATTACTCTGTCTTCAAAACGCTGTCCTTCATTGCCTGGCATATACCTTTTTGCTGAAACAAACCATTGAAAGTTTCCAACTCCAAACTGAGTTAAATCCAAAGTTCGATTAATGTTGCGTTTTTTGTCACTGGGGGCAGCAATATATGTTTTCAAAACAGTTTCTTGTGTATCCAAATTTTTTATCACAAGTTCATAGGCATCAGCTTGTTGAACCTGTTCCCATGATAATGTTATTGTTAGCTCTTCAAGTAAGTATGTTTCATCAAAAACTTGATTGTTGGCAGGTGAAATAGTTTTAGGTGCAGGGAAGGGGCTGATGGGATTTACAGTAAATTTAAAAGGAGTAATTGAACTTATGTCATGTCCACTAATTGCTAACGCATTGATTGTGTACCAATATGTTCCATTACTAAGAGAAGGCAATTTTGGTGTTAAAGAATCTATTTTTTCCCTGTAAACGATTGTACTTCCAGCCACATTTGATGCTGCTTGACCATACTGTTTTGGTAAAGCATTTGTATTGCCTTTAACAACTACTAGTTCAGCTGCAGAAATGGATGTACGACTTAAATAAGTAATTTTTGAAGGATGTAAAAATGCGTCAATTCCTTCAAAAGTAGAATTGTTACTTGGATTTTCTAATTGAACAGGATATATTTTTTGCAAAGTGAATTTTTGTTCTGAAAGTAAGCCTGTTCGTCTGGAGTTAATTGCAGATTCTTCTGCAAAGGCCTGAACCGTCCAAATGTATTTTCCAGGTGGCAGAGAATCAAATACAAAACTTTTACTTGTTTTTTCAACATATAGATCTTCAAAAACAGGGTCCTTATTTTCTAAAGGAATCCCGTCTTCGGTGTAAATTTTTATTTGATAGTAATCAGCTCCTTCTACAGGTTGCCAAATAAAATTGCTTGGTTGTTGTAGCATTGAAACTAGATTACTTTCTTGTAAAGGTGAAACAATAATAGGTTTATCTAAAGGAGGAAGAACATTAAGTTGCTTAGGTTGAGTTTCTATAAAAGCACCTTCTTTTTCTTGAAATGCAATTCGCCAATAATATGTTCCAATTGGAATTGATTTTCCCAATGTACCTAAAATATCTTTTCCTAAATTTTCTTCGTAGTAAATATTAGAAAAATCTTGGTTCGTTGAAATTTGAAATTTAATTTCATCTGGAATATTACTTTTCCAAGTGAATTTAGTGTCTTGAATTCTAGCCTGTGCTACAGAATAACCATTTGGTGGAAATACAGTTTGAAAAATTACTTCTCTGTCCATGGCTATAAAAGATGAAATATTACTTGATTCGGATACATTTCCTTCGGTGTCAATTTGTATTACTTTCCAAAACCATCTACCTGTGGAAGGAGGCATGAATTCTGCATAGTTTTCTGTGGTAGAAATTTCTGTTATGATATTATTCATTTCTGGGTCAGAGGCTATTGTAAGTGTATAAGAAGCTGCATCATTTTCTCTTACCCAAGAAAAAATTGGAGCATAACTTTCTGTTTGGCTGTTATTTTGATCTGAGGCAATATTTACAAAACTGCCATTTGTAGGAGAAATAGGAATTGGTTTTCCCAATTTGGCTTTTTGGTCAATTATAAAATTTTCAACAGGAGATGGGTTTGAATAACCAATTCCATCGATGGTGTAGTATGGAGTAACTCTCCAATACCAAGTTCCTTTTCCCAAAGAAGAAACAATACTGGAAGGGTATGGACTTCGCTGACTGATTATTGGATTGTTTATCTCTGGATTGTCTGCAACCTCAAATAAATATTGAGAAGCGTATTCGTTGCCTTCCCACATAAATCGAATTGAAGGAAGCACTGTTCTATAAGAGAAAATATCACCTTTTTGAGGAACAATGGCACTAGGTGAAGGTGCTGAAAGAATATTCAATTTTCCTTCTGTAATTGAATCTTGAATTATTTCACCATTTTGGGTAATGTAAAAACGCCAATAAAGGATTCCGTTTTGGCAATTTATAGTCATGGACTTTAATCCAGAAATTGCAATTTGGTCTTGAATATTTACAAATTGTTTATCAAGGGCAGTTTCAAATACAACTGTGCTATTATTAGGCAAATTATTTGTAGCCCAAGTAAATTGAACTGGCAACAATTCATCGGTATGGTTTAATAATCTAGTTTGCGGAGCTGGCGTTGCAACTGCAATATAATTTGTTTGAATTTCACCATTTGGGGAAAGAGTAAAAGCGGAACCCTGTTGCAAAATTCTAGCTCCATTTTTATCTGAAATAACAGCACTACCATCTAAAACATTAAATTGCAAGGGTATTCCTTGAGAACCAGAAATACCACTAGAAGCAGAAATAGATGAACCTTTTTCTAAATCCACAACCACATTTCCAGATTTTAATTTTATGTTACCAGAAGATTCTGAAGTTTTAGCAGAAATAACTCCACCAGAAAAGTCTAAAGCTGTTTCACCGTTATCATCCACAAATATTTGAATAATAGTGTTACTTCCTAATTCAAATACGGAATCTTGCATTGTAATTGTGGTTTCGGCATTTGTAGAGGTACGAATTGTATCGCCATTGTAAATTGGAGCGTCTTGGCGTAACCTGTCCCAAATCATTCTATCAGAGAATTTTCTTTGTGCTGCTTTTCGCTTCCAAGTTACAGTTGCAATGGGATTTTCGTTAAGTTTTGACAGTACTTGAGTAAAATCCTTCCAGAAAAGATAAAAACTTAAGACGGCTCCGCAAATACAAATCGTTGTAACGATTATATCACTAACTCTGGATTTTGTATTTCTTTTCATCTTCGTCCAGATTTACCTTTGCGTAATCAGGTGTTGGAATACCAAGCAACTCTCGTACTTCTGCCATGGATTTTGGTCCATTTGCACCAGCCCCTGGTATATCAGTTGCTTTAGGCATATTAATTACAGCATACATTTTTACAGGTTTTTCTTTACCTTTAACTGTAACAGAAGGCATTTGCTCAACTAATACATGTTCTTTAACAAGTTCGTAAGTATTTTCTGTAATTAAAATATCTGTACCTAAAGGCTTATTTAAGGCTTCTGTTCTAGAAGCAAAGTTTACAGCATCACCAATAACGGTATATTCCATTCGCTGACTTGAACCAATTTGTCCAGCGATTACAGGGCCTGTATTTATACCGCAACCGATTTTAATAATTGGTTTTTTGTCACCTCCACGGCCAATGTTAAATTCCCTAAGAGCATCACGCATCATAAGAGCTCCTCGAACGCAATTTAGGGCATCCTGCTCCATTGAACCTGATGAAACTGGTGCTCCCCAAATGGCCATTACTGCATCTCCAATAAATTTGTCAACTACACCGTGAGTAATATTTACACATTGAACCATACGAGTCATGTAGTCGTTTAGAAATTCAACTACTTCAAATGGTTCTAATTTTTCAGAAATAGCTGTAAAGGAACGGATATCAGAAAAGAAAATTGTGACGTTTTTTGTTTCTCCACCAAGGGTTAATTCCCCCTTTGCAGCTTTTTCGGCAATTTCCTTGTTGATAAAGCGACCAAAGGTATCCTTTAATCTTTCTCTTTCAGCAAGCCCTTTTCCCATTGAAACGAATCGTTCTGTAAGTAAACCTATTTCGTCATTACTTTTAGGTTTTAGATTTATGTTGTATTGTCCTTGTTCAATTTGGTCAGAGGCTTTAGCCAAGGCTTTAACAGGAGTACTAATGGTTTTAGAAAAGAACCAGATAAAAAGTACTGCTAAAAATAAAATTGCAGCAGTAAGATAAATATTTCTTCGCAAAGTTTTATAAACAGGTTCCATTACATCTTTGTAAGGAATAGTTGTAATTACACCAATATCAGCTATTGAAATTTTGCTGTAAGCTCCAAAGTAACGAGTTCCATCGGTGTCAGTAAAAATTATCTGTCGGTTGGTGTCGTTGTTTTTCCACATTTCTTGAACAATAGGCATGTTAGAAAAATTTGCACCAGCTTTAACTAAATCAAAATCATTGTGAATTAGGAGGCTCCCTTCATGATTTACCATAAAGGAACTGTTTACTGAACCTGTCCCGAAAACTTCTGTTAATGATTCTGAAGAAAATAGAAAAATTGCCGCTTGGTTTCTACCACTTTCTATCCAGGGATACATCATTGCTAAAATTGGAGCTTGAAATAAACCTGCTGCAGAAACAACAAATATTTCTCCTCGGGTAGCTCTATTTATAAAAGAAGTATTTTGGTGAATAAATTCATCCACTAGGTGAGTTTCTAATTCGTTTGAAAGAAAAAATCTATTGTTGATTAAAGTTCTATCATTTTTATGGGTATCACCATTATATAATACAATTGCAGCCATATTTTGATTTCTTTCAAAAAAGAAGGAAGCTGCTTGCCTAGATAAAGCTCCGGAAGTTCCTGCTGCATTTAGCATATCTAGCAACAAAAAACTGTTGGCTCGAATTGTTGTTAATTCATTTTCGGTAGTGGTTGCGGCTTGTTGGTTGATTGTATGGTTGCTTTCTTCTGCGGAACGTTGAGTTTCTTCACTTGAAAAATATGTTACGATAAACGAAACCGCTCCTAAAGAAATAATAACCAGTGCTGAAATGATAAGAATAAGTTTTAGACCAATGGTAAATTTTGCTTTAGCCATTTATAACCCTTTATTAAAAAATAACATTCTTATTATAAAGTAATATATATATTTTGTCATCATATTTTTAATTGGAGATATACATTTGTAAGCAGTAAAATATAATTTCGCGAAAATAAAAAAAGAAAAGGTTTATTAAAACTAATATAATTTTGTTCCTACAGAAAAAAAATCCCTTGGGGGATGATTCCCAAGGGATTGCATTTGTTTAGTTTATTACAATTTTGCTATTGCAATTTTTTGTACAGTCAATTTGTGTTCGATTTCGTTAATAACAAATTCTAATTGTTCACCTTCTTTTGCATTTAATAATTTATTTCCAAAGGGTGACATATAAGAAATAATTTTGTTATCAGGGTCAGATTCCCATGGACCTAAAATTGTGTACTGTTCGATTTCGCCAGTTTTTTCGTTCTTTAATGTAACTTCGGTACCAAAAGAAACTCTTGTGGTTGTAGCAGTTGTAGGATCAAATACTCTAGCTCGATTTAATTCATCTTGTAATTTTGTAGCCTCGGTATTTAGATGACCCTGACGTTCTTTTGCTGCCTTATATTCGGCATTTTCACGTAAGTCGCCAAGGGCTCTAGCTTCTGCAATTTCTTTTGAGTTTGCAGGTAATTCCACTGCGGAAATATATTCAAGCCGCTGTTTCTTTTCTTCCATCTTTTTTGATGTTACCAAAAGACCTAATTGGGTTACAGTTCGTTCTTCTGTACCGTGGAACTTAAAATCAGGATACTTTTCTAATATTTTATTTCTTATGTTCATCTTAATTGCAGGATCTAATTCCTTAATATCGTCTACTAATGTGTAAAGACGAGTAATAGTGTCCTTGTCGTTATTAAGAATAAAAGAAAGCAAAGTATCATTTTTGAACAATAGTTGCTGAATTTGATTGTTGATTTTACGATTTTCTGTGGTAGCAACATGGTTTGCAATTTCACGATAAGTTTGATCAAGGATGTGAATCATAGTAATCAACTGCTTTTCGTAAGAAATATCAGCTTCCTTAAACCAATCTTTGTCGCTACATTCACGGAAGAAGTATACAACAGCTTCTCTACGTGCTTTGTAGTCTTCAAAACTTTCTGCTGCCATTTTTTGAACTTCTTTTACATGATTTTCTTTAATCAATGTTTCTAGCATATCGTTTTGCAAAACAGTAGGGAATAATTTGATATAAATACTTGCCCAATCTGGAAGCATGGATTTAATACATTCAAGAAAATCTTTTCGCAAATATGTATGCTTTGTATCTTTTAAGTTCAAATACATTTCTCTAGGATCTTCGACTTCACCAAATAACTGGGCAAATGTAACTTTGATGTCAAAGTTCAAGTGAGGGAACTGTGGTTCAATTCGCCTTTTAATTACTAGGTAAGAAGCCATAACATATTCTGTAACAGTACTAAAAGATTTTAGGTAGGCTGTGAAATAAGAAACCATGTCTGCAAAAAATTCGGAAGTTCCAGCGGTTTTTACTTCTTGTGCAAACTTCATGAGTATATCCATACGAGCAAAGAATTGCTTTTGAGCCTTGAATTCATTGGAAAGTTTTTCTTCTTGAGAAATTGCTCTATCCCTAACTTTATACATATCAATGTCGTTGGGGTTCACACCAAACATTGGGTCAGTTTCCAGAATTTTGCGTGCGTTAATGCTCCAACTTGTCCATTCACCTGGTGTTAAAATACTTGGAACAAGTTCTGCCTTAATTTTCTTGAAATTACAATTATTATCAAAACTTTTAATAATTGTTTTGAGAGTACCGACTTTATCTTCTTTTACTTGTTTTGCAAGTTCTGCCTTTGGAGTGGTGGCTTTTTTTACCCAGATATGTTCTTTGTCTAATGGTTGCAAAGCATTGATTGCCATTTGCAAGGTCATTTTATGTATTCCATTTTTCTTTCCAAAATTAATTGACAACTGGTCGCCGTCAACCTTAGAAATTTTACCTACTCCCCAAGCACGATGGAATACGAAATTGTTTGTATCGAAAGCAATGTGTTTTTCAAAATTAGAGATAGCTTCAAAAACATTACGCCAACTTCCAGTTAAATCAGAAATACGAATATATTCTTCTAGTTGGCTATGTTCAGCGTATTTTCCTCTAAAACATTCTACGATTTCTCGTCTTGCCCATTGGTCTTTGTCATCGATTGAAAGTAAAAGTTTTAATATATCGATGGCAATGTCCCAAATTTGGTTATCCTTGTAGTAGGTGTACAATTCTTGCATCAGAATTGCACTTTTTGTTTCGCTTATTGTTTTTGCAATTTTTCGTTGAACCAAATAGAAAAAGTCAATTTCTTCTGGAATAAGTGCAACAAGTTTTGTCCATACTTCTTTTATTAGGTTCATATTGTTTACACCACCATTAATGTAGCGTAAAATTGCTTTTTTGTAGTAATCAACAGCTGTTTCTAAATCTCCAGCTTTTTCGCTTCTTTCAGCAAGTATTTTTGCAATATTAGCTTCTTGTGAATCGATACGAACTATGTTTTCGTATATTTCCCAAACCTTTTCGTTTCCTTCTTCTCTGTAACAGTCAGCTAGAATGTGTAATGCAAATTTATTATTGTTATCTTTTTCGAGAATTGTTTCGCAAAGGTATGTTACTACGTTTGATTTGTGGTTGTCTTGGAAAATTTCGATTAAGCTAGTTAAGGCTGAATTATCTAGCGCTCCCTTTTCTAGTGCCAACATTCCTGAAATATAAAGGGCGATGATACTAGTTTTTGTGTGAGATAAATGTTCGTCACAAACTTCCTTTAGTTCGTTGGTACAGTTTTCGTCGTGGGCCTTTTCGATAATGGCGGCTAGCTCAATAAAATTGTTCTTTGAGTAATTGTTGATGGTGGCTCTAGTCCACTTTTCTTCGTTTAACATTCCTTGAACAGATTTTACAAGTTCTTCAGACATATATTCTCCTATGCTCGGCGAAAGCCGTATTTATTGTTTGTGCTACATCGTGTACTTGTTGTATACATCGTTGTCTAGCAGTTGTATTTTAAGTAGCGTTTCATTAATTTTTGAACGCTCATTGTTTTCTGTAACATAATGGTCTATCAGCCAAAAGTAATGGTTGATAAGTCGCGGTACAAGAATTTCTGGCTGTGCAGCCGGATCTTTCATTTCGTTTTCAAGAGTGTAAATGGATTGCTTTAACCGTCCTACTTCTTGAGGCCTAAGTTGTCGCTTTACGTTCAATACACCGTATAGAACTCCGTAAACAGGTATCCACTCTAGCATTGCTGCTTCTGAAAAGCCCTTTTGTTTGACTAAATCAATTAGTCGAACAATCAGTTCCGATTCAAGAAACATTAACTCGATTTTTGATGCACCAGCAAAAAACGCTTCTCTAAAAAGAACCTTAGCGTTATTGTCATGACCACAAAGGGCATAGCAGTCTGCCATTTCGGCTAATACAGCTGCAGAATCAGATGTTCTTGACACTGCTTCAAACAAGGAATTTGCTTCTCCTAGATGAGCCAAAGCTGTTTCATAATTCCCTAGTTCTTTGTAGCACAAACCTGCCTTCCGATAAGCTTCTGCTTTTTGCAAAGTATGGTGATCTTGCAAAAGACAACAATAGTTGCCCAAAGCCAGGGTGAAAACACCTTTACGAACTTCGTATAAAACTCTTTCGTGTACGTTGTCATCGTTGGCGATAATATCTTGAATAAAATGCTTCCAATGGGAAATAAGTTTTTCCCCACGTTCAAAGGGCTGGGAAAGCGTTTCCATTCGTGAAATTAAATCAATCCAATAATTTACACAACGTATGGCAAACATAATCTCGCTGTTTTCAAGGTCTTCTGCTAATGCATCTTCCAATAAAGGTTTTGCACCAGCAGGGTCACCATTCCCTAAGAATTCGTATGCTTGAACCAGTATCTGATCTGTTTGAGTGCCCATAACCTAATATTTTATTATACAAAAATTTGAGCTTTAGTCAATTATTGTGATGAAATTTAATAAAAAGGGGGATAAGTTTATATTATTTTTAGTATTTTTAGTCAAGATGTTTATGCAAAAAAACACAAAAATCTCTAAAAAAGAAATTTAGAAAATATTAAATTGTTTCTTTTCCCCTGTTTTTACTTTAAAATTTTACTTTAGGAAGCGAAAAAAGATGAAAAATCTTTATAGGTGTGTTAGCGAATTTTTGCCTCAAAGCCTAAGTCTTCTAAAGTATTTATTGCTGTTGAAGCACATTTTTCGCAACCGTCAATTGTAACGGTTTTTTCTTCTAGTGAAACTTTGTATTGAAGATTTTCTTTGCTTAAAGCTTCACTAATTCTTTCTACGCATTTGGTACAATGCATTTCTGGAACATCTAAAATAATCATATTTATCTCCTATAAATTAAAATTTACATATAAAAAATGCTTAAAACTGAATTTACATAAATTTACGTAAAATACTTAATAATTCATCAATGCTTTCTTCGTTGTTGTTACGAATATCTTTTACTACACAAGTTTTTATGTGGCTACTTAATAATTCTGTACAGAACCCTTTTAAAGCAGCTTGAACAGATGCTACCTGGGTTAATATATCTACACAATAAATGTTATTTTCTACCATGCCTGTAATACCTCGTAGTTGTCCTTGAATCCTATTTAATCTATTGATTAAAGATTTGTATTCTTGTGGATCACGAAGTTTTTTTTTACAAGTTGAACATTCTTTTGTGCAGTTTAATTCATCTAAGTTTTCCATAGTTTTATCCTGTTTGTTTACAATGAATTATATTTTTTTGGTTTTTAGTCTAAGTGCATTTGTAACAACACATAGGGAACTTAGTGACATTGCTAATCCCCCAATCATTGGAGTTAAAAGCAACCCTGTAAAGGGATATAGCAAACCTGCAGCTAAAGGAATTCCAATGGAATTATAAAGAAAAGCCCAAAATAGATTTTGCTTTATGGTCTTTATAGTCAATTTGCTTAGTTTAATAGCTTTTGCTCCATCTCTAACGTCGTTTTTCATTAGAATAATGTTACCAGCTTCAACTGCAATATCGCTTCCACCCCCTATGGCTGTTCCTGTATCAGCTTGAACAAGGGCGGGAGCATCATTTATTCCGTCTCCTATCATCATAACCTTTGCCCCTTTTTTTTGCAAGTTTGCAATTACTTGAGCTTTTTGCTCAGGTAACACTTCTGAAATTACTTGGTCAAAGGGAATTTTTGAACCAATATAATTTGCTACACGATTGTTGTCTCCGGTTAACAGAATAACTTCAATTCCCATTTTTTTGAACATATCAACTGCTTCTATGCTAGTAGGTCTAAGGGTATCTGCCACAGCAATTATTCCTAAAAAATTTCCATTTTGTTCAGAAAGGTAAATTACAGTTTGACCTTGGTTTTCCAATTCCTGAATTTTGTTTTCTATTTCTGTGGGGATTATTGCTTTTTCTGAAAGAAGACGATTTCCTACAAAAATTGATATTTCTTTGCCATTATCAGAAATTGTTGCAGAAATTCCTTTCCCAGGAATGTTATCAAAAGAAATAATTTTTATTTCATTTAAATCTTCTTCTTTTAGTGAGGTTTTTCCCAAGGTTGTAATTGCTTTTGAAATAGGATGCTCAGAAACGGATTCTGCTATTGTGGCATAAGCAAGAATTTTTGTTGAATCAATTTTTTCTGTAACTTTAATTGTTGTGACCGTTGGTTTCCCTTCTGTGATTGTTCCTGTTTTATCTAAAACCACAGTAGTTGTTTTTCCTGCTGTTTCTAAAGCTTGTCCGTTTCTAATTAAAATGCCATTTGCAGCTCCTAATCCGGTTCCTACCATAATAGCAGTTGGAGTTGCAAGTCCTAAAGCGCAGGGACAAGCAATTACTAAAACAGAAGTAAAAATCCTTAGGATAAAAGCTGGTTCTTGACCTAAAAACGCCCAAACAATACTTGCTATGGTTGCAATAGTCATAACAACAGGCACAAATATTCCAGAAACCTTGTCGGCTAACTTTGCTATTGGAGCTTTTTTAACCTGTGCTTCTTCCATAAATTTTATAATTTTTGCTAAAACACTATCTTGACCACAGTGAGTTACTTTTATGTAAATAGCTCCATTTAAATTCATACTGCCACCAGTAACACTATTTCCCACTGCTTTTTCTACAGGCATACTTTCTCCTGTGAGCATTGATTCGTCTGTTGCAGAATTTCCTTCTGTTACGATTCCGTCAGCAGGGATACGAGTTCCTGGCTTAATTAATAAAATATCTTCTGGTTTTAATGTGGTAACAGGAACTTCTTGAAGACTGTTGTTTGTAACAAGGATAGCTGTTTCTGGTGTAAGATTCATTAAAGCTGAAATAGCTCCTTTTGTTTTTTTTGTACTTTTGGCTTCTAGATATTTTCCGGTCATTACGAAGGTTAAAACCATGACGCTTGATTCATAATAAAGATTGTGAACTTGATGGGGATTATCTGAAAGCATAAAAGTAACCACTAAACTATAAAAAAAAGAACAGCCACTTCCTATAGCAACTAGAGAATTCATATTAGGGTTTTTATGGAATAGTGCAGAAAAACCATTAGTAAAAATCTTTCTCCCAATAAATAACACAGGAATGCATAAAAGTATTTGGATAAGTGCAAAATTTTCGGGGTAAGTATTCATATTTAAAAAAGCAGGTAATGGAAAGGAAAACATTGAACCCATTGAAACATACATTAATAGTATTGTAAAAATCCAAGCCTTAACTAATTGAAGGGATTCTCGATTTTCTTTTAGTTCTTTCTCTGCTAAATTATTTTTATTATTTTTTTCCTGTGGAATATAAACTTTGCATCCAAATCCTGCTTTTTGTACTTTTGAAATGATTATTTCTTGGTTTGCAAGTTCTGAATCGTAGCGTATTGACATTTTCCCTGTAGTTAGGTTTACCTCACTTTGTTGAACTCCAGGGATTTTTTTTGTTACTCGTTCTACTGCACTGCTACAAGCAGCACAAGACATACCTTCGATTTCATATATTTCTTCCTTTGTCATTATATACCCCTGTACCCTATATAATATATCATGTAGGAGTATAAAATCAAGATGTAATAAAATTATATTTCTGAATTTTTAACCTTTGTATACCAAATGCGACATTCTAAAATTGCCATTAGGATTGCAAGTATGGAAAACCATCTATATGCACCACTAAAACCTGCAAAAAAATTATACAAACCATGTAGTACGGTTGCAAAAATAAAAGGGGTTGAATTGCTTTTTTTATTTTTAAAAAGCCAAACATAAATACCAGAAAGACCTGCACAAAATGTATGAATTAATACGGCGGTAAAAAATCTTTGCCAGATGGTTTCAAAACCTGCAAAAAGATAAATTACAGTTTCAAAGCAGCCTAATGCTAAACCACTTAGCAAGGACATAGAAAGAAAAACAGGAAAGGTCGGTTTTTTTGAAGGAAGTAGCAATAAAAAAATCATTTTAACGCTTTCTTCAACTAAACCATTAAAGATAATGGCTGTAACCAAAACAGATAAAATATTATTTTTATCAAAAATTGGTAGGTTTAAGATAAAAAATTGAATGAGTGTAATTGGAATAAGTGAAATTAAGCCTATGCACGATGCTACTAATCCGTATCGAGTTTTAAATCCTGGAATAAATAAACAAAACAGAATACAACAAACCAAAAGGGGAATAAAGCATATAAAAATAAAAAAGAAAATGCTCATAGTCAAAGCATACATTAAAAAAAACACTTATTGCAACTACAAAAAGATAAAAGTATAATAGAAATATGGCAAAAGGAATTATTTTTACTGGAATAAAACATTGTGGAAAATCTACTCAAGGTAGAATTTTGGCAAAAAGGTTAGGTTGGGCTTTTTTTGATACAGATGATATGATTCAAGAAGAAACAGGCCGAAGCCCTAGGCAAATTTATTCAGAAGAGGGTATAGAAACTTTTATGAAACATGAGCTTTATACCTGTCAGATTTTAGCAGAAAAAATTAATTCTGGGTTGAATCTTGTAATTGCAACAGGTGGTGGAATATGCAATAATTCTAAGGCCATAAAAATTTTACGGGATGTAGGACAAATACTTTTTTTACAAACACCAGAAGAAGTTGCTGCAAATCGCATTATAAAAGAAATAGTATTTGAAGAAGGTAAAATGCTAGGGCTTCCAGCATATATTGCTTCTGAAAATCCTAAAACTGAAGCTGATGTTAGACAAATTTTCAGTAAGTTTTATCATCAACGCTGCAAAATTTATAAAGAAATAGCCCATAAAGTTTGTGTTCTTGGGGAAGAAAAAAAAGAATTTAATAGCGAAAAGATTTGGTTAGCTATTCAATCTTTTTTATAAAGATAAGCCTTTTGTTTCTTCGCAACCAAGTATTATATTTAAACACTGAATTGCTGCTCCAGAAGCTCCTTTCCCTAAGTTATCAAACTGAGCAGAAAGAAGAATTCTGTCTTGATTTCCAGTAACGTATATTTTTAAGCCATCCCAACCGCTTAAAGTATTTCCTGCTAACATTCCACCGTAAAGAATTTCTTCTGGATTAGAAACAACTTGCAGAAATTTTTGACCTTTGTAATATTCCATAAAATACTGGCGTAGGTCTAGAGGTGATTTGCAGCCCTTTAAAAATTCTGTGTAAACAGGAATTGAAACAACCATACCACTGTAATAATCCGCCAGTATAGGTGAAAATAGGGGTTCTCTAGATAAGCCAGAGATGGTTTTCATTTCTTTAAGATGTTTATGTTGTTGGCTAAGGGCATATTCTCGGGGTGAAGAAAGTTGAGAATTCCTATTGGAATCCTTGTATTCTTCAATCATTTTTTTTCCACCACCACTGTAGCCAGTAATTGAAAAGGCTGAAATAGGGTAATCTGCACTTAGTAATCCACCAGAAATTAATGGGTAGGCTAAGGCAATAAAACCTGTGGCATGGCAACCTGGAACTGCAATTCTTTTACCTGTAGAAATTGCGGTTCGATGAGCAGATGAAAGCTCTGGGAAACCATATGCCCACCCTGGTTCTGTTCGGTGTGCGGTGGATGTGTCGATAATGCATACATCGGGATTTTCAATAAGACTTACAGATTCTTTTGCGGCAGCATCAGGTAAGCATAAAAATGTTATTTCAGATTGATTGATAATACGCTTACGTTCATTTGTATCTTTTCTTAATTCCTTTGAAATAGTTAGGAGTTCAATATCATCTCGACCTTCAAATCGTTCAAAAATTCGTAAGCCTGTAGTTCCTTCACTGCCGTCTATAAAAATCTTAGTTTTCATCTTTTAGCAACCTCTGCAATCCCCACCGCAGCCACAGCCTTCAGAGGAACAACTGTCTCCACATCCTCCTGAGCAACTACCGCAACTAGGAGATAATTCTTCTGGAGTAGCGTCACGGACTTCTACAATTTCCACATCAAAGAATAATTTTTCTCCGGCTAATGGATGATTTGCGTCTATAGTGATTTTGTCTCCGTTAACGACCTTTACTTCAACAATACGACCGCCTGCATCAAATTGCATTCCGACTTCAATTTGAGAATCTTCTTCAAATTGTTTTCGGTCAACTTCTATCAAAAGTTCTTCAGATCGAAGGCCATAGGCTTCTTCTGGTTCAACGGTTACAGAAAGTTTTTCTCCCTGGTCTTTTCCTTCAAGAACCTTTTCTAGTCCTGTAATTAACATTCCGTTACCATGAAGATAGGCTAAAGGTTCACTTCCTTCAGAAGAATCAATAATTTCATTTTCTGAATTTTTAAGAGTATAATGGAGTAGAACCATCTTATTTTTTTCGATTTTCATTTAATCCCCCATATTAGAGTTTAGTTTATTTTGTTATTGAAAATAGTGATGCAAAAATTTCAGTAAATAATTGAATTATTAATTTTTAAAAAGCCTGTACAACTTCCGTTACTTCTGGAATTTTATCTTTTAACAACCGTTCTACGCCCTGTTTCAATGTCATTGTTGCCATAGGACAATTTCCACAAGCTCCAGTTAGTTTTACGAAAACCCTACCATCTTCAATTTTAATATATTCAAGGTCTCCGCCGTCTGCTTGTAATTGTGGTCTGATAATTTCAAGTGCATCTTTTACTTTATCTTCTAGTGTCATAATAACCTCCGTTAAGTTTTGTTGAAAAAAATACTAAAAACCCTCTTCTTTTAATTAAAATACACTGAATTTAGTGTTCAGTCAATTGGTGCCTTGTTTAGCTATAAAGCTTTATACTAGCTGTAATTTTTTCTTTTAAATTCATTTTTAATGTTGTATAATTAATGTTATGGAAAAAAATAAGCTGAAAAATAAGGAAAAAGCTCCTAAAAATCGTACACTTGTTGTAACACAAGAAGAAATGGATTTATATAGTTCCCGTATTCTTTTTGCAGAAGAATTATCCAATCGTAATTCATTTTTAAGCCAAGATGAGTTTTTAAATAAAACAATTTGCGGAGATTTATTCAAAATATTGAATAAACTTCCAGAAGGCTTTGCGGATTTATTGGTTATAGATCCGCCTTATAATTTATCAAAAAACTTTGGTGAAATTAAATTTTCTCGTAAATCCAATGGTGCATATGAAGAATATTTAGAAAAGTGGTTTCCTTCAGTAGTAAAATTTTTAAAACCCACAGGTTCAGTTTATATCTGCGGGGATTGGAAATCTACCTCTGCCTTATTCAACATAATGGATCAATATACAATATTACGTAATCGTATTATCTGGCAAAGAGAAAAGGGTAGGGGAGCCAAAATGAATTGGAAAAATTCTTGCGAAGATATTTGGTTCGGTACAATGTCAGAAAATTATTACTTTGATTTAGATTCTGTAAAGCAAAAACGTAGAGTTTTAGCTCCATATCGTAAAGATGGGCAACCTAAGGATTGGCAAAAAACAGAAGAAGGTGAATTCCGTCTTACTTGTCCAGGAAATTTTTGGGATGATATTTCAGTTCCTTTTTGGTCTATGGCAGAAAATACAGATCACCCGACACAAAAACCTGAAAAATTAATTGCAAAGTTAATTTTGGCTAGTTGCCCAGTGGATGGTATTGTTGTGGACCCATTCTTAGGTTCAGGAACCACCTCTGTAGTTGCAAAGAAATTAGGCAGAAGGTATTTAGGCATCGAATATAACAAAGAATATTGTGTATGGGCAGAAAAAAGATTGGATTTAGCAGAAAAAAATAAAGAAATTCAAGGTTATTCCAAGGGAGTTTTTTGGGAAAGAAATACTCTTATTGAACAGAAAAAAAATAAGGTTACATAATTTTTCCAAATAAGATATAGCTCAAATATTTTAGTTTTATTTTTTTTTGTAACATAAATAATAAATTTTGAAGTATTTGGTAAAAAGATACTTATGTTTAGCTAGAAATAAACTTGTATTGAAGTTTTGAACACTGTATACTTAACATATGAAATATGGATTTTTAAGAGTGGCCTGTGGTTGCCCAGAAGTTACAGTTGGAAATTGCGAAAAAAACGTTGATTCAATAATTGATTTGCTTTTTAAAGCAGCAGAAAATAATATTTCATTTGTGGTATTCCCAGAACTTTCAATTACTGGATATACTTGTGGGGATTTATTTTTGCAGCAAACCCTATTAGATGCCTCTGTAAAAGAACTTTTAAGACTTGCCAAGGAAACATCTAACCTGAATATTTTGTTTGCAGTTGGAGTTCCTTTAGCTAAAGGTAATAAACTTTATAATTGTGCCACATTTATATTAAAGGGTAAAATTGTGGCTGTTGTACCAAAAACCTATATTCCAAATCACGGGGGCTTTTGTGAATCCCGTTATTTTTCAAGTTCAACAAATATTCAAAGGGACAATATTTTTATTTCTTCTGATTTTTCCCAAGTGCCGTTTGGAACTGACATAATTTTGCAAGATAAAACTAATCCGAATTTTACAATTTCAGCTGAAATTTCTGAAGATTTGTGGGTTCCCTCTTCTCCTTCTGTGAAATATGCTCAAGCAGGAGCTAACATAATTGCCAATCTTTCTGCAAACAACGAAGTTGTGGGAAAAGCTCAGCGACGGGATTTATTTGTTTCTTGCCAATCTGCAAAATTGATTTGTGCATATTTGTATGCAGAAGCTGGAAAAGGTGAATCTACCACTGATTTTGTTTTTTCGGGCCATTGTTTGGTGGCAGAAAATGGAAAGGTATTAAATCAGTCAAAGCTTTTTGAAGAAGGCTTAACTTGTGCAGAAATAGATTTAGATTTATTAATTCACGAACGAAGAAGGTGCGAAACCTTTGCTTCTAACTTTGATGCTACAGAAAACTTTAGATTCATAGAAATTAACCTTTTAGAAAAAGAAAATTCAGCAGAGGAAAAACTTTTGTGGCGAAATATTCAAATGAATCCTTTTGTTCCAACTGATCCCCAAAAAAGAAGTCAACGTTGCCAAGAAGTATTTCAATTACAGGTTCAAGGTCTTGCAAAAAGACTTCGCCATACAGGAATAAAATCAGCAGTAATTGGATTATCAGGTGGTTTAGATTCTGCTTTGGCTTTGTTGGTTACAGAAGCGGCATTTAAGGTTTGCTCTCTTTCTGTAAAGGGAATAACTGCTGTAACAATGCCCTGTTTTGGTACCACTAACAGAACAAAAAATAATGCTATAAAAATGGCAAATATTTTAGGAACTAATTTTTTAGAAATTCCAATTCAAAAAGCTATTAATCAGCATTTTTTAGATATAGGACATGATGAATCAATTCAAGATGTAACATACGAAAATAGCCAAGCTAGAGAGAGAACTCAAATTCTTATGGATTTAGCAAACAAAACAGGAGGGCTTGTAATTGGAACAGGAGATCTTTCTGAATTAGCTTTAGGCTGGGCAACTTATAACGGAGATCATATGTCCATGTACGGAGTAAATGCATCTGTTCCAAAAACTTTGGTTCGACATATTGTGTCTTGGTACAGTGAAGAATCGAAAAAACAAGGAATGGAACTTTCCGAAGTTTTAGAAAGTATACTTGCAACTCCTGTAAGTCCAGAGCTTTTGCCACCTACTCAGGGAAATATTTCTCAAAAAACGGAAGAGCTTGTAGGCCCTTATGAATTACACGACTTCTTTTTGTATAATACATTACGATTCGGTTTTTCACCTGCAAAGGTTTATTTTTTAGCAAAACAAGTCTTTATTGGGGAATATTCAGAGGAAGTAATTCTAAAATGGCTGAAAAAGTTTTATTTTAGATTCTTTTCTCAGCAATTTAAACGATCTTGTATGCCAGACGGTGGAAAGGTTGGCAGTATTAGTCTTTCTCCAAGAGGAGACTGGAAAATGCCTAGTGATGCTTCTTGTGCCATGTGGCAAAGAGAATTAGATAATTTAAAATAATCTTTAATTAGTTTAAGTTGGTTAAGGATTTTATAAAGAATTATTTGAAGTTGCAAAATAAGAAGAAATTTGAGAAATAACCTTTTTTGCTGCTCTAGGATTTTTTTCTAGCATTGATGTAAAGGTTTCACCCTTAATTTTTACTAATTTAGTATCTGAATTGGCAAAAGCTGTAGCGTCTCTAGGTTTCCCTAAAACTAAAGACATTTCTCCAAAAAAAGAACCTTGTTCACAAATTGTCACGTTGTTTAGTCTATTAAGTTGTACTGAACCATATACAACGTAGTAAACCTCGGTACTTTCTTCTCCTTCAGAAAAAATTGTACTTCCTTTAGGAAAAAAACTTTGAGTTGTGTTATTTTTCATAAAATATTTAGGTTTAATAAACATACTGCGCCGAATTGTATCGCTTATTTTTGTAGATTCCTTTTCGGGAAGTAAATAAATCTCTGCAAGTAAAAGTTGGTCAAAAAATTGATGAACAAAAATAGCTTGAGCCGAAAAAAAGAACAAAACAAAAAAGGTTATCACTTCTAATAAAAGGATGATTACATTGCTAAAAATTCCATAAATTAGGTTGTAGCGATTTATATCTGCGAATGAAGAAAAAATCATCATTAATACTGCGAAAGAAAAGGTACAAAGTAGAGCATATAAAAAACACAACCTTTTTGAAGTTTTTGAATCTTTGGCAATTAAAAAAATTGAAAGTGTAAATATGAATAATAAAATTAAAGGTGAAAATTTTAATATGTATTCTAAAAAGATTTTCATAAATTCAGGAATTAGGGATTGAATAAAAGAAGTTTTCCACAGAGATTCTGCTGCAACAAAAAGAAAAACCAGCAAGGCTACAACTATTACCATTATTACTTCTAATCCGATAACTATCAAATTCCAAATAATCGGTCTTCTTTTTGAATGAGTATGAAATATGTGTTGAATTCCTTTGATCACTGAATTTGAAAAATATCTTGCCATCCAAAGTAAAAAAAGTACAAGAACTATTTCAAATAAAAAGCCTCCTTGAATTTGTAAAAAAGAATTTACTATGGAGGTAATATCTGGTATTTGAGAAGAAAAAGAAAAAAAAGGTAAGGTAAATATTTTTTCAAGAATTTCAGGTGAGGCATGAAGGACACGAATCAAAATTAAAGCTGAAATTATTATTACAGGAAAAATAGAAAAAAGAAAACCTAAGGCACAAGCTGATGCATGGGTCATTAAATTATTTTGATTAAAAAAATTAAAGGTAAAAAAAAATTCTTGTGCTAAAGTTCTAAATGAAAACTTTCTTTTCATATGAAAAGTATAAAACAAAAACAAATAAATTACTATAAAAAAAAGGGCTGTCTTTTATGAAGTTTAGAAAACTTCTAAGACAGCCTCTTTTGAGCCATGTAGGGTTCGAACCTACGACCCACAGATTAAGAGTCTGTTGCTCTACCAACTGAGCTAATGGCCCGAAGTACAGGTTTGCGTCCGACACGGTTCGAACGTGCGACCTACGGATTCGAAGTCCGTTGCTCTATCCAGCTGAGCTACGAACGCGTGCCATGCATTTTTACCTGCTAGGGGTGCCTGGTGGGTTTCGAACCCACGACAACCAGATCCACAATCTGGTGCTCTACCCCTGAACTACA
>JAGAOP010000032.1 GCA_017623685.1 Spirochaetaceae bacterium
TCACTTTATCCTGATAATCCGGTTATAAACTTTTGTGGCACAAAAGAGGAATGGCAAAAATTGAAAGCAACAGCTTGTTATTGGGCAGAAAAAGATTTAGACGAGCTTCCAGTAATTTGTAACTACAAATATTAGTTTCATTTTCTAAAAAAATGCCAAAGCAAAGTCCTTGGTTTTATATGCCAAGGACTTTTTTTATTGTAAAATTCTTAAATCATAACAAAGGGATTGACAGCCACTATGCCATAAGATAAATTTATTTATCGAGACATAATTATGAAGCAAAAAGAAAAGAAAGTTTTTCGGATTTCCATAAGTATCCAAATATCAATTTTTTTAGTTGTTGTTGCTTTTGTTCCTGTTGCAATTATGATGGCACTTAAAACCTACGAAAGCCAATTACTTACCATGTTAGAAAATTCAAATGTACAGCAAGGTCGTCTTGTGGCTGCTGCCTTAGAAGGGTTTGCTACTTTGCAATCAGGAGAACTTTCTAAAAAAGATGCCACTCTGCTTCTGGAAAACATGGAGGGTCACTTTGATAGCCGAATACGTGTACTTGATAAAAATGGTAAACTTTTAGCTGACTCTGCAACATTGGAACCTACACTACAGGAAAATTCAGCTTTAGACGGAAAAAAATCTATTAGTCAAGAATCATTTTCTTATTCTAAGGAATCAACTGGGGGTAAAAATACAGAAGAAGCAAATTTATCTTCAGATCAATCTTTTTTGTATAAAATCTTTTCTTTTCCCATAAGAGCGTATCGAAAATTATTTCGTCCCCCAGTTAGTGATTTATATGATACCGCAGATTATTATAGCCAAAAAGATATTTATGATGGAGAAGAAATATTAACAGCTTTGCAAGGAAATTATGGCGCTACTACTCGTATTTCTTCTGGAAATCAAGTAAGTGTAACCTTGTATTCTGCTCTTCCAATTTTTAGTGAAAAAAAAGATGTTGTTGGCATAGTTTTAGTGAATCGTTCCACTTATCGAATTTTACAAAATCTTTATGATTTACGATTAGATTTGGCAAAAATATTTTTACGGTCGCTGATTGTGGTGGCTTTAATAGCTTTATTTTTAACATTAAGAATTAGTTTACCATTAAAAAAGCTTTCAAAACAAACTTGTGACTGCGCTGACAAAAAAGGCAGAATACTTTTTACTAGTTTTATAGGAAAAAAACGCAAAGATGAAATAGGTGAATTAAGTCGATCTTTTAGCTCATTGATTGAACGATTAAATAAAAGGATTAATTTTAGTCAAGCTTTTGCTGCAGATATTTCTCACGAATTTAAAAATCCACTAACTGCTATTCGTTCATCTGCGGAACTTTTAGGAACTTCAGAACTTTCTAACATAGACAGAAAAGAGCTTTCTCTAGCTATTGTTGAAGAAGTTGAGCAATTACAAAATTTAATTACCGAAGTAAAAAATATTTCTAGGATTGATTCAGGACAAGATTTAATGGAAGAAGAAACAAAGGAGCTACCAGTAAATCTTTATATTTCAAATCTTGTATCTCATTTGCAAAAGAAACATGAAAATGTAGAAATTAAGACTTCTTTATATAATCAAGAAGTAATGCTTGCTATTCCAGAAAATTATCTTTACAGAATTTGCGACAATTTAATCAACAATGCTGTAAGTTTTGGAAAAAAAATATTAGTGTCCACAAAGATTATTTCTTTTACAGAACAAAAAAATAATGTCAAAAAACTTGCTATTGTGGTAGAAGATGATGGCCCTGGAATTAGAGATGAAGCTAAAGAAAAAATATTTCACCGATTTTATTCTGAGCGTCCTAGTTTTCAAAATGATTCGGTTCAGGATAAGGGGCATATGGGATTGGGGCTTTCTATTGTAAAAGCAATAGTCGATTCACTAGAAGGAGAAATTTCTGTAGCACAAAGTGCAAGTCTCGGTGGTGCTAGTTTTTCTGTAATAATTCCTATAGAAAATAACAAATAAAAGACTGGTTTTTGACATATTTTTGCCACATTTGTTAGTTAAACTTTTATTAGTTCAAACTAATTTTAAGGAGACTAACATGAAAAAAAATTCAAGAACTACAGGAAAACTTATTTTTATTGGTTTAGTAATTGGTGTTTTGTTAATTGCTAATTTACTTATTGGTGGAAAACTTAATGACAGAGAATATGAAAAACAAAAAGCTGTTGCTCAAATATCTCAAGCTGCAGGAGGAAGTTTTTCACTTGGTGAAATATATGTTGCAATTCCATATACCCATACTTATTCTGTAGTAAGTACTGATGGCAAAGAAGTTGAATGTGTGGAGAATTCAGTAAAAAAAATCCCTGCTTTGTCAATAGATTATAAAACTAAAATAAATACACAAATGCGTACTCTAGGAATTTATTCTTCACCAGTTTTTAATGGTACAGTGGATATAAATTGTGTTTTTGATATTTCTATTCCTAAAAACGAAGATGGATACAAGTATTTTCCAGAAAAAGCTACTATGGAAATAGTGTTAAGCGAAAAATCTCTTGTTAGTAAGCCTGTTTTTCTGGTGAATAATTCAAAGCAGGAAGTGTCATATCTTGTTTCTGATTCATACTATTATAATATTTTGTCTTCAACTTTTCACTGTTATGAAGGTAAAAACACCCTTGATACAATCTTGGAAATACGAGGTGCAGAAGCATTTAAAGTAATGCTAACAAGTTCTGAAAGCAAAGTTTCAGTTGAATCTGATTGGATAAGTCCAGGTTTTAGCAATTATGATTATCTTCCAGATGTATATGATATTACAGATCAAGGTTTTTCTGCCTCTTGGAATTTGCCATTTTGTTCCCCAGAAGGAAAAAATTATGTGGGATTTGATTTGGTTCAAACTGTAGATATTTATAAAATGGTTCATAGAGCAATTAGTTATGGTTTTTTATTTATTATAGTACCTTTTATTGTATTGTTTTTATTTGATGTATTTATGAAAATCAATTTTCATCCTTTGCATTATTTGTTGAGTGGTGCAGCCAGTGTAATTTTCTTTTTGCTACTTTTATCTTTTTCTGAACATATTAATTTTACATTGGCATATGTTATTTCTTCTTTGGCAAGTGGAATATTGGTTTCGTTCTATGTGGCGTCTGTAACTAACCGAGTTTTTGTTGGATTTTCCATGTTGGGTGTTTTTGCATTAATGTATATATATTTGTATTTTTCTCTACAATCTGAAGATTATGCCTTACTGATTGGTTCATTATTTGTCTTTACAATATTAGCTTGTGTTATGTTTATTACAAGAAAGGTTGACTGGAATAATTTAGTTATTTTTCAAAGAAAAGACAAAAATCAAGATGATTCATCTAAAGAAAATATCACTTGTAAGGGTGAATTCTAAAAGGTATTGCAACCTAAGAATAAATTTGGTTTAATAAGATGATGAAAATAGCCCTAGTTGATGATGAAAAAAATGTCCGCTTAGCAATTAAAACCGCATTAAAGCAAGAAGGCTTTGATACGGTGGAATTTTCTAACGGACAGGTTGTTTTGGATTCTTTGGAAAAGGATATGCTTCCGGATTTATTTATTCTGGATATAATGATGCCTGTGATGGATGGAATTACATTACTTAGGCAACTGAGAGAAAAAGGAATAACAACTCCGGTAATGTTTTTAACTAGCAAGGATGAAGAATTTGACAAAGTCCTAGGGCTTGAACTTGGTGCAGATGATTATTTGTGCAAGCCTTTTTCTATTCGTGAATTAGTGGCCAGAATTCATGTTATATTTCGTCGTTCTGTTCCTTCCCAAAGTGCAAATTCAAATGCAACAAAAAAAACAGGTCCTATTACCCTTAATGAATTAAGTTATACTGCAACATTAAATGGGCAACCCTTAATTCTTACGGTTACAGAATTTCGTATTTTACAAGCATTTATTTTACACTTAGGAGAAGTTCTTTCAAGGGAATATTTGATTCAAGCTAGCTACCCAGAAGAAACTTATTTAAACGATAGAGCCATAGACTGTCACATAAAAAGATTACGAAAAAAACTTTCACTATGTTCTGAAACCCAAGACTGTATAGAAACAGTATATGGGTTAGGTTATAGATTTGTTTTACAGTAATTTTTTTTATCTGTAGTAAAAAAGAATTGAGTTTTAAATATTAGAAAATGCTTCTGGATGTTGATGCCTTTCGTGATCTATTTCAATTATTTCTTTATTTAAGAAAAATGAAAGAACTGTACGAAGTAAAACTATGCCAGCTAGAATTCCTAATTCATGCAAACTTGGTTCTATAACAGTTTTTAGTATATCAGCAGCAATAAGAAGTTCTAATCCCAAAAGTAGATAGGTTCCCAAATCAGCTCGTAGAAGCCTTAGTCGCTGAATATTAAATTTTCCCCAAAATCTGAGTAATTCAGCTTTAATAAAGGCACATGCTGCAACTATTGTTCCATAGGCAACGACACAAATACTGATAATACTAATTATTTTTGAAAGTTCTTCTAGAAATTTCATACTTCTCCTACAAAAACTTTGAAATATAATATTTCAAGGTCTTTGATTTATCCTTCATTGGAATCAGGAATAAGTTCTGGAACCATAAATTCCTGAGGCATCTTTGTTGGTTTACCTTCTTTTGTTACACAAGCCCAAGTAACATCAGCTTCTGCACAAATTGTGCCATCTGCTTTTTTTATTACTTGATGAAAAACACCTGAAACTGCTTTTAACTTTGTAGGATATACTTCAATAAAAAGTTTGTCATCTAGAAAAGCAGATGCCTTGTAATATATGTCTACATGGGTTACATATAGATAATATCCGGCATTTGTAATTCCCTTAAAGTCGAAATTTATAGCATGAAGGAATTCCATCCTGCCGTATTCCAGATAATTTAAATATACAGCGTTGTTTACGTGTCCATAGGAATCACATTCATATGAACGGACTATTAATTCTGCAGTATGTTTCATATTTTAATTGTAACAAAAAAAAATACATAGGTAAAGGGGAAAATAAATTTAGGTTAAACAAACAGAGAAGTTTTTTTGGCACAAATGTACATAATTTTATTAAACATACAATTATGTCAAAAAATTTGTAGCATATTTTATAGGTATGCTTTAAATTGTCGCTCTATATCTCGGATTAATTTGTACTCAAAAGAATCCACAAGAGCAAGCCAAGATGCTTCCAAAATGTCAGCTGAAACTCCCACAGTTGTCCAAGAATTTATACCATCTGAACTTTCGATAAGAACACGAACCTTTGAAGCAGTAGTTGACTTAGAATCAAGAACACGTACCTTATAGTCAGTTAGTCTAATTTGTGAAACTGCTGGATAGAATCTTTCAAGTGCCTTTCTAAGCGCCTTATCCAAAGCGTGAACAGGACCATCGCCTTCCCCTGCTGTAATTTCTATTTGTTCATCCACTTCGATTTTAAGCTGAGCAAAGGAACATAAGGTTTCATCTAAGGGTGGTTTTTCACCAATGGTTTTGTAATAATGCAATTTAAAGAAAGGCTTGTATTTTCCTAGGTTTTTTCTGATTAAAAGTTCAAAACTTCCATCTGCCCCTTCAAATTGATAACCTGCATGTTCCATTTCCTTCATTTTTTTTATAATTTCGTTTACTACAGGGTTATCTTTTGTAATTGTGGGGTCAAATCGATTTATCTTTTTTATTATTGTTGAACGTCCTGCAACTTCACTCATTAAAAAGACACGGTCGTTGCCAACCTGCTCTGGTGAAATATGCTCATAGGCAGTGGGATTTTTGTTTACTGCATCAATATGCATTCCTGCTTTATGAGCAAAGGCATTTCCTCCCACATAGGGCATTCCCTGATCTAAGTTTACATTAGCAATTTCTGCAACTTGCCTTGCTGCTAGAGTTAGCAAAGATAATTTATCTTCAGGAAGGCAAGGTATCTGCATTTTTAGTTCTAAGTTTGCAATTATTGTGGAAAGATTTGCATTTCCTGTTCTTTCTCCAAAACCTACCAAAGTTCCTTGAATATGAGTTGCTCCTCCTTCTACAGACATTAAAGAGGTGGCAACAGCTAAGCCCATATCATTGTGGCAGTGAATACCGATTTCAGTTTTACCTGCAAATTTTTCGGTTACTTCTTTTGTAATTTCGTAAACTTCTAAAGGTAAGGAACCACCTTTTGTGTCGCAAAGAGCCACAACTTCTGCTCCGGCAGAAACAGCAGCTTCTATGGTTTTTAAGGTGTAATCCTTGTTACTTTTCCATGCATCAAAAAAATGCTCTGCATCGTAAATAACTCTACGATTAGCTGCTTTTAGATAGGAAACTGTATCAGAAATCATTGCAAGGTTTTCTTCTAGTGTAGTTTGAAGAATTTCTGTTACTTGAAAATCCCAAGATTTACCAAAGATTACTACGATTTCTGTATCTGCAGAAATAAGACTTTGAATTTGGGTATCTTCTTTGCAAGTAATTCCTTTGCGACGAGTAGCTCCAAAAGCTGCAATTTTTGCATTGTTAAGTTGAATTTTCTTTATTTTTTGAAAAAACTCTAAATCTTTTGGATTAGAACCTGGGTTTCCAGCTTCAATATATGAAACACCTAAATCATCAAGAATTTTTACAATATTGATTTTATCTTGAACTGAAAAACTAATTCCTTCTCCTTGGGCTCCGTCACGCAAAGTGGAATCAAGTATTGTAATTTTCTTTGGGGCATTATTCATATATGGCTCCTATTTTAAATTTTACACACTATTTTAAGAAACAGTAAAATTTTGCAATCAACAATTTATGTGCTAAGTGAAATATTAGCTAATTAATTGATATTTTGCATAATAAACAATGGCTTGACAAGTGTCAACACCGTTTTAATAAATCTGGAATTTCGTATACAGAAGAAATTTTTATTGTGTCCGAAAAGGAATCATCTGTATCCAAGGGATGAGTAGGCTTTTTAGAATTGTTTTTTTGACAAACTAAAATGGCATTCCCACCTATACGTCTAAAACCATCAGTGTATTTTTTATGGTCATCGAAAAAAATAGTATCTTGAATTGTAAATCCAGATTCTTCGACTGCTTTTTTATAGGAAGAAGCATAAGGCTTTCCTTTAAAATTGTTTGATTCAATATCATGAATTCCCATGAATAAATCTGTTATTTCAAAAAAATCTAAAACTCTTTTTGCATGACGCATAGGGGCATTTGTCAAAATTGTCATGGGTAAATTTAAAGAAATTAAAAGTTGTCGCAAATTTGAGTCTTTTTCTAATTCGTTAATTTCTTCTGGTGGATGAACAGCTTCAAAGTATTGGTTTATATCTTGTAAGCCATGTTCTTTTTGTAGCCATTCCAATGTTGTTCCATATAATGGTAGTCTATTACGTCTTAGTTCGACTGCTTGTTGATAGGTGATTCCCAAAAAATTTGCAGTAAAAGAAAGCATTCTAAAAGTTATGCCCTGATCTATAGCTTGAGAAGAAGGATAAAGAGTGTTATCTAAATCAAAAAGAATGTGTTTTATATTCATAGTTTTCCCTTAATTATTTTCTATCAAAAGAAGAATTAATTTCTAATTCGGTTCGGTATTTTGCCACAGTTCGCCTTGCCACCTGAATACCTTTTTCTTTAAGCTTTTCTGCAAGTTTTTGGTCTGAAAGAGGCTTTGCGTCTGGATTATCTTCTTTATGTTTTAGAATTATATCTTTAAGAACAAGTTTTACACTTTCTCTTGAAACTGAATTATTTGAATCTGATATATTTTGTTCACTTGAAGTTACTGTGGAACTTGTTACCTTTGCAGAAAAGAAATATTTGATTTCAAATAAACCCCAATCACATTGAATATATTTACCGTTTGAAATTCGAGAAACTGTAGCCTCGTGAATTCCAATCTTTTCTGCCACATCTTTCATCCTAATGGGTTTAAGATAAAGAGGCCCTTTTAGAAAAAAATTATGTTGTAAATCTGAAATTGCAAGAGCTACTTTAAAAATACTGGATTCTCTGTATCGAATGGCGTTTATAAACCATTCAGCATCCTTTACTGCTTCTTTAATATATTTTAAATCTTTTTTTTCCCTTGGCGAAGAAGAATCCAAGGAAGTAGCTAATTCTTTGTATATTGGTGAAAGTGCAATTTCAGGTATGTCGTAGCGAACTAGCTCTACTTGTAATTGAAATCCATTTTCTTCTTCATTTTGAATCTTTTTTATGTAAACATCTGGTGAAATATACTGTGTTTCTTTTAAACTGAATTGCCTTGCTGGATTTGGATCTAAGGTTTTAATAAAATCTAAGGCATCAGAAACATTTTTTTCGGTTATGGGAACAGGAGGTTCTTCTTTTGTTTTTTCTGTTAATTCTACAAGTTTTTTTGTAACAAGATTAATTCGTGGTTTTTCTAATAGATTCAGTTTTCCTTTTAAAATAAAAAGGGCTAGACTTGGGGGATTTGGAAAAGATTTTGCTTGAATTAATAAAGATTCTTCTGGACCAGAAACTGCACATCCTACAGGTTCTAAATGTTGAATTATTTTAAGACATTTTTCTAATAGTTCTGGAGTTTCTTCTTTGCAAGCAGGGTTTAATAATTTTTCCGGTATTTCTTGATTAAAGCCTCTTGCATCAAGATTTGAAATAATTTTTTTTCCTAATTCCAAAATCCCAGGGGTTTCTGCAACAAGACGAAACTGATCTAAAAGATGTTCTTGTAATGATTTTCCAAAGGCTGGTCTGTTTTCTAAAAAAGATTGAAAGTTGTCACTTTCCAATATTCCTGTGGAAGTTGGAATCTTTTGGGGTAGGTTTTCGTTAAAGGACTTTTTTGCCGAAACAGGTTTTATACTTGGTTTTGAATCTGAAATAATTTCTATAGCAGGATTTTTTTGACTTTCTTCGTATATCTGGGTACTTAATTCCTGAGAATCCATAGAAAGAAGAGAAAGAGATTGTAATATTTGTGGAGAAAGTTGCATCTGTTGGCTTTGATGCTGAGCTATTTCTATGTTAAGTCCTACCATGTTTCCCTTTTTTATAATACAGCCAATTTAATCATTTTTCAACATATAGAATAAAAACTTTTTTTTTTATATACTATGATTATGTTAGACTTTGAAGAATTTGGTTTAAAAATACCAGAAATATTGTTACCTACAAAAAATATTCCTATGAATGAATGGGCAGTTATTGCCTGTGATCAATATACTCAAGACAGAGAATATTGGGAAAGTGTAAAAAATGCAACAAATGGAAATCCATCTTCATTAAATTTGATTCTTCCAGAAGTGTTCTTGAATGATTCAGATAAGCAAGAACGAATAAGTAAAATTCGTTCCACAATGAAAGAGTATTTAGAAACAAAGGTTTTTGATGAACCAAAATTAGGATTTTTGTATCTAGAAAGATCTACTGCCTATGGTAGAACTCGCAAAGGTCTTATTGTCGCAGTTGACTTAGAATCTTATGATTGGAATCCTGGATCAAGTCCATTAATTAGAGCCACAGAAGCTACAATTCCAGAAAGAATTCCACCTCGTATGGAAATCCGTCGAGGTGCTCCCTTGGAACTTCCACATATTATGCTGTTGGTAAACGATAAAAAAGGTCTTCTTGTTGAAGCTGCTAGTAAGGCAAAGAATTTAACTAAGGTTTATGATGGAGAACTTATGTTAGGTTCTGGATATGTTACAGGTTCAATTATACAAGGTGAGGATTTAAAACCTCTTTACGATGGACTTGTGGAATTAAAAAAAGAAAATATTGCTCCTGACGGAAGTGTATTTTTATTTGCTGTAGGGGACGGAAATCATTCTTTGGCAACTGCAAAGGCTGTTTGGAATGAATATAAAGAAAGCCAAATTAAAGCAGGCCTTTCTGCAGAATCAATAAATGCTTCTCCTCTTAGATATGCCCTTGTGGAAATTGTAAATATTTATGATTCAGGTCTTACTTTTGAGCCAATCCACAGAGTATTGTTCAATGTGGATCCAGAAAGACTTGTTGAATATTGCAAAGAACAATTAGGTGGTACTTTAGAACTTTGTGATTCAAAAGAACGGTTGGAAAATATAGTTTCTAATTCTACCACTGATTTTGGTTTTGTTTACAAGACCATAAGTGGGGATATAAGATATTGTTGTTTGCGAACTTCGATAAAAGAATTAGCTGTTAGCCGTTTACAACCTGTTTTAGATGTATTTACAAAGGCAACGGATATGAATGCTGCTTATGTAAATTATGCCAATTCAGAAATAGATTATATTCATGGAGCAGAAGAAGTATTTCGATTAGGTGAAAGAGATAATACTGTAGCAATTTTGTTACCACCAGTTGAAAAAGACAATTTTTTTGCAACAATAGCAACTTCTGGAGCATTACCACGAAAAAGTTTTTCTATGGGAGAGGCAAGCGAAAAGCGATTTTATCTTGAAGCTAGAAAACTTTTTTAGTTAAGATGTATTTTTATTACTAAATATTTATTCTGATTCCTGCTTTTATTCCAGCGAGCCACTTAGAACCTCCGCTAGAAGAAAAGGGATCAGGATAAAAATATTCTTCTGAACTATCCTTTGTATATACTTCTCCGTTACTAACAGGTATCCAATCGCCACCAATTTCAAAATAAAACCAAGTTAAATTTGTTAGTTGATATTCTGTTCCTATGGCTAACCCTAGAGGAATTGTTCCATTCATATTTGAATCGAAAAAGTCCAAGTTTCGTTTGAAATGAGTATCGTGACCTTCGTAAATTAAAATTGGCTTAATGTCAAAAGTAAAACAAAGGATGAATTTTGGCATAATGAGCCAAGAAACTTTGTTAGAAAAATTTAGCAGTAAAGAATTTTGGCTATAAGAAATAATATCTCCTTGCATAGAAACTTTTTCTATATCGCTAGTCCATTCTTTGTTGTCATTTGGTACATATTGTTTAAAACCATCAGTAGAAATAAAACCAAGCTGTTCAAATTCTATTCCTAAAGTTGTTGTCCAAAAAATTTTTTTTTCTTCTACAAATGAATTCCAACCAAAAAAGAATTTGCTAAAAAAATAATTTGTTATTTTATTGTTATGACAGGAATATCGTGTTAGAACACCCTTTGGGCCTAGCCAGTCAAAATCTTCCATTTTGCCACTTTCAGAATGAAATCCTGTGGCAAATTCAATTCCTAGGTAAAAATCATTGATGTTTAAGGAAGTGTTCAAACCTATGGTACACAAAGGTTGGACATCCCATGCAAGGTAACTAATTTGTTTATAACCATCTGGAACATGAGAAAAATCCATGCCTTGTTCTGTAGAATCTTGACAGAAAACATATTCACCTACGGAGCCAAATTTTAAGCCCATGTTAGGTGTCAAAGAAAATTTTAATTCAATGTCTTTTGCAAAGGTCGGAAAGGTTGAAATAATAATTGCTAAGCAAACCGAAATATATTTATTCTTCAACAAAAACCTCTTTTGCAGATAAGGGGTCTACATTATATATCTTTGCTAGCTGTTTTCGTAAAGCCTCTAGATCTTTAGGGTAGGGCGCAATAAAAGTTTTTTTTTCTTGAGTTTTTGGGTGTTGAATTGTCAAACTATAGGCATGAAGTGCTAGTCGATTCAGTAGGGGACGTTCTTCAAAGGGATCGCCTCTCCAAGACCTTTTTATTTCAGATAAAAGAACAGGATGTCGATTCCCACCATATAATGGGTCGCAGACAATATTTAAATTTTTAGCATTTAGATGAGCTCTGATTTGGTGAGTTCGTCCTGTAAGTGGTCTAGCTTCTATCCAAGAATATGGAGGACATATGCCTAGCAATGTAAAATCTGTAACAGAGAATTTACCTTGTTTACGATGTACAACTGTTCTGTGTAAAGAATCTCCGTCGGGTAATAATTTTAAATCTACTCGAAGATTTTGCCAATTTGGGCGACCATGAACTAAAGCGTGATAAATTTTTGTAACTTGTCTGTTTTGAAATTGTAAAGACAGATTCTTGTGAGCTTCCGCTGTACGAGCATAAATTACTAATCCAGATGTATCTTTGTCGATTCGATGTATTGCTAATAAATCTCCAAATTCTTTTTTTGCTTCTACATCTAGTCTAGGAGCAAATTGATCATATCTATCTGCGGCAACAAGAAGTCCTGATTTTTTGTTTAAAACAACAATTTCATCATCATTGTAAATAACTTGGTATGGAGATGTCTGTTTCATATATACAATGTAACAGAGGGTTCTTTTTTTGTCAAAACCTGTTTAAATGCGTTTATAGTTTTAATGATTCGAAAGGGAATTAGAGAAAAAGATTGATTTAATAAAAAAGCTGCCTTTTATGAAGTTGCAAGAACCTCTAAGACAGCTTTTTGTAAAATAAAAATATTTAGGTTTAGGAAATTAGATTTCCAAGTCAGCAGTTTCTCCACTTGCAGAAGAACCTAATTGAAACTTAATAGTTGTTTCATAATCTTCTGTTGTCCAGTCAGGGTTAACGATAAGTTCAAGATCAGTACTTAATGTTAAAGGTTTAATAAACTGGTAACTGCGTTCTGTTTCTGCACATGAGAATGAAAGAATTACACCTTTAGTAGGATCAGCTGAGACTTTGTAATCAGTGATTTTGTCTTGTGTAAAGTTATAAACCAATTCTCCGTCTGTTTTCCACAATTTAATTGTTTTGTCGATTCCAAATTCCCAGATACCATCCCAATTTGAATCAAGCCATTTTCCAGTAGGGAATTCTGTGTCTGCTGCAAAAACAGTAGTTACTGCTAAGCCCAAAACTAACAAAATTGTAATAAATTTCTTCATAGAAGCCTCCTGTAATTATGAATCTATTATAACACAACATTAAAAAAAAAGACAGTTTTTTTTCTAAATTCTATAAAAAAACTTTTTCTACAAATTATTTAATTTATTTGTAAAAAAATTTGATCCATGATAAATAATCTTTATTTAAATTTAAAATCTGTAAAAGCATTTAGTACTGAACTGTAAATATAATGAATTTCAATGCCATTAACATTTTGGCTCATTTTAACCAATTTATCAGCAGCAACCCAACCATATTTTAAATCATTCACAGGTACTGGAATAATTTTTCCAAATTCAATACCTAAAATATCTTGCAGCCCAACCCACCACCATAGAGTCGCTTTTTCGCTATAAATACTAAAAAAAACACCCATGTTTTTGTGAGGTTTATTTAAAGTAGTTACTTAAAGATATTGGAGATGAGATCCCCTTTGAACTGCCTGAAGGGTGGTGTTGGGTACGGTT
Source organism: Spirochaetaceae bacterium (assembly GCA_017623685.1). Classification (GTDB taxonomy): domain Bacteria; phylum Spirochaetota; class Spirochaetia; order Treponematales; family Treponemataceae; genus Treponema_F. The sequence goes on from JAGAOP010000032.1 coordinate 13,251, forward strand.
AAATGAATTAGCTGATATAGCAGGAGGCGGTTCTCTAAGACCAATAGAAAATTTCATTACTATTGTATTTCTTCGGAAAAATAAATTCCATCTCCGTCAAAAATTACTTCTACAGTTTGATTTAAATCTATTAATTTATAAATATTGTATCCTGTTTCATAGGATTTAACTTCAGTATCTAAATCAGGTTTGGTTTGTTCAACGTCAATTCGTACAGAATATTTATCAGGATCTACTTCTAGAATTTGGCTATATCCATTTTTTATTTCACCTATAAAATGCAAAATATATCCTTGGGTATCTTTTTGCTTTAGATAGATATTTGTAATTACTAAAGATTCGTCTTCTGAATAATTTGAAACAATCAATTCACCATAGTTTTTTTCTGTTTGTACTAATGTGCATGATGTTAAAAAAATGCAAAAAATAAAAATGAATAATTTCTTCATGAAAACTTCCTCCTGTATTAAAATAACAAATTATTTATATATTAGTAACTATAAAATCTCAATTTATAGAAAATTTTTTCAAAAAAATTAAAGGGTATCTTCTTGTTCACATTTAATAGCTCTAAAAAGTTGGATAAGTTTTTCATTTCCATGAACTAATTCTCTTATGTAAATTTTGTCATCTAGGGGGTCCAGCTCTTGCCATAACATTTCAAGCCATAAAGCTTCGGCTGCATTGTTTAATTGTTGAGTAGTAGAAAAATTTCCTTGAAGAAAAAGATAGATTCCTTTGGGAATTTCCTTATCCTTTTTCTCGGATGCTCCACCACAAAAAATCGGGTTGGTTAAATATTCTTCTAGTTGAGGTGCGATATTTTTTTTTGTTGCTTTTGATGTATATATTGTCATTTTTTCTTGGGAGTTTGTGCTTTGTACAGAAAAAAATAAAGGCTGAAACAAAACAAGTTTTTTTATTTCGTATTCCATAAAAACCTCTTTAAGTTAAATTTTATTGAAAATAGATTATCAAAAAAAATGTAAAAAAAAAACAATTATTCAAAATAAAAGGATTTTTTTTTGTAAATAAAACTATAAATATAAAAAAAGGAGGTTTTATATGATAAAAGTATCAAATGATTTAAAATTGTTTTTGTCTATTTTTTTTGCAATTATTTGTCCTGTTTTAATTTTCTGCCTTATCTTGTCTTTAGTATCATGCCAAATTACAGTTGAAGGGGTTCAATCTTTAGATGGGGATGTAACTGTTCCAGTTCTTACTGAATTAATTCAAGATGGGAAAGGGCAACTGGCACTTTGCTTCTCAGAAGCTGTGACTTTAGATGAACTAAAACTTTATAAAGATGAAGTTGTTCTTTGCCAAGAGGATCAACTCAGTCTAGAGTTTCTAGGTACAAAAGCTCTTATTAGTATAGCTCAGGATGTTTCTCTTCAAGCTGGAGAAGGTTATGGATTATCAGGGATTGCAACGGATTCGGTAGGGAATAGTTTATCGTTTTATGTTCCTTTTTATGGTTATAACGAAAATGTTCCCACTTTGATTTTAAGCGAAGTTCGTACAAAAAATACAAAACCTAAAGTTGAATTTGTTGAACTTTATGCTTTGACATCTGGTAACATTGCAGGTGTAACTTTGTACAGTGCCAATGATGATTCCTTAGGGGAATATGTTCTTCCTGCTGCAGAAGTAAATGCTGGTGAGTACATTGTTGTACATTTTAGAACCTACGAAGAACAGGCAGCAGGTTGTGTTAATGAAACAGGTGAGGATTTAAATGTTTCAACTGCACCGGATTCTTGCAAAGATGTTCGCGACCTTTGGGTTCCAGGGGAAAAGGCACGTCTTGGAGATTCTGATGTAATTCTTTTAAGAAATCGTTCTGGTGGTACTATTGTAGATATGGTTGCTTTTGCAAATTCTAGTTTAACTGAATGGAAGACCCAAGCTTTTGCTTTAGCAATAACAGAGGGAATTGAAGATGGAGCTTGGCAAGGCGGAAGAAATCCTGAACAAGTGGCTTGTTCCGATGGAATAACAGAAACTAGAACAATTTCAAGACAGAATATTTCTTTGATTCAAGATGCAATTCAAAATGGTGAACCTTTGCCAAATAACGATTCCACTTGCTGGCTAGTTACAAAAACAAGTTCAGCTTCACCAGGAAAAGAAAATTCTAGCCAACCATATAATTAATTTTATTTTTTTGCAATAAAAATGTAAGGCATTGTAGTATGATTGTTGTAAACCGCTTGACTAACTTCAATCTGTTTGGTAACATAATGCAAATAAGTAAGCTGTAATTTAGGCTTACAAGGAAGTTTTTTTTGTTTTTGGGGGTTTCTTTTGGCAGCTAAACAGTCATCTGCAGAAAAAAGACACAAGCAAAGTGAAGTAAGTAGATTACGCAATAAGTCAGCAAAAAGTTCTTTACGTACAAGTACAAGAAAATATTTAGAAGCTGTTCACGCAAAGGATGAAGCTTTGGCTTCTGAGCGTCTTAAGATGCTAGTAAAAGAGATTGACACTGTTGCAAGTAAGGGTATTTTACATAGAAATACAGCTTCACGCAAAAAGTCTCGTATGATGAAACTTTTTAATGTTTCATTTAATACTGTTGCAAAATAATTATTTTTTTTCGGATAGGGGTGTTGTGCTTTTTATGCAACATCCCTTATTTTGTCTATTGACATTTAGTTATTATTAATAAATATGGTATTGTATGAATTCAAAAAAAATAACGAAAAATGACTTAATCGATTTGATTAGACAAGATACAGGTCACGAAAAGCGTGTTGTTCAAGAAGTTTTCGATTCTTTACTAGAAAATATAAAAAATACTTTAAAAGAAGGGGATACAATCGAGTTGCGTCGTTTTGGAACCTTCGACCTTAGGTTAAGGCAATCTCGTCAAAAAGCTAGAAATCCAAAAACAGGAGAACAGTTGTCTATCCCATCTCATTATGTTGTTGTTTTCCGTTCAGGTCAAGAATTAAAGAAAGCTGTGTGGGAATTGCCAATTAAGGAGAACTAAAAAATATGTCTATAAAGCCAATTTGGTTTGGCAATTCTCCAAGACTTAGAAGTTTTTTTCTTTCTGTTTTTTTACTTTTACTATCAATTTTGCTTTTCGCATTACCTCAGCCTAATTTATTTACTCTTCAAGGGATACCTATACTTGCTTACGTAGCTTTAGTTCCAGTTTTTCTTTTAGTTAGAATGGTTTCTTGGAAAACAATATGGTTGTATGGTTTTCTGTATGGTTTAGGTAGTTATTGTCTTTTTACATATTGGCTTGCAACCTTTCATCCTTTGGGAATATTAGTTATTTCTGGGATGTATGGTATTTATTTAATGCTTGCTTTCCCCTTATTAAAAGCAGCTGCAGTTTTATTTCCGAAGCATGGTTGGCTTGCTCAATGGGTTGTTTGGTGTGGTTATGAATATATTAAAACTCTAGGGTTTTCAGGGTTTCACTACGGCGTTCTTGCCTATTCCCATTGGCGATGGATTCCTATGATTCAATGTGTTGATTTAGTAGGGATTTGGGGATTAGATGCATTTATTTCTTTCTTTTCAGCTTTAGTTGTTAAAGTAATATTGGATTTTAAAAAAACTGCTGTTTCTGTTGCAAATTTTAAAGAATTCCTTTATGAAATTTTCTCTTCGATTAAAAAATCTATCTTTCCCATTGTGATTTGGGTTTGTGTTTTAATATTTATTTTGATTTATGGTTTTACTTCCCAAGTGGATTATTCCCAAGATGAAAAAGTAACTATTGCTCTTATTCAACAAAATTCAGATCCTTGGGTTGGTGGGCTTGCTTCTTATCAACGGGATTTAAATACTTTAATTGATTTGTCAAATCAAGCTTTAGCTTCTGATGAAAATATTGATTTAGTTGTTTGGCCAGAAACTGCATTTGTTCCACGAATTACTTGGCATTATCAGCATAGATATGAATATGAAAAATTTCAACTGGTAGATAAACTGTTGAATTTTATGGATACCTCTAGGGTTCCATTTTTAATAGGAAATGATCATGGAATAGACGGCTATACAAGGGCTGGTAATTATGATGTAGTGGATTATAATGCGGCTCTGTTTTTTAAGCCTGGAGATAATTTTCATCCTCCAAAGCCAGAAATTTATTCAAAAATGAAATTAGTTCCATTTACAGAATATTTTCCTTTTGAAAAGATGTTTCCTAAATTGTATCAACTTCTGCTGAATGGCGACACTCATATGTGGGAGCCAGGAACAGAGCCTGTGGTTTTCCAATTAGGTAATATGAAATTTGGTACGCCTATTTGTTTTGAAGACACCTTTGGTTTTGTTGTGCGACGATTTGTTAATCAAGGGGCAAATGCTATTATCAACATTTCTAACGATGCTTGGTCAAAGAGTTTGCCTTGCCAATATCAACATCTTTCTATGGCAGTGTTTAGGTCTGTGGAAAATCGTATTCCTTCTGCACGAGCAACCGCAACAGGTCAAACTTCCTTTGTTGATGTTAATGGTAGAATTATAGCTATGGCAGAACCTTTTACTGAAACTTATTTGGTTGGGCAAATGTCTATAAAAATGGATAATTCAAAAACTGTTTACACAAAGTTAGGGGATTACGTTGGAGTCTTTTTTGCTAGTGCTACTTTCATTATGTTGCTCATAGGTTTAATTTTAAACATAAAAGAAAAGAAGCAAAAAAAAAGACAGTAGTTGGTGGTGACATAATAGGCTAAATTGTGATAAGATAATTTAACCTATAGAGAGGCTTTTGAAATGTATTCTTTTACAATGAAAAACGGAAATGTAACGGTTTTAGGTCAAGAAACAGAGTTTTCTGGGGAACTTGAATTTACAGATAATTTAGTAATTACAGGCAAATTTGAAGGAAAAATTAATGCCACAGGTAATTTAAAAATTGGTAAGACTGGAATTTGCAAGGTATCAAAAATGACAGCCGATTCTATACTTGTAGCAGGTTCTGTTACAGGAGATATCGAAGCTAAGTCAAAGGTTGAAATGTGTAGTGGAAGTAAAATAACAGGGGATGTTGCTTCAGTTAGGTTACGTATTGATGATGATGTGGATTTTCATGGTCAGGTAACTATGCTTGATGCTCTTCCTGATGTAGACCTTTTTTCTTTAAGTGCTTCTGAATATAAGCAAGCTTGCTTAGCAAAAGAACAACAAAATCAGTAGGCATAATAATCTATGAGCAAAAAATATATTTTTTCTGATATAGGCGAAAAACTCACCAGTAATTCAGGTATTTTGCAACTTATGGATGATTTAGGTCGTCCTTTACCTCCTGGAATAACTCCTTATCGCCTTGGAGGTGGAAATCCAGCTAGAGTTCCAGAAGTAGAACAAATGTATCGGCGTGAAATGGAGCGAATAATGGCTCAGCCCGATTTATTTGAATGTTTAATTTCTCAATATGATTCACCTCAAGGTAGAGGACAGTTCATCGAAGCTGTGGCACATTTTTTGTCAAAAAGTTATGGGTGGAATGTTACTCCAGAAAATATTGCAATAACAAATGGTAGTCAGTCTGCTTTTTTTTACCTATTCAATTTATTTTCAGGAAGTTTTACAGATGGTGAAACTAAAACCAAGAAGAAGATATTGTTGCCTCTTGTTCCTGAATATATTGGTTATGCAGATCAAGGTTTAGAACCTGATATTTTTGTTTCTATTCCTGCAAAGTGCCAGTATTATGCCGACAACACTTTTAAATATTTTATAGATTTTGAACGCTTAGAGGCATATCTATTAGACAACGTTGATGTGGGAGCAATGTGCGTTTCTAGACCAACAAATCCTTCTGGAAATGTTTTAACCGATAGTGAAATAAAAAGATTGGCAAGTTTAGCAGCAAAATATGGGATTCCTTTGTTTGTAGACAATGCCTATGGATTACCTTTTCCTAACATTGTGTTTACAGATAACGCAACTCCTTACTGGGATGAATCTGTAGTTCTTTCTATGAGTTTATCAAAAATTGGTCTTCCAACTATGCGAAATGGAATTGTTGTTGCTGATAAACAAATTGCCAAGGCTCTTTCAAATTTAAACGCTATAGCAGCTTTGGCTTGTGGTTCTATGGGACAAGCTATTGCGGAACACTGTATTGCTTCTGGAGAATTGGTTCAAGTTGCTCAAAAATATGTAAAAACCTTTTATCAACAGCGCTCTGAACAAACTCTAGAATGGATTCATCAGTTGTTTCAAGGTTGTGATTATGCAGTTCATCGTAGCGAAGGTGCGATTTTCCAGTGGTTATTGCTTAGAGATTTGGAAATACCCACCAAAGAATTGTATACAAAGTTAAAAGAAAAGGGTGTAATCACAGTTCCCGGTGAACATTTCTTTTTTGGATTAGAAGATCCTGTTTCTAGTTGCCACGGACATTATGACAAATGTTTGCGTATAAATTATTCTGGAAATAGAGAAGAAGTATATTCTGGATTGGAAATTTTGGCTCAAGTATACAAAAAGTATAGGAAATAATTTTTTATAAGGAGATTTTTAATGGTTAATGCAAAAAAAATTTTTATTTGCCTATTTTTAATTTTTGTATCAGTAGGAATTGTTTTTTCAAGTGGAAAAAAAGATGCAAAAGAATCTGTTCAAACTCAAGAAGTTCCAGTAGATACTATTGAAACAGTAGTTGTAGAAGAAGAGGTTGTAGAAGAACCTAAGGCACCAGAGACAGTTGCAATTTCTATTTCAGCTTTGAATGGACCAAGTGGTATTCCTATGGCTTATATGTTTGAAAATCCTCCTGTAATTGAAGGAGCCAATGTTTCTTTTGAAATTTCTGCTGGAGCTGATGTGCTTTTGCCAAAGTTGTTAAAAGGTGAAGTTGATATTGGTATTTTGCCTCCAAATGTTGCAGCAAAGGTTTATACAAAAAATAAGGGAGCTCTTGTTATAGGTGCTGTTGTAGGTCAAGGAATGATACAGGTAATAACAAGAGATAAAGAAATTAGAACCTTGGCTGACCTAAAAGGCAAAACTGTTAATGTGGCAGGTCAAGGTGCTACACCTGAATATATTTTTCGTTACCTATTAAACAAAAATAGTATAGAAATTGCTGCAGATGGCCAAGAACCTACAGAAAATACAGTGGCCCTAGATTTTTCTATTCCAGCTGCCGAGTTAGCTCCTGCCATAATTTCTAACCGTATTGAATATGCAGTTGTTCCTGAACCCTTTGTTACTGTTGCTACCTCAAAAGATTCTGCTATTGTTGCAGCAATAGATTTGCAAAAAGAATATAGGGCTGTAGAAGCTGCGGAAGGTTTGGAAAATTATCCAATGACTGTTGTTGTAATCAATTCAACTTTTGCCAAGAATCACCCAGAAATGGTACGCCAAATTTTGGCTTTTTATAAAGACGCCATTGATTGGACAAATAATAATGCTACAAAGGCAGGTGTTTTAGTTCAATCCCATACATTAGGATTAATGGCACCTATAGCCGCCAAAGTAATTCCTAGGGGAGCCTATGTATATCAATCAGCTCAAGATGCCCGTGGGGATTTAGAAAAACTTTTTGAAATATTCATGTCTTTTTCTCCTGAAGCAGTTGGGGGAAGTCTTCCAGATGATGGGTTTTATTTTAACTAAATGAATAATAAATCCGCCGTTTCAAAGCCATTTATTTTTATTTTATCAGGATTTTGTGTCTTAGGAATTTGGTATTTGGCGGCGGAAATTATTTCTGCACCTTTAGTGCTACCTTCACCAAAAGAAACTTTTTCTTCCCTTGTAAATAATATTTTTTTACCTTCTTTTTGGTGGCATGTAGGTTTTACTGCTCTTAGGAGTATTTCTGCATTTTTTATTTCAGTTATTATTGGTACAGTTCTTGGAATTTTATGTGGCGTTAGTCCTTTTTTTTCCAACTTGATAGCTTTTCCTTTGGCAATGATTAGAACTACGCCTGTTGTTTCTTTTATTTTGCTAGCTATTTTTTGGTTTGGCTCATCTATTGTGCCTGTATTTGTTGCAGTTTTAATGTCCCTTCCGATAATGGTGTCTGCAGTTGAAACTGGAATATTGCATACTGATTCTAAACTTTTGGATTGTTCTAAATCTTACGGATTTTCAAAGGTAAAACAAATTTTTTATATTTATATTCCCTCTTGTATTCCTTCGTTTTTGACTGGTTCTATTTCTGCCTTTGGTCTTAGTTGGAAAGTAGTGGTTGCAGGCGAAGTTATTTGTTTGCCAAGAAGGGGAGTAGGTACTTTGCTTCAAACAGCAAAGGTTCATGTGGAAACTTCTCAGGTTTTTGCAATTACTTTGGTTGTTATTTTAATTTGCTTTATTCTTGAAACGGTTTTTAAAGCTAGCCTCAAAAAATTATTGAATACGGGGCGCTATTCATGAATATAATTTCTGTTGAAAATTTACATTTAAGCCGAGGTGATGTAAAAATTTTTTCTAACTTTTCTTTATATATAAAAGAAAATGAAAGGGTTGCAATTTTAGCTCATTCAGGAATTGGAAAAACCACCTTGCTTGATTGTATTGCAGGTTTAGTTCCTAAAGAATCAGGTTGTGTAAATTCTCCAAAGAGATTGTCCTATTTGTTTCAAGAGCCAAGATTATTGCCCTGGTGTTCTTTAGAAAAAAATGTACTTCTTCCTATTTCAGAAATTCTTTCAGAAAAAGAAGCGAAATCAAGGGCGGAGTTTTTCCTTTCTCAAGTAGGACTTTTAGAAAGAAAAATGTCTTTGCCTGCAAAAACTTCCGGCGGAGAAAAACAAAGATGTGCTATTGCTAGAGCCTTTGCTTTCCCTTCTTCTGTTTTACTTATGGACGAAGCTTTCCAGTCCCAGGATTTTTCTTTGCGGTTGAAATTAATGCAACTTATGGAAAAATTGCTAGAAACAGAAAAAAGAACCTTGGTTTTAGTTACCCATGATATTAGAGAAGCTTTATGTTTGGCAGATAGAATTATACTTTTAGGGAAAAGGCCTGTAGAAATAGAATTAGATATAAAAAATCTGCGAAATCAGTCAATTCCAGAAAGATATATTAGTCCAAATAAAGAAGCTTTGGAAATAGAAAAAGAAATTTTGGATTTACTTTGCCGAAAGTAATCATTAATTTGAATTTTCAGCTAGCAATAATTCAGTTTCCCATTTAAGCAGTTTTTCTTCTGTTTCTTTGTTATTTCCTTTAACGTCACACATAATCCTAAAAACCGGTTCTGTTCCACTACCTCTCATCCAGATAAATGCAATAGGAGTACTGTTCAAATCTTTAAATAATATTTTTAATCCCCCTTTGCCAGATATACTAAAGTCTTTTATATTTTTAGTTTCTTTTGTTCCATTGTTGCAAACAGCTTCATAGCTAAATATTCCAAAAGATTTTTTTAATATGTCTTTTTTTTCTTCAAAACTTTTTTCAAAGGCATTTTGAAAATTACGTTTTAATGCAACTTGATCTAAAGATTTGAATTTTAGTAAAGCTCTTTTTTCAGAAACACCTGTCGTAGTGTAACAAGGTAGGGTAGAAATTATTTCTGACAAAGAAAAATCTTGGGAATAAGCATTTTCTTGATGAGATTTAATACACCACCGATGAAATAAACCTATTTCCTTTTCTGTATCCCGAATTGATAATAGTTTGATTAATGACATTAATGTATTAATGGGGTCTCGAACTGCAGCTGGATGAGTAATGTTTCCTCCGTTAGATCCTTCTCCTAAAATAGGTACAGTGTAGCCATTTTCTCGAAGTTCTCTTGCAAGGTTCACCACATTGGCTTCTCCTACTTCTGCGCGAAAAACTTCTGCTCCAAAATATTGGGCAATTTCATCAATTCTCATAGAAGTGGGGTCATTTACAGAAATTGCAACCTTAGCTTCTTTTCCTTTGGAAATATAATCTAGGTAAGAAAGTTCTGCCATAACTGAAAGGGCGAAAACTTCCTGTGCCTTTAAGATACGGGCTGAATTAGTTTTTTCATCCCAAAAAACAATATTTCCTCGGTCTCCGTCGCAATCTGGCATGTAGCCGATAATTGTTTTTTTTAATGATGTATTTTTTGCAATTTTTGAAATTTTATCTGCACAATATTTTAAATTTTCAGGTTCAGGAATTATTTCGTGGACAATTTGCCCTGGCAATGAGTTAATACTGCAAAATTCTATTCCCAATTCAGTAAGAAAGGATTTGTCTATGGATAAAGTTCTTGCAGAACCATTCATATCGCAAACAACGTTTATTGGCTTTTGTTTTATTCCTTTTTTTAATTGAACAAAAAAATCTTGTTGAATATTATTGTTCATTGTGCCACTAGAAACAATTTTTGTAAAATCATAGTAAACTGAAAGGGCTTTAGATTTATATTTATCTTTCGAATCTATTGTTTTTGAAAAAAGATTTGCAGGGCAAGAGTTAAGAATATCTTTTGCTATTGTAATAGCGTTTTCATTATTGCATAAATCTTTGAAGATATTGGTAACTTCAGCAGATTGGGCTGCGTCTAAAACTCCTCCGTTAGAAAGACCAAATTTTACGCCATTGTGACCAATAGGATTGTGGCTTGCAGAAATATAAGCAAAGCCTTTAACATTTTTGCTGTAAGCCATAATTTCTGGTGCGGCAGTTACAGAAAGAAAGTGTACTTTAAGTTTTTTTGCTAAAAAAACACGGAGCATTATTTCTGCAATAGGTTTCCCCGTGGGACGAGTATCTGTTCCTAGGGCAATTTCAGATTCATTTCCCAAGTACTTAATAATATATTCTGAAAAAGAAAGAGCCATTAAAGCTGAAATTACTTTGTTTGCAGTTCCGATTTCGCTGCTTGGACTATTTTCATCTAAGGGAAAGGTAAAAATCTTTCTCCATCCAGAAACTGATAAAATTAATTCATTGTAGGAATGTAAAAAATCCTCTTGCGATAAAGAATCAAAATCATCCCACAGAGATTCTTGCTTGTTCATAAATACTCCTTAGATAAAAAAAGAATATAATATCTTATTATTTTTGTAAATCAATAAAAAAAATTTATTTTTTAGTAAAAATTTAATTTGACAACATGAAAATAATAGAATAAAATAAAGTAATAAAATAATTCTAAGGAGGCCAATTTAATGGCTAAAGTAGAAATCAAAGGCGTTGGAAAAGTTTACGACGGAAATGTTCGTGCTGTTGACAATGCCAACATTACAATCGACGATCAGGAATTCGTTGTATTTGTAGGTCCCTCAGGTTGTGGTAAGTCTACAACTCTGCGTATGGTTGCAGGTCTTGAGGAAATCACAGAAGGTGAGCTATATATTGATGGCGAACTAATGAATGATGTTCCACCAAAAGATCGCAATATTGCTATGGTTTTCCAGAACTATGCGCTTTATCCTCACATGTCTGTTTACGATAACATGGCTTTCGGTCTTAAGATTCGTAAAACTGACAAAGCAGAAATCGAGCGCCGTGTAAACGAAGCCGCACGTATCCTTGATATTGAAAAATTGCTTGATCGCAAACCAAAGGCTCTTTCCGGTGGACAGCGTCAGCGTGTTGCTGTAGGTCGTGCTATCGTTCGTAACCCAAAGGTATTCTTGTTCGACGAACCTCTTTCAAACTTGGATGCTAAACTTCGTGTACAGATGCGTGCTGAAATTTCTGATCTTCACCATCGCTTAAAGGCAACAATGATTTACGTTACACACGACCAGGTTGAAGCTTTGACCATGGGTGACAAAATTGTTGTTATGAAAGACGGTAAGGTACAGCAGATTGGATCTCCATTGTATCTATACAACCACCCAATCAATAAATTCGTTGCAGGATTCATTGGGTCACCTCCAATGAACTTTGTAAAAGTAAAGATTATTGAAAAGGGCGGAAAAATTCTTGCTGATGAAGGTTCCTTTGAAGTTGAACCTACAAAAGAACAGATTGAATCATTAAAGGCTTATATCGGTAAAGAAGTTTACTTTGGTATTCGTCCAGAAGATATGGATTTTGTTAAATCTCCAGCTTCTACAAACAATATGCAGATGAAGGTTTCTATCATCGAACCTCTTGGAGCAGAAACACACCTTTATCTTGCAACAAAAACACAGCAGCTTATTGCTCGTACATCTCCAGACAATACATTCCGTATTGGAGATTCAGTTAACTTTGTTCCAAACATGGAAAAGAGCAAATTCTTTGATATGGAAACAGAACAAAATATCTGTGAAGATGTTAAAACAGAGTAGTAACTAGGGTTGCTAAAAGGCCGGTGGTTTTTCGCCGGTCTTTTTTTTATTTTATTTTTTTCAAAAAATTTTAATGTGTTGCTTTTTTTATTCTTTTTTAGTAAAATCACGAATTAAATATTTCTTTTAATAAATCAATGCTACAAGGAGACTGAATATGGCCTATTATTTTTCAGAACCTTCCCATACTTTTGGAGAGTATCTTTTGGTGCCTGGGTATTCTTCGGCAGAATGTATACCTTCCAATGTTAGCTTACGAACACCAGTTGTAAAATTTCGTGCTGGTGAAGAAAGTCCGCTTTTTATGAATATACCTATGGTTTCTGCTGTAATGCAATCAGTTTCAAATGATACTATGGCTATTGCTTTAGCAAAAGAAGGTGGAATCTCTTTTATATACGGTTCCCAGACAATTCAACAACAAGCAGATATGATTCGTAGGGTAAAAAGTTATAAAGCAGGATTTGTTACTTCTGATTCTAATATTAAACCAGATCAAACTTTGCAAGATGTTGTTGCGTTAAAAGAAAAAACTGGTCATTCAACTGTAGCTGTTACCCAAGATGGTAGTCCCCATGGTAAACTTTTAGGAATTATTACAAGTCGAGATTTCCGAGTTCATAAAGTTGATTTATCTTCAAAAGTTAAAGACTATATGACAAAGTTTGATGACTTAATTGTAGGACAAGATGGTATTACATTAAGTGAAGCCAATGATTTAATTTGGAATCATAAATTAAATTCTCTGCCAATTATCGATAAAGATTCTAACCTTGTATCCATGGTTTTCCGTAAAGATTATGCAACTCACGAGGCTAACCCCTTAGAACTTTTGGATACTAAGCATCGATATATTGTAGGAGCTGGAATTAATACTCGAGACTATATGGAAAGAGTTCCAGCCTTACTTGATGCAGGAGTTGATATTTTATGTCTTGATTCTTCTGAAGGTTTTTCTGAGTGGCAAAAAAGAGCTTTGCAGGATATACATAAAAACTTTGGCGAAAATGTGCGTGTAGGTGCTGGTAATGTTGTAGACCGTGATGGATTTATGTTTCTAGCGGAAAATGGTGCTGATTTTGTTAAAGTTGGAATTGGTGGTGGTTCTATTTGTATTACTCGTGAGCAAAAAGGAATTGGTCGAGGTCAAGCTACAGCAACAATAGAAGTAGCAAAGGCCCGTGATGAATATTTTGAAAAAACAGGCGTTTATATTCCTATATGCTCAGATGGTGGAATTGTACACGATTATCATATAACTTTGGCTCTTGCTATGGGTGCTGATTTTGTTATGCAAGGTCGCTATTTTGCTCGTTTTGACGAAAGCCCTACAAATAAACTTATCGTAAATGGGAACTACGTTAAAGAATACTGGGGAGAAGGCTCTAATCGTGCAAGGAATTGGCAACGATATGATTTAGGCGGTGCTAAAGTTATGGCATTTGAAGAAGGTGTTGATTCCTATGTTCCTTATGCTGGAAGCCTTCACGATAATGTAAATATGACACTTAGTAAAATTCGACACACTATGTGTAACTGTGGTGTATTGACAATTCCTGAGTTACAAAAAAATGCAAAGTTGACTTTAGTTTCACAGGCTTCGATTGCAGAGGGTTCTTCTCACGATGTTGTTGTTCGTAACACTACAATTCGTGCAGAATAAATAAATACTTTTCTGTAAATTTTTTTCTTTTCACAAAAAAGGGGCTGTTTTGTAAAAAACATCCCCTTTTACTATAAAAATTAGTTTGAATCAGATTGAGCTATTTCGTAAACTTCATTTTTTAAGGTAAGTAAGGTTTCGATAATATACGGATCAAAGTGAATACCGCTTTCTTTTTCCATAATCTGAAAAGCTTCGTTAATAGTATAAGCTTTTTTGTATGGTCTATCGCTTAGCAATGCATCTAGAACATCTGCCACAGCCATTATTCTTGCACATAGAGGTATTTTTTCTCCAGCAATTCCAGATGGATAACCTGTGCCATCCCATTTTTCGTGGTGATACATAGTCATTTGCTTTGCCATTTCGATAAAATGTTTATCTTCAACTTCTGCTAAGTTTTCTTCTATAAGCTTTACTCCATAAGTTGGGTGTAGTTTAATTGCTCCAAATTCATCTAAAGATAATTGTCCTGGTTTAGTAAGAATTGAATCAGAAACTGCAATTTTACCAATGTCATGCAAGGGTGCGGCTTGAACCATGTGTTTAATTTTTTCATCGGTAAGAGTTTCGTTTGTAACAAGGTTTGGATTTCGTTTTTTCAGAGCCTCACACAACATTTCAACATACTGGCTAGTTCTTTTAATATGTTCACCTGTGGAATAGTCTTTTGATTCAACCAAACTAACAAATCCCTTAATAAACTGTCCTTGGATCAATGCCACCTTTAGATTTCCATCGTTCACCATGTACAAAGTTTTTCGTGAATATTTTGCAATAAAAAAGGCTACTACAACACAGATACTATATTCTATAGTGGAGCCCACAATTGTTGCTAATGTCCAAGTCATTTGGGTGAAGTTTTCTGGATGGTTGGTGTATGGAGATTTTAACAGTAAAGAAATTACCATTATGATATAGCAAAAAACAGAAGTAGTTAAAGTAAAAAATTCTTTATAATACATACAGCTTAATACAGGAATAAGTACATAAGCTATTTGAATATGTATTCCTTGAATAATGGATAAATAACCTATGGCACATTCTAATGTTAATAAAAAGAAATACTTTACACAGCGATGTGAAGAAAATTTTTTTTGTATAAGGAACATTACCATTGTAATTGCAACCATAATGCTTGTAAAAATACAAAGAGCTGTGTATGTAACAGTTTTGAAAATTCCAAAATAGCGAAGAAAAATCATAACTGGTCCAACTAGAGTTGTCCATATTGCTAATTTTAAGGCTCGTCGATTCATTCGACTTTCATTTTCTTCTAAAAAAATACTTTTAGGTTCTTCTTTGGTCATATATATATCATATCATATATATAGAGAATATGTAACAAAAAAAATAAAAAAAATCAAAAAGGAGAAGGTGATTTAAATGTTAATAATTCCAATGTTTCAGGATGAATGAATTTTAATTTGGTTGCATGTAGCATCATTCTTTCGCCTTCTAAGCGACTCCCGTAAAGTCTATCTCCTTGAATAGGAATCCCTAGACCTTCTGGATGCATGGAATGTAATCTTAGTTGGTGAGTTCTTCCTGTTTTAGGAATAAATTTGATACGAGTAAGAACTTTTTCATGGCATATTTCTTTTGGACATTTTTTGTATTCCATAAAAACCCAATCAGTTATGCCTATCTTTCCTTTTTCTTTATCGTAGATTTGATAAGGGCGATTTTCAATATCAAGTCTAAAGGGAAGTTTTATTGTTCCGTAGTTAATACTTTTTTTTTCATTATCGAAAGCTGCCTTTCCACAAGGTTTACCCCGTAGTAGAGCTTCGTATTCTTTGTATACAGTTCCATTCATAAATTGTTCTGAAAGAAATCTGTGGGCTTTTTCGGTTAAGGCAAGAACTAATAAGCCAGAAGTATCCATGTCTAATCGATGTACAGAAGGTTGTACTATACAATTTGGAAATAGGGTCTTTAAGCGATTAACAATGCAGTCTTGTTTATCTTCTCCTCTGCCAGGTACTGAAAGAAGGTTTGCTGGTTTGTCCACTACCACAATATGTTCATCTTGATATTCTATTTTTAATCCAAGCATAAATGGTAAAACAAGGCTACATTTTTCATCACAGGGAGGATAAAAAGATTTGTGGCTTCGTTTTTTTGAGGCAGTTGGACTTCCATAAAAAAACTCGCACAAACTTAGCGGAATCAGTTGATTTTGAAATGCGTAATTTAAAAGTTTAGTTGTACAGCAATCCCCCGTACCTGTTGGTGGCATTTTGTTTTCATTTTCAAAGCCTTTTAGTATTTCCCTAAAACCTAGGATCTTTCCATCTGCACAATGAAATTGGTAAAGATTGTATATTTCTTTTAAAGCCTGTCTGGAAAGTTCTTTGCGTTTTTGCTGTAATTCTTTCAAAATAGAATCTTCTTTTGTAAAAGAATTAATTTTATTTGTTAAATTTTTAATTGATTTGTCGTAAGTTGACACAACTTGATTGTATAAATCTACATCCAGTAGAGGAGGCACCCAACCAGGGATAATCCATTTACTATTATATTGTCCAGAAAAAGCTTTAAGAATAACAATTTTTTCATTGATATTTTTGCAAACTAAAACTCCGAACATTTGTCCTTGTCCAGGACAAAAGACATAATCGGTGGAATAATTATTAGTACAGTTAGAATTAATTTGATTGGTTCCTAAAATATCTTCTTGGCAAATTCCTTTGTTGAAATTTAAACATTTCTTTGAATCTAAGAACTGAATAAGTATTTGGCAGTATTTTTTTGCTAATTCAGTAGGAAAGGGTGGAAACATATTTTTATAATTAGCACTAAACTAAAGAATGGGGTTGATAATAAAATTTATTACTCAACCCCATATATTGTTAGCCGAGTATACCTCGTACGTGAATAACACCATCGATGTCACGAAGGTTTTGTAAAACTTCTTCTGCAACAGGAACAGCAATGTCAATAATATTATAGGCTAAGTCTCCACGATTTTGGTTAATCATACCTTCTATGTTAAGAGATGCTTTTGCCAAAACAGTGGTAATTTGTCCTACCATACCATGTACGTTTTTGTGAGAAATGCAAAGTCTTGTTCCTCCAGTTGGAATTGGATCATCAATTTTGCACTTTGGAAAGTTTACAGAATTTATGATCGCTCCAGTTTCCAAGAATGAACGCAACTGATTTACAGCCATAAAGGCACAGTTTTCTTCTGCTTCTGGTGTTGAAGCTCCTAAGTGTGGAAGACAAATTACTTTGTCGTTGCTTAATAATTCTTCGTCTGCAAAGTCGCTAACAAAGCTAGCAATTTTACCACTATTAAGCCCTTCTAATATGTCTTTGTTTACCACAAGGCCACCACGAGCCAAGTTAATAATGCGTACCCCATTTTTCATAGCCTTAATACGGTCTGCGTTGATTAAGCCTTTTGTATCTGAAGTTTGTGGAACATGAATTGTAATATAGTCAGCCTTTGTGATTATTGCATCTAGGGTTTCTGCCTTGTGAACTGCACGGCTAAGAGACCAAGCTGCATCAACAGAAATATAAGGGTCATAGCCAATTACATTCATTCCTAAGTCTGAGGCGCTGTTCGCAACCATAGCTCCGATGGCACCAAGTCCAATTACACCTAGAACCTTACCTTTTAGCTCCGGTCCTATAAACTGGGACTTCCCTTTTTCTGCTAAATCTGGGATTTCGCTACCTTTTCCGGCTAAATCTTGAACCCATTTGTTTGCTTTAATTACAGGTCGGCTTGAAAGCAATAAAGCCAAAATTACTAATTCACGAACAGCGTTTGCGTTTGCTCCTGGAGTATTAAATACAACTACACCCTTTTCTGTAAGTGCAGGAATTGGAATATTATTGGTTCCAGCTCCAGCACGAGCTACAGCCTTTATGGATGAAGGAATTTCCATAGAATGCATATCTGCTGAACGAACAAGAATTGCATCTGGATTTAGAATTTCAGATGCAATTTCATAATCGTCTCTAGGAAATTTTGCTAAACCTTCTGCAGAAATTTTGTTTAATGTTTGAATCTTATACATAGTGTTCCTCTTAAATTATGCCTTAAGCATTATCTTTGGCAAATTTATCCATGAATTCAATTAAAGCTTTAACGCCTTCAATTGGCATTGCGTTATACATAGATGCTCGCATACCACCAACAAGACGGTGACCTGCAAGATTTACAAAACCTGCAGCAGCTGCTTCTGCTACAAATTTTTTGTTCAAGGCTGTGGCTTTTTCTTCATTTTGTTCGCATGTAACAAAAGGAATATTCATAAGTGATCGGCTATTTTTTTCCACAGGGCTTTTATAGAATTTGCTATTGTCAAGATAATCGTAAAATAATTTAGCTTTTTCTTCATTTCTTTTTTTCATGCCTTCAGCACCACCGTTAGCTTCTATCCATGCTAAAACCTTGCCCATAATATAAATTGTATAACAAGGAGGTGTATTGTACATAGAATCGCTGTCTGCATGGGTTTTATACATCAGCATAATTGGGGTACCTTCCATTGGGAATTCAGGAATAAGGTCTTTGCGGATTATTACAAGGGTAACTCCAGCAGGAGCTAGGTTTTTTTGTGCTCCAGCATAGAAAATACCGAATTTTGTAATATCAACAGGTTCGCTTAAAATACAACTAGAAGCATCTGCAACCAATGGAATATCTGTTCCGTCTGATCTTTTTCCTACTTCCGGAAGATTAGCCCATTTTGTTCCTACGATTGTATTATTCAATGTAATGTAAGCATAATCATAGTCACCTTCAATTTTTTCAACAGAAGGAATGTAGGAATATGCCTTGTCCTTTGAAGAAGCAATAACATCAACAGTTAAATATTTTTTTGCTTCTTTGATAGCTTTATCTGACCATACACCAGTATCAATATATGCAGCCTTTCCCAATTTTTTTAAATTCATAGGAATCATTGCAAATTGAGTACTAGCACCACCCTGAAGGAATAAAACCTTGTAATTATCTGGAATATTCATCAGTTTGCGGACTCTATCTTCTGCATCAGAAATAATTGGCAAATAATCCTTTGATCTGTGGCTCATCTCCATTACAGATTGACCACTTCCTTTGTAATCTAACATTTCCTCTGCTGCTTCTTTCAAAACAGATTCAGGTAGACAAGAAGGACCAGCTGAAAAATTATAAACTCGACTCATATTTACTCCTAAAAAAAATAATTAACCCTTATAGTTTTTATGCAAATCAATATCCTTGCTAAGCAAGGTCTTTTGCAAGCAAATTTTGTAATGCAACTGTGACAGATATATTTTCAACTGCTACATTTGCGGGAACTGTAAGAACTGCACTTGTACAGTTTACAATACCTTTTATTCCTACTTCCACAAGCCGAGAGACATAGAAATTTGCCTTTTCCTCTGGCACTGAAAGAATCCCGTAGAAAATTTTTTCCATTTGGATAATCTGTTCTAGCTTGGAAGCTGGATACAAAGGAAAGGGGGCATTTAAGGTTTCTACACGATTAATCCTTTCATCAAAGCCAGCTACTAACAGAAAACCTGTTTTTTCAAATCCGCTGTATTCAATAAATGCGGCCCCAATGGGGTCTAGTCCTACAATGCAACATTTTATTTTTTCTTGAGTTGTAATAGGAAATAAAGCAGATTGAATTTCTTGTTGCAACTTGTTTATGTCATATCCGTTGGAAGATTTGCACTTAATTCCCAAAGTTGAAATATCTCGACGTATTGTGGCATCTGTCCAACCTGTTATCGTTGAAATTTCTCGGGAAGTAATTATGTTTTCCTTTGCCTGAAAGGATTGATCTTGTGTTTTTTGGCTTAATAGTTGCCAAAGTGATACAAGACGTTTTCGTGTAGGTTCAGGCAGGTTGACCATAGGTTCTTCCAAGTTATACAAGTTGCTGTGAAAAAATTCACTACGAATAAAGAATTATACTTTTTTTTTAGTTAATAGTCAATAGGAGTTAATGATTTTTTCGGTTGCAAAATGTATTTTTTCAAAAAAAATATTATTTTATTGTGAAAATATTCACAATATGTATATTTAGCAAAATAAAGTCATTCCACCTTCGTTTTTTCTGTAAAATATAGCTTCAGAAATATTTTTCTTAGAAATTATTTCTTTTTCTTCCATGTCTGCTATGGTTCTAGCAATTTTTAAGCAACTAGAAATAGCTCTTTGAGAAAAGCCATGCAAGGAAACAGCATTTGATAAAACATCCTTTGCCTCTGAGTCTAACTGGCAAATTTTTCCTATTTCTTCTGGGGTCAAACGACTATTGCGTTTTCCTTGTCTTGTTCTTTGAATATGAACTGCCTTTTTTATATCTATTCGCAGGGTTTCTGTAGAAACTGAGTAATTATCTTTTTCAGTTGCATTATTTGTTATTGGGATTCTTATATCTACACGATCAAGAAGAGGGGCACTAAACTTTTTCCAATACTGCTCTACAGATTTTGCACTGCAAAGACATATTTTTCCTGGGGCTCCAAAATTGCCACAGGGACAAGGATTTGAAGCAATTAATAACTGAAATTGAGCAGGGTATATGGTGGAGCGACCTGCTCGACTTAATGTAATTTTGCCACATTCTATTGGAACTCGTAAAGCCTGAAGAACAGAGGTTCTAAATTCCGCAGCTTCATCTAAAAATAAAACCCCATTATGAGCTAAAGATATTTCTCCGGGTCTGCAATTTATTCCTCCTCCAACTATGCCTTCTAAACTTGCACTTTGGTGTGGTATCCTAAAAGGAGGAGTTTTTATACTTGGTTGATTTTGTGGCATTAATCCAGCTAAACTATAAATCCTAGTTACAGAATGGGCTTCTTGAGTTGTAAGTTTTGGTAATAAACCTTGAAATTTTTGTAGTGCTAAGGTTTTTCCACATCCAGGAGGTCCGTATGCCATAAGGTTATGTCCCCCTGCTGCTGCAATTTGCAGTCCTCTAACTAATTCTCTTTGGCCTAAAACATCAGCAAATTCTAATTCAGGGGTAACAGGATTAAACTCTATGGTTGAATCTAGGTTTGTGTATTCTGTAGCACATAGAATAAATGAATCTTCTTGTTTTAGGGCGTCGTAGGCATTTCTTAAAGTACTTGCAGAAAAAACCTTCATTCCTTTTACCGAAGATGCTTCCGCCCCATTTCCTGAGGGAACAATACACCGAGTAATACCATTTTCTAATGCTGTGGCAACAGCCGCCTGAACTCCTCTAATAGGTCTAATTCTACCAGATAGTTCCAATTCTCCCATTACAAGACAAGTTCCCTTACTAATTTCTTCTTTTTTCGTGGCTAAAAGAACAGCCAATGCAATGGCTAAATCAAATCCCGCCCCTTCTTTTTTTACATCTGCTGGGGATAAGCTAATTAAAATTCTTTCAGGGGGAAATTCAAATCCTGAATTCAATAAGGCGGCCTTCATTCGTTCTCGTGATTCTTTTACAGCTCCATCGGCTAACCCAACCATATCTATAGCTGGAATGCCACGCCTTAAATCTACTTCTACAGTAACTAGGGAACCTTCATATCCAAAAGGTGAAAAAGTAAATATTTGCATTTTTTTTACCTCGTTTATTATAATTATTGCACTAAACAGTAAAAAAAAGCCTTGTTTTATAAAAAAAATTATATTTTAGGTAAAAGTTCTTGAAACCATAATCGTTCAGGAATTTTTTCTCCACCACAAGCGTGACCAATCTTTCTTCCAATATGAATTTTTTCACCGTGAAAGTCACTTCCTCCAGTAACAAAAAAACCAATTTTTCTAGCTAATTCTTCAAGTCGTAAAGCATCTGTTTTTCTAGCACCTGGATGAAATGCTTCTAAACCTTGAATCCCCCGTTCCTTTAGATTTATAAGAACTGGCTCTATTTTTCCGTAGGAAATATACAGAGAAAGAGGATGAGCAAGAACTGGTACGCCACCAGAAGTTTTAATTGCTTGTATGGCTAAATCTAAATCTGCTCCTTCTCTGTTTACATAATAAGGACGTTGCTTGCCTAAATATTTATCAAAGGCTTGCTGAGTATTTTTGCATATTTTTTTTGAAACAAGAAAAGAAGCAATATGAGGTCTACCTAAATTTGAATCTGGAAACATTTCACGAAGTTCCTTTTCTGAAATAGGAAAACCATCTTGTTGAAGCATTTCAATTATTTTACTGTTACGATTTTTTCTATCTTGTTTTAAGTTTTGGATAATTGCATTAAGTTCACTAGAAGTTTCTTTCAATCCTAAACCTAAAAGGTGAAATTCTCCTGTTGGCCAAGAAATATTTAATTCAACTCCAGGAACAAAGACTATTCCAACTTTTTTTGCAGCTTTTTGTCCTTCCGATAATCCATCTGTTGTATCGTGGTCTGTAATCGCTAAAACTTTTATGCCTTTTTCTGCAGCGTAAAAAACAAGTTCCCTTGATGTAAGGTTTCCATCAGAATTTTTTGTATGAGTATGTAAATCTATCATAAAAAAAGTATAGCATATTTTTTGATTTTGTATTAAAATAGTTATAAGTTTTATTTTGCAGAAGTGTTTTTTTGTGGATTCTTTAATCTGCTTGTAGAACTTCAATTTATTGCGAAGGAGCACACAGCAATGCCAAAAGCAATTCCTTTTACAAAAGGTTCTATTATTTATTTTTCTGAGGACAAGGACGACCGTATTTTTATTTTGCAAAAGGGAATGGTTTTTCTTACAAGCACAGATGTTGAAACAGGAAGCCCTGTTACTGAATATGTGCGAGAAGGTGAGTTTTTTGGGGTAAAATCTGCTTTAGGACATTTTCCTAGAGAAGAAACTGCAACAGTTGTTGCTGATACTATTGTGGTTTCTATGACCGTTAGCGAATTTGAAAAACTATTTAGCAATAATAAACAAATAATAATGAAAATGCTTCGAGTTTTTTCCAACCAACTTAGAGCTGTCCATAAAAAAACAGAGACCATATTGAACAGTGGTGAAAAAACAAATAGCCAACTTGGAATGATTTCTGTTGCAAAAAGTTTTTACGAAGAAGAACAATATCGTTCATGTTGCGATGTATGTTTAAAGTTTTTGAAATTATATCCTACTTCCATGGAAAAAGAATCTGTAGCTAAACTTTACATGAATTCTAAAGTACGCCTTGATAAATTGGCTGAACGAGAAACTAAAAAAACTTCCGAATTAGATTCAGGCTTTGTTTCAAATGATTTAACAATGTTTTCTTTACCTGCTTTTGCTAGATTTGCGAAAACCTTTGAAGCTGGTTCAGTAATTATTTCTGAATATGAACCTGGAGAAACATTTTATCTTATTCAGTCCGGTGCAGTTCAACTTATGAAGTGTGTAAATGGAACACAGAAAAATCTTGACATTTTACATGGTGGTGAATTTTTTGGTGAAATGGCGATTTTGGAAAATTCTCCACGATCTGCAACTTGTGTGGCAAAAAATACTGTAGAAGTTTTAGAATTCAACAAGCAAAATTTTGAAATATTAATTACTGGAAATCCCCAGATGGCGTTGATTTTGCTTAAATTATTTTGCAAACGTATTTATGACCAAAAACGTAGACTGAAAATTCTTGTTATTTCCGATTTACAGGCTAGAATAGGAGATGTTTTCTTAATGTTTGATGAAATGATGCCTCCTGTAAATCCTAATGACAAAGTTAGAAAATTCAATTTAACTGCTCAAGATATTTCCCATTGGTCAGGTTTACCTATTGATGTGGTGCGTGATGAATTGAACCGCTTTGTAGAGAAACGTAAAATCGAAGTATACGATACTTATATTGTTGTTAATAATATTATTGACATGAAGCGTACTGTTGATGCACGCCGAGCTCAGCGTTCTGCTTGACCTAGAAATATGATTTTGTTATAATTTTTTTCATATTTGCCAACTTAGCTCACCTGGCAGAGCAGCACCCTCGTAACGTGCAGGTAGTCGGTTCAAGTCCGACAGTTGGCTATTTTTTTTGTCGAAATATTTCAGTATTTGAGATATAATATATTTTATGGAAATTAATCAAATACTGTCTTCTCAAAAGCAATTTTTTAGAACTGGTGTTACTTTATCTGTAAATTTTAGAATTCAAAATCTAAAAAAACTTTATTCCTTGGTTAAAGAAAATCAATCTTTAATAACAGAATCTCTCTTCTTAGATTTAGGAAAAAGTGATTATGAAGGTTTTATGTGCGAAGTTGGACTTGCTCTTACAGAAATCAATTATATGATTAAACATTTAAGAGGTTTTGCTTCGGAAAAAACTGTTAAAACTCCCTTAGCTCAATTTGCTTCTCGTAGTTATACAAAACCTGTTCCCTATGGAAATGTTTTAATTATGAGTCCTTGGAATTATCCTTTTTTGCTTACGATTGAGCCCTTGGCAAACGCAATTGCAGCAGGAAACACTGCAATCATAAAACCTAGTGCATATTCTCCATCTACAAGTCAGTTGTTATCTAAACTTTTAGGTGATTGCTTTAACAATGAATATGTGGCAGTTGTAACTGGGGGACGCAAAGAAAATAGTACATTACTAGAGCAACCTTTTGATTTCATTTTTTTTACAGGAAGTCAATCTGTAGGAAAAGAAGTTTTACGACAGGCTGCAGAAAGACTAACTCCAACAATTTTGGAACTTGGTGGAAAAAGCCCTTGTATTTTGGATTCATCTTGTAATATTTCCTTGGCTGCAAAAAGAATCGTATTTGGTAAATTTTTAAATTGTGGTCAAACCTGTGTTGCTCCAGATTATGTTTTATGTCACAAAAGTATAAAAAATGATTTTATAAATGAAGTAACAAAAGAAATTACTTTACAATATGGTTCTAATCCTTTGGAAAATTCAGATTATGGAAAAATAGTAAATAATAAACATTTTGAAAGATTATGTTCTTTAATGTCAAAGGAAAAAATTATTTTTGGAGGGGATAGAGATTATATAAATCATAAAATATCTCCTACAATTATGGATAATGTTACCTGGCAAGATCCGATAATGCAAGAAGAAATATTTGGTCCAATTTTGCCAATACTTACCTATGACAACCTAGATGAAGTTATTTCAATTTTGCAGGAAAAGCCTAAGCCTTTAGCTTTATACTTTTTTTCAAATTCAAAATCCAATATTAAAACTGTTACAGAAAAAATTTCCTATGGCGGAGGTTGTATAAATGATACAATTATCCATCTTGCCACAAGTGAAATGGGATTTGGTGGTGTAGGAGAAAGTGGCATGGGTTGTTATCATGGTAAAGCTGGCTTTTACGCATTTAGCCACACAAAAAGTATCGTGAACAAAAAAAATTGGATAGATTTACCTATGCGATATCAACCTTACAACCGAAAGTTTTTTGGTAAATTACTAAAATTTTTTCTCCGTTAATATTTTGTTGAAGTTTTTTACATAATTGGTGCAAAAATTCGTAGTGTGTCTTGTATAAAGCCCATTATTACATTAGATTGACAATTTTCCTTTGTTATCGGAGTACATGACTCTAGGGTTTCTAAAAAATCTTTTTTTACATCCATAAGAGCTGGGCTTTTATACATCCATAGTCCACATTCAAAATGTAGGTAAAGACTTCTAAAGTCTAAGTTTGTAGTTCCTACTGTTGCAATACAATCGTCAGAAACAAAATTCTTTGAATGAATAAATCCCTTAGCATATTCATAAACTTTTACACCTGCATTTATTAACTCTCGATAATATGATCTTGATGTGATATGAACAATTCGTTTGTCCCATTTGAAAGGTGTTATTATTCGCACATCTATACCACTTTTTGCCGCTAAGCAAAGTGCTGTAAGAATATTATTGTCGATGATAAGGTAGGGTGTAGTGATGTAAATATAATCTTTTGCAGAATTTATTATTTGAAGATAAACTTGTTCTCCAAGGTTTTCTAAATCCATAGGACTGTCGGCATAGGGTTGAACAAAACCTGAAAATGTATCTAGAAATTCTGTTTCCTTAGGTTCTTTTGATTCCAAAGGATAAAATTTTTGATAATTTTCATCAGTGTTTGCAGCAAGTTCCCACATTTGTAAAAACATTAGGGTAAAGCTCCATGCCGCAGCCCCTTTTACCATTACAGCTGAATCTTTCCAATGTCCAAATCTTTCTACAACATTTATGTATTCATCTGCTAAATTAATGCCTCCTGTAAAGGCAGTTTTGCCATCGATGGAAAGAATTTTTCTGTGGTCACGGTTATTTTGCTTTGCAGTTAAAAAAGGCTTAAAAGGGTTAAATTTTTGACATTCAATTCCCATTTTAGAAAGTATGGCAGGATAATTCTTTGGTAAAATAAGAAAACTTCCAATGTCGTCGTACATAACTCGTACTTTTACACCTTGGGCAACTTTTCTTTTAAGAATATCAAGAATTTTATTCCACATTTCACCTTCTTGAATAATAAAATATTCTAAAAAGATATAATTTTCTGCTTTTTCCAGTTCTTTTATAACCTGTTCTAAAAAAGCTTCACCTGAATCAAAGTATTTTGTATAACAACCTTTGAATACGGGAAAGCCTGCATAATCCTGTAAATATTTAATTTTTGTAATTTCTTCTCTCGGAAACTGAAGGTTTTGATTAATTTTGATTTGTGGTTCTAAAAGTTTTTTTGACTTATTTTCTGTATTAATTGCTTTTATAGAAAATTTTCTAGTTGCAGTTTGAAAATTAAAAATAATATAAAAGGTTCCACCCATCAAAGGAAAAAGCATTATAAGAAAAACCCACGTAAGTCTAAATTCACCCTTGTTATTATTTGCGATTATGTGAATACATACACCAAGACTTAAAAATAATTGAATTCCTCGGACAAGAGTTGAAACAGTTTTACTGCCTACAAGAGTGTAAATGATAAGAAATATCTGTATTAAAAGTAAAAGGATAACTAATCCTCTTTGTAGGTAAAGAGCCCATTTCCATCTTTTTCCCATTGTATTTATTATATAAATTTTTATTTTATACGCAATTAAAAAAAGGAAATTTTTATAATTTTTTTACCCTATAATCTAATTTTGTGAAAATTAATTATTGTCGACGCAATTTTTTGTTATTATATTATTTAAAGAGAAGGGAATAAATGGCAAATTCAAATAAAACAAAAAAAGCTTTAGTTTCTTCTTTAAAAGTGTTGATGGAAACTAAATCATTTGAAAAAATAACAATTACTGAAATATGTGAAAAATGTTCTATGAATAGAAAGTCATTTTATTATCATTTTCACGACAAATATGAATTAATGAACTATGTTTTTCACTCTGAATTTGTTTCCTGTGGTGGTATGAGCAAATCTTCTGGAAAAGTGATTTTAAAGGACTTGTGCGATTACTTGTACGAAAATAAAAATTTTTATAAGCAGGCTTTTTATGTAGAAGGAAAAAATAATTTTTTTGACTATTTTTATACAATTATTTATTCATTTATTTATTCTGGGTTGAAAATTCAATTTGATAAAGAAAAATTAGATGATTTTACTTTAAGTTTCTTTACAGACGGATTTATAGCTGCCATAAAACGATGGATAACCAATAGGGATCCTGATACTCCAGATATATTTGTTGATAAAATTTTTTCTTTAGTAAAAAACTTTTAGATTCTTTCCAATAATTTTTATTAACCAACAATAAATTTTTTTCACAATATATTTTATGTAATTGCTAGCAACAGTAAATCATTTTTGTATCTTACTATCTGCTACATCTTTTTTAAAAAAATTATTTATACCTTATAACTAAATTTTTTCAGAAGTATTCTAATTTATGTCAAAGTGATTTCAAATGAATATTTTCATTAAAAATACTTAAATTAAACTTGTTCTTTAATATACTTTTTATTTTTTACAAAATTTACTAATATCTAAAAATGCAAATAGAATTTAAAACACGATATAAAATAAATAATTTTTTTCTTTACGTTTTTGGCTTTTTTAA
>JAGAOP010000033.1 GCA_017623685.1 Spirochaetaceae bacterium
AAAACTTTGCTGCATCGTAATAATCAAATTCTTCAATATGCAGAATTTTTGTAAAGCGTCCAAACAAAGGATTTGACTCTTTTATCAATTCTTTCATTACAGAAATGTATGAACTACAAAGAATCAGTTTGATTTTATCATTCATTCGGTCTACGATATTCTGCAATATGGAATCAACTTCGTTTTCCTTTTTAGATTCCTTAAAATATTGATATTCATCAAGGATAATAAGAATTCTCTTATTTTTAGAGTTTAGAAAATCAAACAAATCAAAAATTGTAGCAAAATTCGTAGATACAGGAAGATTCAATGCTAAGGCAACGCTTCGACACAAAAGTGAAAGATTTCCTTCATAAGAACTTTTTATACAAAGATGATTAATTACAACACCATCAAAAGTTTTTGCAACTTCATTTATTGGCGAAGATTTTCCTATTCGCCTTTTTCCATAAACTAAACAAACTGATTTTTTCTGCAATAATAATTCGGAATTAAGATTTTCAATTTCTTTTTCTCGACCTAAAAACATGTTATTCCCCCTTATTTTATACTGAATAATTTTTCACTGAATATATTTTCAGTATAAAATAAAAAACAACAGAAGTCAAACAAATAAAGAAATCACTTTTTCAAAACTTGTGTTATACTATTTTTATGCAAGAAAAATCATCGGTTTTTACAGAATATCCTCGTCCGCAACTTAGGCGGGAATCTTTTTTTTATTTGAACGGAAAATGGTTGGCAAATGAAAGTGAAATTATTGTGCCTTTTCCGCCAGAATCTCCAGCTTCGGATTGGTCTGTTATCTGTTGCGGGTTTTGATTTACGAGTTACCCTAATAGTCGCTCGTACCGAAACAAGCGGCTACTCAACAGACCAAAAAGTAGCTGTTCGTTTTTGAAACCGTGGCTACTTTTTCGCCTGTTATTGAGATCCTTTTATAGATATATTGACTAAGAATAGGAAAATATGTTATTCTTCCAAGACATATCTTTTAATTCTAAGTCTTATTTGAAAAAATTGGACTTGCCAATATAAGGAGACGTGTTCTATGAAACGGACATATCAGCCCAGTAAAGTAAAGAGAAACAGAAAGTTTGGTTTTCGTGCTCGTATGAAGACTCGTGGTGGTCGTATGATTTTAAAACGCCGACGTGCAAAGGGTCGCTATAAGCTTTCTGTATCTGACGAGAAGAAGCCTTATTAATTATTAAAAATTGGGTGTAGGATTGCTGAAGACTGGTAGGTTTACTCCTCAGGAACGGGTAAAAAAATCTTCTGAGATTCAGAATTTGTTTAAGACTGGTAATAGGGTTGGAGTATATGGGGCAAAATTATTTTTTTTGCCCAATGGTAGCGATGTAAATCGCATTGCGTTTGCTTTACCTCGTGGTTATGGTAATGCAGTCGAACGCAATCGATCTAAACGTCTTAGCCGAGAAGTCTTTCGTTATTTTAAAAAAGCCTTAAATACAGGGTATGACATGGTTTTCCTTGTTTACCCTGGGAATGATACTTTTAGTATTAGATGCACCCAATTTCGTAAGTTATGCCAAAAGGCTGGAATTATTTCTACATGAAAAGTTTTTTTGCGTTTATTCTACGCAAGATGATTCGTTTTTACCAAATTTGCATTTCCCCACTTTTTCCTCCCTGTTGTAGATTCTATCCAACTTGTTCAGCTTATGCTTTAGAGGCAATAGATAAATATGGACCTTTTAAAGGTTCTTATATGGCGGTTAAGCGAATTTTACGGTGTAATCCCATGTCGGATGGGGGGTACGATCCAGTTCCTTGAATGCCGACAAGTTAGGAATTTTGATAATTATGCATTTTTGTATATTTTATCATTATAGTTTGCATTTGCAATATTTATTCTAAATGAATTATCAGTCTTATAATTAAAAGGCTAATTATGAGGCATTTGTTAGGAGAAAAACATGGATAAAAATACAGTTTGGGCGATTGTGCTTTCAACAATAGTAATTGTTGTGTTTATGTTCATTCAGATGAATTTTTTTGCACCAACGCCTACAGCATCTACAACAACAGAGCAAGTAGCTGCTTTACCAGAAGAAACTACTATTGTTGCAACAGAACAAAATGATAAAGATTTAATACAATATGTACCTACGGAAGAAGTCTTAGAAGAAGAACATTTTGTTATAGAAACAGAAAAAATTAAAGTTACTTTTACAAACCGTGGTGGTGACATAATTAGTTATGAGCTAAAAGAAAAATCCGATGTAGTTCAGATGGCAGAAAATATTACTGCAACAAACAGAGCTTTTTCTATTGCACTAGGCGGAACAGATGCTGCAATTATAAATGATGTTTTTAATGTTAAACAAATTGATGATTATTCAATAGGTTTTTATCGAACCTTTGCTACAAAAAATCCAGATGGAACAGAAGCGACTTTTGTTTTAGCAAAACAATATACTTTTAAGCCAGATGATTATATGTTCCGTCTTGATGTAACTATAGACGGAGACGAAAACTTTCGAGGGTTAGCTATTGGAAACACTGCATACAATTTACGAACTTCTCCTCAGATTGGTCCTAAATACAATCCTAAAAATGACAAATACGAATACAGAACTTTTATGTCTTATTCAAATGATAAAAAAAAGAAAGCTCGGCTTAATCCTGGACAAACAAGAGTGTTTGATAAACCTTATACTTGGACAGGTGTAGCAGGAAAGTATTTTGAAATAATTGGTATTCCACTACATCATGAAGCTATGCAAGATGTTCTATATTATTGTCCAACAATGACTGATGAACATTCCGATGCTCAAGTATTTATGACAAGAGCTGCTATTTCTGCAAATCAAACTAATGATGTGTATTATTTCTATGTTGGTCCTAGAACAGAACAAGTATTGAAAACATATAATCATGCAAGCGATAATTCTTGGTCTTTATCTGGACTAAAGCTAAACGAGAGCCTTGAATCTTCTGGAATTCTTTCTTGGTTAGAGATTTTCTTAAAATGGTGTTTGGAATTAATTAACAAGGTTATAAGAAACTGGGGAGTGGACATTATTATTTTAACAATACTTATTAAAATATTATTGTTCCCTTTAACCAAAAAAAGTACATTGTCAACACTAAAGATGCAAGAAGTTCAACCTAGAATGCAGGAAATTCAACAAAAGTACAAAGATCAGCCAGATAAGATGAATATGGAAATGGCAAAGTTGTACAAAGAAACTGGATTCAATCCAATGTCTGGATGTTTGCCTTTGCTTATTCAGTTTCCTTTGATTTTTGCTATGTATAATTTGTTCAACAATTACTTTGAATTCCGTGGCGCAGAATTTATTCCAGGATGGATACCAGACTTGTCTAGAGGTGACAGCGTTTATACCTTAGGTTTCAATCTTCCGTTGGGAATGGGTAACCAAATTAGGCTTTTACCTGTTATATATTTGGTTTCACAGTTGATATTCAGTAAGATAACTGGAACAGGTTCAACAGCTGGTTCTAATGGTACACAGATGAAGATTATGATGTACGCTATGCCAATATTCTTCTTCTTTGCGTTCTACAATGCACCCTCTGGTTTGTTAATTTACTGGACCGTAAGCAATGTGTTGCAACTATTCCAACAGATGATTTTGAATAGAGTGATGAAGGCAAAGCGAGCAGAAATGGAAAAAAACAAAGAAGAAGAAAAAAAGGTCTTTGTTCCAAGAAAAAAGAAATAAACTAAGTTGGTAAAGCCAACTTGTTAGGAGTATATATGACATACGAATATGAAGGTAAAACAGAAAAAGAAGCTATTGAACTAGCAGCAGAGGAATTGGGGTTGGAAAAAAACCAATTTGACGTGGAAATTTTGGAAACACAAAAAACAGGTCTTTTTAAAAAAGGACATGTTCGCATTCGGGTTCATACTGTAGATAGCCCAGAACATGTTAATCCTGAGTTTGAAGGTTCAATTCCTAAGACTGGTAAAAGTGTTTTTGCAAATCCTCTTCCTCAAGATGAATTTGAAAAAAAAATCATCGATTTTACTGCTAATGTAATCAGCAAGATGGGATACGAAGTAACTGTAGAGATAATGTTCAGAGAAGAACGAAAAATTGGTATGCGTCTAAATTCTTCTCATTCATCAATCTTAATTGGTCGAAAAGGAAAAAATCTTGATGCTTTGCAGCTTTTGGTGAACGTTTATGCTGGTCGCTTGGGACGAGACGATTTAAGGATAATTCTTGACACCGAAAATTATCGTATTCGTCGAGAAGAATCTTTGGTTCGTTTAGCATATAATACAGCCGATAAAGTCCGAACTACTAGAAATTCTATCTTGCTAGACCCTATGAATCCTTTTGAACGCCGTTTAATTCACACTACATTAAATGACATTGGGGATGTGGAAACAAAAAGCGAAGGTGAAGGACTTTACAAACAGGTTCGTGTTATTTATAAAGGACTACATTAATGATGAATACAAAAAAAAGACTATGGCAAAGGGCTAAAGGCTATTTGTTTGGTTTAAGTCTTTTTTTCATAGTTTCTAATATTTTTGGGCAAGAAATTCAACCTTCTTCAGAAGATAGAATTTATTTTTGTCCAGAACTAAGTGCTGAACTATTTTCTGATTTGGTTCAAAATGGTCGAATTGACCGAATGGAATACAAGGGTGATAATATTACTCCAAAGTTGTATATAAATAGTCCTTTGGGGGAATATGTTAGGGAAGTTTGGCAGGGTTCAGATGATCCTGTTTTTATTGCAGAGTCTTTGTTTTTCTTGCCAAAAGATGAAGGTTGGGCAAATAATGATATTTCTTTAATATCAAAAATAATTCGATCTGTTTCCACAATGGAAGGTATAGAATATTATTCTAATAGCAACCAAAAAATAGAAACCCTGTATAAAAAATCTTATACAATTAATAATCCTGATGATAAAAAGAAAATTCCAGATAAAACTGATGTGGATGCAACAAATCTTACAACTTATGTTTATCAAGAGGATAATTCTTTTGGAAAAACCGTATACCAAGCAGATATTCGTCAAACTGAAAACGAAGTAGCCATGGTTTTGCATAATGTTGAACCAATAAAATTTGGATTTATAAATGCAGTAAAAAAGAATAATCTTTCTATCTCTTTTCATTTTTTAGATAAGGGAGATTTTATTGTAACATACATATATGCTCAAATAAAATTTCCTGCTTTATCAATTTTTGAAAACAAGGTTTCAGAATCTTTTAGAGCAAGAATTGATGCAATTTATAATTGGTTTTTGGATTTTTACCTAAAGGAAAATAAAGATTAAATAAGGAGTATTTTATGAAAAGAATTATTTTTGCATTTGCTTTAATTTCAATATTATTTTTAGGAGGTTGCTCATCTACGAGCAAAACTATGAAAGCAATCGAAGGAAAAGATGGCGTATTTGCCATAATGGAAACATCAAAGGGTAGTATTGCACTTGAACTTTACTACAAGGAAACACCTCTTACTGTTACAAACTTTGTAGGATTGGCAGAAGGTACTTTAGACGCGACAGATGGAATGCCATTTTATGATGGTCTAAATTTCCACAGAGTAATTAACAACTTTATGATTCAAGGTGGAGACCCAAACGGTAACGGAACAGGTGGTCCAGGATATAAATTTGTAGATGAGTTTGTGGACAGTTTAACTCATAATGGTCCAGGAGTTCTTTCAATGGCAAATTCT
>JAGAOP010000034.1 GCA_017623685.1 Spirochaetaceae bacterium
AATACCAATTCCATGGTCGTCAGCTTGGTCTGTTTGGTCACCACGAATTTCTCGCAACACTGCAGGTGAAAGAAGTCGTACAAGCCCGTCTTCAATCGCTTCTTTGTGATAATCATTGTGGATTACATATTTTTTTTGCAAAAGTTCAATTGCTCCGTCTACATCTACATCTAAAGCAACTTCTAGCTGACCTTCTCTTTCACCACGATTAATTGCAAGAATACGATGGGGCTTTATTTGGTTAAGTGCTTCTTCATAATCCCAGTACATTTGGTAAACTGAAGTTTTGGCAGCTTCTTCATTGCCGATACCTTTTACTGTGATTTTACCTGTACGCATATAAAAGCCCCGTACATCACTACGATTTTCTGTGTCCTGAGAAGTTCGTTCTGCCAAAATATCTTTTGCTCCAACAAGGGCATCTGCAACAGATGCAACAGAAAGTTCTGGATTTTCAGTGTTTTCTACAACAAATTCAGAAGCTTTTGCTTCTAGTGGCACTTTTTCAAGCTGTAACATTGCATCTGCTAAAGGATCAAGACCTTTTTCTATAGCAACCATTCCTCTTGTTTTTTTCTTTTTCTTGAAAGGAGCCCACAAATCTTCTAATTCTGCAAGTGTTTTTGCGTTTAAAACTGCTTCGTAAAGGGATTCTGTCAATTTGTTTTGTGCAAACACACCTTTAATAATTTCGATACGTCTAGTTTCAAGATTAGAATAAGTCTTAAACAAATGGTCAGATTCTCTAACTTGAACTTCATCCAGTGAGCCATGTGCTTCTTTTCGGTAGCGAGAAATAAAGGGAATAGTACAACCTTCATTTACCAAAGAAATAACAGCACTTACTTGTTGAACACGAATATTCAATTCCGTGGCGATGCGTTTCATTATTTCAACTTCGTTGACAATAAGGGCATCTATTTTTTCTTGTGTGAATTCCATATCTTTCCTATATTAATTTATTTTTTTGTTTCCCAAAGAGTAATTTTTTTACCTTCTTTATCTTTAAAGTTACCTGTAGCACATAAAATTATGTCTATTATAACCCAAATTCCAAGAGCAAAAAGCATAAGCAAAGCACAAACCATAAGTACGGCAATGGGTATCATTTCAATGTCACCATAGATTCTTGCTGTATCATAAGAAGTAGCTAAAAGTGAAATCATCATAATAAAAGCAAATACATACATAATCAGTGATAAAACTGAAATAACAGCCTTAACTATCCCACGACCAATTCTACCAACATAAAAATCATGAATACCAATGTTTCCCAAAAAAATAGATAAAAGCAAAGCAACTAACCTACTTTTTTTTGAAACTTCTTCAGTTTGCCCAACTTGATTTTCATTTTGTTCCATAAAAAAGTCCTTTACAAAAATTCCGTCACATTTAGTGTCTTTAGAATGCGAAGCATATTTTACTAAAAAACACAAGTTTAGGTAAAGGGGAATTTATGATAAAATTTTATGTCTTAGAAATATTTATCTGTCCATGATTGTTATTTCAACACGACGATTTCTAGCCTTGCCCTCTTCTGTAGTGTTTGGAGCAATAGGTCGTTCTGCTCCGAAACCTTGGGTAAAAATATGATAAGCGTCCTTTACACCTAATTCCATAAGATAACTTGCAACAGATTGGGCCCTTTGCTCAGAAAGTTCTTGGCGAGCGGAAGCAGTTCCTGCTAAAGCTGTATGACCACTAATCAACAGGTCATTTTCTGGAAATTGTTTTAAGATTTCTGCAATTTGGCGTAGCTTTCTTTTTTCTGAATCCAACAATTCTGCAGAATCTGGCTTAAACTGAATATTTTCCATACTAATTGTCAGCCCTTCATCATCCGCCCGAACTTCAGTATTTTGAATTCCCAGCTGATTAATGGTTTCTTGAACTTCTGCAAGTCTGTCTACCGCATGGGTTTTAAACTCTGTGATTTCAGCCTGAGCAGTTCCAATAAACTCAAAAACATTACCTCGTGCAGTTTCCACAATTATTCGGAAATCTTCGTTATAATGGTCGATGGCACCTTTTTCATTATCCCAATAAATATTTTGGTGGGAATAGCCCATTGTAATTGCGGGATAGTCTAAAACTGTTAAATCCGTTGGCATAGGACTTGAATAATACAGATTGTACTGAACATCTATCAAATGCAAGGTTTTTCCATCTTCTTGAACTGTACCTGCGTAAGTGTATCGTGCTGAAAAAGGAACCTTAAAGGGCTTATTTATTCCAAAAGTTCGGCGCATATCATGGGCTTCGTGGCCTTCTGCAGTCCAGGTATCACCAACTTGAACATCTTTATCTGGAAAAATTGGGACATCGCGAACAACAGGCATAAAATATTCATCAGAAATTGTATATTTTCCAGATGAATCTCGAGTAAATTTACTTTCGTATTCTTCTCCCCAAGTAAATTGGCGGTTGCCATAATTTGTAGAACTTTCAGAAGTCATAAACAAAGCTGAATGGATTCCTTTGTTTCCTTCCACAGAATCCACGGAAACGGAAATACGATTTACAATTTCCGCATAATGATCAAATTGACCGTTTACGAGAACATCTTCTTGCACTGTTGAAAGAATACGATAAGAGTCTCCTTCTGCAAACTTAAATTTAAATTCCACAGAAAATAATTGAATATTTGCAAAAGCAAATATTGCAACTAGTATTAATGATTTTATTCTTTTGTTCATAAGAACCTCCATCTGTGCAAAAAGAGTTGATATCTATATAATAACATCAAAGAAGTTCATGTTACAACATTTTTGAGGAAAATGAAGACAAAATGAATAAAATAGCTAAATATTTCACCATTTTAATAAATAATCCAACGGTTTTATTAATTGGTCTTATTTTTTGTGGAATTGGGCTTTGTTTATTATGCCTTTTTTTAGGTCGACAAATTGGTCGTAGCGAAATGAATCGTCACATAAAAACTCAGCGGCAAGATGCAATTAAGCGTTCAAAAGCAGTGGTTACTGGACAAATATATGAACAGTTAGCTCCTTTGTTGCCAGGCTTCCCTTGTAACCCAAAAGAGGTTCAGTTTATCGGAAAACCTATTGATTTTATAGGCTTTTGTGGTAGCGAAGAAAATGACCTGGTAAAAGAAATATT
The DNA here is from genome assembly GCA_017623685.1 of Spirochaetaceae bacterium. Classification (GTDB taxonomy): domain Bacteria; phylum Spirochaetota; class Spirochaetia; order Treponematales; family Treponemataceae; genus Treponema_F. The sequence continues at coordinate 3,121 of JAGAOP010000034.1, forward strand.
ATTTATTGAAGTAAAAACAGGTGGCAGTTCCCTAAGTCCTAGAGAAAAATCTGTAAAAGAAGCCGTCTTGAATAAAAAAATACGTTATGTTGAATTTCGCCCTGAGATTTGAATCTAACTAGGTCACTAAATCTGGGCAATTCCCCGGAAATCTTCTAGCTTTTTGAAACCCTTTCTTTTCATAAAAGCTACCATTCCATCAATTATTTCTGTCATACAAGTAGGATTCGCAAAGGTGGCTGTTCCCACTTGCAAAGCAGTAGCTCCTGCCATAATAAATTCAATAGCATCTTGCCAACAACTTATACCACCAAGACCGATTACAGGAATCCGTTGTTTCTCTGGCAAAGAATTCATAGATTTAACTAAGTCATATACAAGCCGCAAAGCTAGTGGTTTTATGGCTGGGCCAGAAAGTCCTGCACGAATATTATCAAACAAAGGAACTCCTTTTTCAATATCGATAGCTATAGCTTGTACTGTATTTATTAAACTTATTGCATCAGCACCAGACTGTCGTACTGCATGAGCTACTTCAATTACATCTGGTGCATTTGGAGATAATTTTACCATAAGAGATTTGTTTGGAGCAGCCTTACGAACCGCTGCAGTTACTTCTGCGGCGGCTTCGGGTTGTAAACCAAAGGCCATTCCTCCGGCTTTAACATTTGGACAAGAAATATTTAGTTCTATCATAGGAACAGCTGTTTTGCTTAAAAAAGTTGCTCCTTCTACATAAGTTTCCAAGGATGACCCTGAAAGATTTGCAATGGTTACAGGCTTCAAAGAAAGCATTTTAGGTAGCTGCTCTTTTATAAAGGTTGAAATTCCAGGATTTTCTAAGCCTATAGAATTAATTATTCCAGAAGAAGTTTCCTGTAGTCGAATACCTGTATTTCCTGCCTTTGGTTCTAATGTTAAACCTTTTGAACAAATTCCCCCCAATCTATTTATTTCTATCAAAGATTCATATTCATTTCCGTAGCCAAAAGTTCCAGATGCTGCAATTATTGGGTTTTCAAATTTTACTCCTGCAATATTAACTTCAAGAGTAGGTTCTATATTTTCATTGTTGCAAACTGAAATTACGGGTTTTTTCTTTTCTAAAAACACAAGATCTTGACCAAGAAAAACTGGACCATCTTTACAACAACGCTTGTTCCCTTGCTTAGTGGTTATTGTACAGCCCAAGCAAGCTCCCATTCCACAAGCCATGCGTGCTTCCATACTTAAATAACAAGGGATATCAGCTTGTTCACAGATTTTCTGCACATAGGCAAGCATAGGCTCTGGACCACAAGCATAAACTGAAGAATATTTGTTCTGCTTCAACTCACTTGCGGTAAGTACATCTGGCAACATCCCTTTTTTCCCTCGGGAACCATCATCTGTGGTTATTACCATCTTAGCAGGTTTTATTTTATCTAAACCATATCCACCCGTTTTAAAGCAAGCATAAAAATCGTAGGAATTTGGATTTAATGATTCTGCAAACCCTGCCACTGGAGCAACACCTATACCACCACCAATAATGCAACATTTTTCATTCTCTAAAGGTGGCTGAAAAGAATTACCTAAGGGACCAATTAACGAAACTTTATCTCCTATTTTTAGGGAACACAATTCTTTTGTACCTTGTCCTTTTAAAAGAATTAAAAAAACAACTCGCTGTATTCCATCAGAAAGGGTTTCAGCATGGAACACACTTATAGGCCGACTTAAAGTAAGAGCAGAAGGGCAAGCTTTTAACATAAAAAACTTTCCAGAAAAATTATCAGTTGATACTTTATCGTTAAAATATTCCAATTCCAACTGAAAAATTCCTTTTTGTATTTCTGTAAGTTCCACCACATTGGCTGTGGTAAAAATAGGTTTATCGTTTTCTGGACAGTTCATATTTTCCTCTGCTTAATTTAAGGATTTTTTTGCTTCAAGCAAATCATTTTTTGCCACAAAAGCCGCTTGCCCTGCAGCATCAGCTATGTCATCTAAAGTTATCGTTCTTGCTTTTACTTTAGCTACAAGTTTTTCGTCTTTTTTCCATGCAGTAAGAATTCCTCTAGAAGAATTTACTGTTCCCCCAGCTTTAGATAAAAGGGTTGCGGCTATTCTTGCTGCTCCTCCCTGAGCTCCGTATCCTGGTATCAAAAAGAATACTTCTGGATATGCTTCTCGCAAAACCTTGGCATCAGATTCTTCTGTACATCCTACAACAGCTCCTATAGGTGAACATAATGCTTCTGGATAAAATTCCTTAAAAACCTGAGCTAACCTATTCAGTTCATGACCAACTCGGTCTAAAACACATTCTTCGGAAAATTTAGCCACTGTTGATGCAAGCTGTAACTTTTCAATATCAACCATACCAGGATTTGATGTACGAAGCAAAACAAAAAAACCTTTACCACCTTTTTCTGGCATAGCGTACTCTGCAAATGGTTTTAAAGTATCAAATCCCATATAAGGATTAACTGTAATAATATCTGCTTCAAAATCACCAGAAAAATGGGCTTTTGCATATGCTTTTGCTGTATCTGCTATATCTCCACGTTTAATATCAGCAATTACAGGCAAGCCAGCTTTCCGAACAAGTTGCAATGTTTGGGAATAAACATCCATTCCTTCAAGTCCCATGGCTTCGTAATATGCAATTTGCACTTTGCAACATGCAGCCAAGCCAGAACTTTCCCCAGAAACTATTCGTTCAATAATAGCTTTATTGTAGGCAAGAACAGCCATTGCTGGAGAATCAAAAGAAGCAACCACTGATTCGGGTAAATACTCTGGAGTAGTATCTAATCCAACACAAAGAGGCCCATTTTTTTCAACCATTTCTCTTAAAAAGTTCATGCTATTCATTTTCATAGCTAAAATTATACATGAAACAAAATATATAAGCAACTTAAGATAAAAGTCATTTTTTATTGCATTAAAATTTGTTTATGTTGTTAAATTAAATAGTTTATTTTTTAAGGAGAACAAAGGAAAAAAAACTTTTTACATGTTGTGCTTGCTTTGCTTTTTACAGGAATTATTTTAACCTTTACAAGTTGCGAAAAGAAAACTAATTTGGAAAAATAAACTGAAAAACTGCAAAATGAATTAGAAAATGCAGTTGAAAATGTAGAAAAGGATTTAAACATTCTATCAGAAGACTTAAACCTTGAAGACATTCAAAAAGGGTTGAAAATGCTGCTTCAGAAATTGAAACAGGAAATAACAAACTAACCAGCGACTTAGACACTGAAAAACTTCAATCAAAGGACTGTTCCTTTATAAAGCATTGTTCGTTCCTAATATAATCTTAAGAACAACAATTTTTGAACAGTCCTTTTTATATTTACTAAACCCTTTGTAAAGCCCTTTCAACCTAACATAAGGTTCATTTCTTCATTATATTTTTCAGCTAGATTTACTTTTTCCCGAACAAACCACCAAGTAAACTACTTGCAGCTTTTGCAATAGCGTCATTTGTGCTGGAAGAAGTTTTTTTGGTAGTAGTCTTTTTTGTTGTTGTTTTTTTAGTGGTAGTAGTTCCTCCTAATAACCCAGAAAGCATACTTCCCATATCAACATTTTTAAGCAAAGAACCCATTAAATCTGCACCGCTAGAAGAATTTGCAGATTCTTGTCCTAAAAGGCTCATTAAAAGAGGTGCAACAGCTGACAAAATTGAAGTTACTTTTGAAGAACTAACTCCAGATTCTTTTGCAATATTTTTTGTTGCACTAGAAGAAGAACCACCAATCAAATGTTTTACAATAGCAGCACCATCATCTAAGTCTACGTTCTTCAAAAAAGAAGAAATACTAGAAGTATCATCTTTTGCATGAGAAGCCAAGGCAGATAAAAATCCCTCTTGAGTACTTTTATCTTCGGATTGTTCCTTTGCTCCGTTTAATAAAGCAGGCAAAGCAGCACTTAAAACGTCTTTTACTTCTGTTTTTGTTGTACCTGTAACCTTACTAACATTTGTTATACTTGATGAGCTAGTTAAGGTAGAAAGTAATGAAGAAATATCCATAAAACAACTCCTAAAGAATAGATTATTTTATTATATTTCCTAATATTCAAAATATCAAGTTATTCTATAGTATTGTAAATTTTTTTATTTATTTGTACACTAGAAAAGAATAACCATTTGGAGGTACAGAAAATGGCAAAAAAAGAAAGAAAGATTGTTTCTGCATCAACAGGAAAATCTTCTACTAAAAGAGAAAAAAAGAGCACCGCAGGTCTTAGAATTGGTGCTGTTCTTTTGTGGATTGCAGCTATTGCAATGGAAGTTCTAGCTATATTGCTGGTATTGGGTACAATTTCTTTAATCAATACAATTCCTACCCTCTATCAGATGATTGGGCTACTTGTTTTAGACTTGATTTTTGTAATCATCGGTTCTCAACTGTGGAAAAAGGCAAATCACATTAATCCTGCTTCTGAAAAAAATAAGTTGGCTTTTTGGATGTGGAACAACATGGGCTTCATTATCAGCATTATTGCATTTGTTCCTTTTATCGTTATTTTGCTACTCAACAAAGATACAGACAAAAAGACAAAAGCAATTTGTACAGCTGTTGCAGCCATTGCCCTTGCTATTGGTGGTTTAGCAAGCTATGACTTTGACCCACTTTCTTTAGAAGAACAAACTGCAATTATCGAAGAATACACAGGAACCACAGTTTACTGGACAAAATACGGAAAAGTTTTCCATAATGACGTAGACTGTTCATCTCTTAACAGAAGTGATGAATTGATTGAAGGCAACATTGAACAAGCTACAGAAGCTGGAAAGTACCGACTTTGCAAAAAATGCGAAAGCCGTGTTGCTACTGAAACAACCGAAGAATAGTAAATAGAACTTTTAATTTGTTTTTTTCAAAATGTTTATCTTTTGATAAATAAGGAGTTACAATGAGTAGCAAAACTATTCTTGGACCATCAGATCGTCCTTCCATAGGAAAATGGATACCATTAAGCTTCCAACATGTATTTGCTATGTTTGGAGCAACAGTTCTAGTTCCGTTACTTACTGGATTAAGCACTTCTACAGCATTGTTTACAGCTGGGACAGGAACTTTAATCTACATTTTAATTACTGGAGCAAAGGTTCCTGCTTTTCTTGGTTCATCTTTTGCTTTTATTCCTGCTTTAATTGCTGTGGGTGAAAAATATGGAATAGAATATGCAATGGGTGGTGCTTTTTGTGCAGGTATATTTTATTGTTTAATAGCTCTAATTATTAAATTCACTGGAAAAGGCTGGCTAGATAAAGCCCTTCCTCCTGTTGTAATTGGTTCTGTTATTATTGTAATCGGGTTAGGACTTGCCCCTACCGCTATAAACCAAGCAATGTATATTAATTCAAGTGGAGTTGATTCAGACTATTCACTTGTTTATCTTAGTATTGCAGCTGTTACCTTGTCCATTGCAGTAATTGCAACTATTTTCTTCAAAGGCTTTTTCAACACTTTATCTATCTTGATTGGTCTTTTGGGAGGATATTTTTTCACTTTTATAATGGGTCAATTTTTTGACAGTTATAAATTGATTGATTTTTCAGGCGTTAAAGAAGCTAAATGGTTTGCACTTCCCTTTTTACAAGAAAATCCACAAACCGGAGAGTATTTCTGGCAAGCTCCTAAATTCAATCTTGTAGCTATTTTGACATTTGTTATTGTTTCAATTTCAACTGTTTGTGAGCATCTTGGAGACACTCTTTCAACTTCTAAAGTTGTAGGTAAAGATTTTTACAAAGATCCAGGGTTACACAGAACCTTAGCCGGCGACGGTTTGGCATCTGCTTGGGCTGCAATTTGGGGAGGACCACCAAATACAACTTATGGAGAAAACATTGGAGTAATGGCAATTACAAAAGTGTATTCCGTATGGGTTATTGGTGGAGCAGCTGTTATCGCTATTTTACTTTCCTTCTGTCAAAAATTTGGAGCTTTAATTCAAACAATTCCAGGGCCAGTTCTTGGTGGAATGTGTATTCTCCTTTACGGATTAATTGCATCTAGTGGATTAAGAACAATTGTTGATAGTGGAGTTGATTATCAAAACAAGCGAAACTTGACAATTACTTCTGTAATCTTAGTTTTAGGAATTGGAGGTGCTTCACTTCAGTTCAAACTTGGTGCTGATTTTAACTTCTCTTTAGGTGGAGTTGCATTGGCAACAGTAGTTGGTATTTTACTAAATTTGTTTCTTCCAAAAAATATAGATAAAGAAGACGAATAATCTTATTTAGTAATCTTTAATATTTAGGAAAGGAACTGTTCAATTTTGGACAGTTCCTTTTTTTTAATTATAAAAAAAAATGCTAAAGTGATTTTTTCATTTTCCGATAATTTTAAAGAGAAGCTGTAAGGGGGAAATCCATGGGATACAGTAATGCCTATAGTGCATATCGTGAAACTGGTGTCCGAACCGCAAGTCAGGGAAAATTGATAGTTATGCTTTATGATGAAATCATCAAGCAGTTGAATTTTGCCTTGTCCTATCTTTTGGAAAATGACAAGTTGGAAACTCAACATATTGAACAATTTTCAAAGCATATCTTGAAAGCAAAAGAAATAATCACTGAGCTTATGGTTGCCTTGGACATGGAAGCTGGTGGCGACATTGCAAAAAACTTGATGTCGCTTTATATCTATTTTAACCAAGAACTTTTAGATGTTTCAATTAATCACAGTCGGTCAAAGACTTTGTTCATTCACGACATGTTGTTACAATTAAGAGACGCTTGGTATACAGCATCTGCATCTGCTGGAAAATCACCAGCACCAACTGCATTTGCTGGAATTGATATTAACGGATAAGAAAGATGACAAACCTTACGCAAGCTGAAATAGACGAAAGAACTGCATTGCTTAAAAGATTCCGTAGCTTATTGGAACAACAAAGGGCTAAATTTCGCGAGTATTTAAAAGTATTAGAATCTCAGGAAAAAACCATTGTAGCCGAAGATACTGAATCTCTTTTGGCCCATACTGAATTGGAACAACAAATTGCTTCAAATATTATCAGCTTGCAAAAGGTTATTAAACCAATAGAAGTAATGTGTAACGACACATTCTCTGGGGTTCCAGATTTAGGAGAAATCCCACAACTACAAGCTGATTTACAAAACCTTCAGCAACAAGTTTTAGACCGAAACAAAAAAAATAGAGATTTACTACAAGTTCATATTGGACAATTAAAAGACAGATTGTCTTCTATGAAAAATCCCTACAGAAATGCACGTAGTGTTTATGCTCAATCTAGTGGGGTTGCAACAAGAATTAATATTAGCATTTAATATTTAATTAAGCTTAGTATATTTTGAGTAGTTTTAACTTTATTTTTTTGCATTAAAAACTAATTATTTCTTCAAAAACAGTAACAGCATACTGATCTGTCATTCCAGAAATAAATTCAATAATACATTTACAATAAGCTTCTTCGGTTGAAAGATTAAATACCTTTGAAATTTCTGCGTATTTTTGAAACTGCTTTTTTTCTTCATCATATTCCGTATATTTTATCAACCAGTTTTCAAATACATCGCTTAGCAAAGGAAATCTTTTCAAAGCAAAAGAAATTTTTTGCTTTGAAACAAAGGGATACACTCGTTTTAGGGTTTCAAAAATTGTTCGAATTACATTAAAAGCATAATTTTGAAATTCTAAAAGTCGCCAGTGATTATAAATATTTCCATAATTGAATTTTTTTATTTCCGTGATAAATTTATAATTTTCAGGAGAAAAACACAAACCTTTTTCAGGAGAACTACTTTCACACAAGTCTACAATTAAATCATTTATTAAAACTGTGGTGTTTACAACCTTTCCTGTTTTAAAACCAAAACAAGAAGCTACAATTTCTCTTAATTGCCTGTATGCCCCCATATCCAATATATGATATTGCAAAGCATCTTCTATATCTCGGCCAAGGTATGCTATTTTGTCTGCAAGTTTTACAACACAACCTTCCCAGGTAAAAGGCTGAACGCTTCCTGCCTTTTTAATATCATACAAATCAATAGCTTCTTTTCGAGGGAAAAGTCCTGTTTCGTCAACTTCACCACAGTGACATATAATTCCGTCCCGAACCCCATATGTTAAATCTAGGTTTTTTGAATAACCTTTTGGGTCTTGCAAGGTTTCGATATAATCTACAAAAAAAAGACTGTTGCGTTCATGCCAGAACTTTTTGGGTGCGTTTTTTCCTTCTTTTTGGCTAAGTAAAGAATTAAGACACACTTCACCAAAATGTCCAAAGGGAGCATGACCTAAGTCGTGACCAATGGCAATAGCTGAAACCAACTGTTCATTTAAGCCCAAATATTTTGCCATAGTTGTGGCAACAGAAGAAACTTGAATGACATGCTCCATTCTTGTACAAACATGATCATTTTTGGGAGCAAAAAAAACCTGGGTCTTATGTTTTAAACGACGAAAAGCTTCACAATGAAGAATCCGTGTATAATCCCGTTCAAACTCTGAGCGAATGTCATTATTTCTGTCATATAATGCCTCTTTTCGTTGAAGACATTGTTTCCAAATAGGATTATTTTCATCACATCTATGTTTTTCGAATAAATTTTTCATTGTTAAACTCATACAATAGTAACTTTTCGATAAATTATGGTCAAGAGAATAATCTTTATTTATTATGCCTTATCTTTTTGCAAAAAAATCTTTCTTAAAACAACTAACACTTAAAAAGTGCAGTTCATTCAAGCTAGCAACTAAAAATTATCATGTACATTACGATTCAATTATTTTTTGGATTATATATGATGCCATCAAAAGACCTGCAGAAGCTGGAACAAAAGAAATACTTGCTGGTATTGGCTTTTTTGTTTCAGGGTGTGTGTTTTTTTCCATCTTGGAAATTATGGGAACTTCTTCGGAATAAACAACTGTATAATTTTTTATTTCTCTTGCTTTTAGCTCATGGCGCATAACTCTTGCTAAGGGACAAACTTTTGTTTTAGAAATATCTGCAATTTTAAACATTTCTGGATGCATTTTATTTCCTGTCCCCATTGAACTTATAATTGGAATATTAAGTTTTTGTGCTTTTTCCGCCAATATAATTTTTGCTGTAACATTATCTATTGCATCAGCAATAAAATTGTATCCCGTAAAATCAACAGAATCAGCGGTTTCTTTGCCAAAAAAAATATTGCAAAGGACACAATTTGCTTCAGGGTTTATTTCCAAAATGCGTTCCTTTGCAACATGAGTTTTTGCTTGGCCAAGTTTGGAATACAAGGCTAAATTTTGTCGATTTATATTGCTTTCACTTATGCAATCGCTATCTAGTAGCAAAAAATTCTGTATCCCACTTCTAGCCAAAGCTTCTAACGTAAAAGAACCTACTCCTCCTAATCCAATTACCGCAACTTTTGCATTTTTCAGTTTTTCTAAAGCTTCTTGTCCAATTAAAGCTTCCGTTCTTGAATGTCGTCCATCACGATAATTTTCATATTCTTTCAAAGTTAAACTCCTAAATCTTTTTCATAGGTTTTTAAAACTACAAGTTCTTCTTCAAAAGATTTAATTCCTAATGCCCAAAATTCTTTGGTTTCAATATCAAAACCAGCTTTTCGACATAAATCTTCACAAGATAATCGACCTGTATCCTTTAACAAAGATTTGTAAACATCTGCAAAAGCTTTGCCTTGGGTTCTGTAATTTGAATAAAGCCCCAAAGCAAATAACAAACCAAAAGCATATGGAAAGTTGTAGAAATCTAAATCTGGACTATAATAATGAGTTTTTACAGCCCACATATATTCATGTCGCTCTGAATTTAAGCCATTTCCGTAGCTTTTTTCTTGGGCACAAGCCATAATTCTACAAAAATCTTCTGCAGCTAGTTCACCTGTTTTTCGTTCTTCAAAAACCTGTTGTTCAAAATAAAAGCGACACAAGATATCAACAAGAACTTGGCATGAATCCTGTAAGTGCATTTCTGTTAGACAGATTTTATCAAAACCTGTAGCTTTTGAAATTGCATCGTTCATCACAATAGTTTCTGCAAAAATACTTGCTGTTTCTGCCAAAGTCATTGGATAGTGGCAAAGTGCATAATCCATTCCTACAATACAATGATGGTGATATGCATGCCCAAGTTCATGAGCTAAAGTCGTTACATCAGAAAAGGTACCTGTAAAATTTGAAAGAACCCGTGAAACACCATGAGCAGGAAAATCGATACAATATGCACCTCCAACTTTTCCTTTGCGAACTTCTGCATCTATCCAACCTTCTTCAAAAGCTTTTTTTGCGAAGTTCCCCATGTCTTCCGAAAAAGAAGAAAATCTTTGAGTTATATATTCCTTTGCTTCAGAAAACGTCCAACCTTCTAATTTTATTCCAGAAGAGCATGAATCTTTTTTTTCTTCTTTTGCTGAAGGTGGTAAAGGAGCAAATAAGTCGTAAAAAGCACAACCTGTTTCCTTAATATCTTTTTCTGAACTAGCAAGAATTTTACCCTTAAGTTGCAAATATTCGTGCCACATTGGCAATGAATCTTCTATAGCGCCAATCAAAGCATCCAAAGTTTTTGAAGAAATTCTAGAAGCAGCCAAGGCTTTATCGATTGCTTTATTCCATCCACGACGTTTATTTAATGTTACAGTAGCTCCTTTTAGATTATTTAATGCTGCTGCTATAGGAATTTCCATGGATTTTAGCAATGTTTTTTCAGTTTGCCAGGCTTTTTTCCTTTGCTGTCTATCAGGACTATAGGCTAAGTTGCGAATTTCGTTAAAAGTTTTACCTGTTGATGAATCTACTAAGTTAGAAATAACTTGTTCATGAAGTCTTCCCCAAGCAGCACCTCCTGTTCGTTGTAGATCTTCTGCAATTTGTTCTTCTGCTGAAGACATTTTATGGCTTGCATCTTCTAATAATTCAGAAAAAACAAAATTATACAGTTCAAATTGTGGATAACCTGTGTATAAAGTGGAAAAAACATGTTTATTTCTTGTTAAAAGTTGTTGAAAACGTAAACTCTGACTACTTGTTCGTAAAGAAAGTTCTTCCAATTTAGAAAGGTTATTTAAGAAAAGAGAATTAGTTGTATCTGTTGAATATGTTGCATAAGCAAAAGCATTTAAAGACTCTTCCAAAGCACCTGTTTCATTAGACAAAACAATAAATTCTGAAAGCCATTTAGCAAAATCATCTGCCAAAAAATCCATAGATTCCGCTTTTTTTAGTAACATATCTAATTTATCCATATTAGAAATATAGTCATTCAAAGCTTTTTTATAATCTTCAGAATCAAAACTTTTAAAAATTGAAGATAAATTCCATCGTGGTGTTTTTACATCTTTTTCCATTGAAATACTCCTAAAAACAAAGAAAGGCTGCCTTTATTAAGGCAGCCTAAGATACGATTTATAATTTTTACTGAAGGAGGCTTAAAACACTCTGTGTTGACTGATTTGCCTGTGCCAACATTGCAGTACCAGCTTGCTGCAATACTTGGTTCTTTGTAAATTCAACCATTTCGGTTGCCATATCAGTATCACGGATACGTGATTCAGCAGCCTGAAGATTTTCTGCACCAATATCCAAACCTGTAATTGTATATTCAAGTCTATTCTGGTATGCACCAAGGTCAGCACGCTGTTTGTTTACACGCTTAATTGCTTCATCTAATGTTCCGATTGCACGGTTTGCACTATCTGGGTCACGCAAAGAAATAATACTTTCATCACCCAAATTACGAAGGTTCAATGCAGTAGCTGTCATTGTACCAATGAAAACCTGAGTTCTCTGGTCCATGTTAGCTCCAATATGTAACCACATAGAAGCTGTAACATCGTTTGCTCCTTCTTGACGAGCAAAACGACCTGTTAGCATGTTCATTCCGTTGAACTGTGCACAACTTGCAATACGATCAACTTCTGCAACTAAAGCTGAAACTTCAACTTGAATCTGCATACGATCTTCATCTGTGTAAATACCGTTAGAAGCTTGAACAGCAAGTTCACGGATACGCTGAATGATATCAGTTGTTTCCTGGAGGTATCCTTCTGTTGTCTGGATAAAAGAAATACCATTCTGTGCGTTTGTTGATGCTTGATTCAACCCACGGATTTGACTTCGCATTTTTTCAGAAACAGCCAGCCCTGAAGCATCGTCACCGGCACGGTTGATTTTCAAACCAGAAGACAATTTTTCCATATTCTTCTGAGTTGCGAGATTAGTCGCATTCGTAGAGCGCTGTGAAAACATTGCACTCATGTTGTGATTAATAACCATAGTTTTATCTCCTTATGAACAGCCGGGACTGTCCAGCTGATTATTTCCGTCAGGAATTGCCTGATACTTTATAATCGGTTTTTGAAAAAAAGACTTTATATTTTTTTCAAAAAAAATTAAGTCTTTAATTTTTTAAGTTATTTGAAAACCTTTTAGGTGGAATATATTTAAATTTTGAGTTGGATTTATTCCATTGCGTGATAAAATTTCAAGCAAAAAAAGAAGTTAGTTTTTTGTACTATTTTTATTATTGAAGATAAATTTCATCAACAGTTCGAGATGAAACGGCAAAATAAAAAATAAAAAAAAACAAAGATAAAAACCCTATCTAGCATTTTTTATAAAATATCCACAAGCAATCGACATTTTTTTTTAATGTAAAAAAGGATATTTCACAAATTTATCCCTAGAAATATGTAAATTTTATTGATTCTTCACCTAGAAAAATGTTACTCTTTTTTTAGTGCAATTCTTTTATCAAAAAAAAATTAGCTATTGATTTGAAACAGCAACAGATAAATCAAATTCTAATATAGGGTTATCCATATTTTTATTTGATAAAGATTTTATTTCTATTTTTGATTCTGGTATTTCAAGCCCCCAATTATCCCAGCCAAAGTAATTATTTCGAGCAAACAGTTCTATTTTTTTTTGTTCTGGAAACATTTTCGTTATACCTTCAATAACTTCTAAAGGTTTTTCACTATGCTGACCACGTGGAACAGAAACTAATTGTCGTATATTTCTTGCACC
>JAGAOP010000035.1 GCA_017623685.1 Spirochaetaceae bacterium
TTCGCCTGCAGTGAAGTCAAATTCTTTTCCACAATCTTCACAGACTAATTTTTCATCTTGGTACATTGTTTTGTTCTCCTAATTGTTGTATTGTTTTGAGAAACCATTGGTTTATCTTATCATAATACACTATTTTTTAGAATTTGCAAGTATTTTGTTATGGATTGAATTTAGGAGAGTGTACTTGAACTTTTCTATTTTCTAGAGGTGTTCCGTCTCTATCAAACGTTGTTTCTCCGTGGTTGTTTGCAGCATTTGCAGCACGACGTTGTTTCTTTTCTATTCTTCTTTGAAGCACTTCTTCTGCTTTTTGTTGTAATTCTGCAATTTTAGGCTCTAAATCACCAACATCTACCCTTACAATATTAGATCTTAATTGGAATTCTTTTTCTAATACTTTTATATATTCTCCAAGTAATGCGGCATCCTCAAACTTGCCAGCTCTGGCCCATTTGTCCATAACTTCCAATAATCTGTCCATATGTGCTTGTATGTTTTTAGGAATATCGTATTCTTTTGTTTGTTCGATAAAATCATCGATAAGGGTATCAGATTTTAGGTTGTTTATGTATTTAGAAGTTAATATGCTCACCCTTAGAGTTTCAGCATCTTCTCGTTTTATTTCACCTTTTTGAATTGCTTCTTCAAGTTTTCTGAATTCTGCTTGAGGCCAAATATGTTCATCTGATTGAACCGCAGGATCAAGTAATCTGAATGCGATTTCTTCAGGTGAACGTGGTACAACTACAATTTCTTGTTTACCGAATGGGTTTTTATCAATAACTTTTGTGTCGTGAGAATATTTAACAATAAAAGCGTTAATAGAATCTGATGATTGTGGTAATCTTGATGCTACCGCCATTATTTTTTCTTTTGTTTTAGGGTCAGAAATTTTTAATTCGTCCAATCCATGTAAAAATACTTTTCTTGAAAAACGTGTTTCAGGTGTTGGATGTGGATCTAAGATTTTATCAAATGCTCCGTTGATGAATTTACGAGCTTGTAAGTATTCTCCACGAGGTAGAACCCTTATCATCATGTTGATTTTATCAAGAATTTTTGTTTGTTGTTGAATAAGGATTTCTTCTGCCCTTTTGTGTTTCATTTGCATAAGTTCTTGCAAGTTTAAATCAGGGTGTTTCTTAGCTAAGTTTTTAAGTATAAAGTAAACTTCTCTTTCAATCGGAGGCATACAGTCTTCATATTGCTTTAAGAATTTCATTGCAATAACACTTTTCTTTTTAAACGCTCCAAGGGTTTTTAAGGAATCTATATCTTCTTGAGAAATCATTTCTTTTCCTGTATAAGCATCAGGTATTCCTTCTCTCATAAGTTTTTTGAAAAATGTTTTATTAAATTTTTTCTTAAATTCGTTTGTGGTGAATTTTATTTGCCCAGTAAAAGCAATGTCATCAGTTGCTGGCAGGGGTTCTTTTACAAAAACATCTCTTTCTAATGTATTTAATTTAATGTTGCCAAGAGTTTGTGCAAACGCCACTATTGGGTTTGTTTGTACCCTTGATACTTTTTCTGTATTGTTTGTATTTTCCCTAAAGTGAACCCCTGTAATTCTCATATCCCTATAAAACTCCTAAATAATTAATTTGTCACTTCCTTAATATATTTTTACTTAGCAAAAAAGGCGAGCACAAAACTCGACTTTTCGTTAATAAACTGGTGGTGGTTGGATATAAAGAGGTTTTAATTCTTGCCATTTACAAGCCTCTTTTTGAACCTTTTCATATACCAATTTTGCCAAAATGTCACCAAGTGGATATTCTTCTTGTTGATAAGATATTCCACCTAATTCTTTTTGCAGCCTATCATCTGTAATTAGATAGTATTCATTTTTCTCTAAAAGGTCTTTGATTTCTTCTAATTGGATAGCACCTTTGATATCATCTTCGTAGCGAAGATAGGCACTGTTTTTCCTTGCATCAAGAGCAACCATTGTTGGTTTATCTGTTTTATTTATTTGTGAAAGTATTTCTAAAGATGAAATTCCGCACGCTTGTATATCAAGTTGTTGAGCCATCATTCTAGCAACTGTTGTGCAGGCTCTAATGCCAGTAAAGCTTCCAGGACCAATGTTTGTACCAATTACGGATAAGTCTTTTGGCTCAAGATTATTTTCTTTTAAAATTTCTCTAATTGTTGAAATTAAAAAGGCTGAATGGTATTTATTATCTTGGTTAGTTACTATTTTTGATGTGAGAATTTTGTCATCCTCTGCTAAA
>JAGAOP010000036.1 GCA_017623685.1 Spirochaetaceae bacterium
GTACTTTTGTGATTGGAAAGAGATCCATCTTCCAGTCTGAACTGTACATAATAATTTCCACTGTGCCGACGTGTGTATAAATAAAAAGGCTCAGCCATGGTTACCACCTTAAATTACCGTTCAAAAGACTTTCTACCAAACCTTTCAACCATTCATTAAGTAGTTCCACGCTGAGCCCATTCAGTGATAGGTCAGAAGTGACCTAAATCCATATAACATAAGGATTTAACTTTATAGCAGGAGTAGGACTTGAACCTACGACCTCCGGGTTATGAGCCCGACGAGCTGCCAACTGCTCTATCCTGCGTCGTACGGTTGTATATATTACTGCTAAAACAAAATATTGTCAAGTATAAAAAAATAAATTTATAAAAACTATATTATGTGTTTCTTTTCAAAGTACTTGTAAATCAGTCTAAAAAATTATATTCTTTTATTATAAATTAAATGAATTCTTTGTGTTATTTTGGAGACTATTTTATGGACGAAATTCTTAATCTTTTGCAAAACAATGCACGACTTTCTTCAGAAGATATAGCTGCTATGACAAAAAAAACCCCTGCGGAAGTTGATGCAATAATCAAACACCTTGAAGATGAAGGAATAATTCTAAAGTATTCAACAATTATTAATCCCGAAAAAATTGCAGAAACAAAAGAAAAAGTACGTGCACAAATCGAAATACAAGTTACTCCAGAACGTGAACACGGCTTTGATGCTCTAGCCGAACGAATTTACAGATTTCCTCAGGTAAAATCCTTGTATCTTATGTCAGGGGGTTACGATTTTCAAGTAATAATCGAAGGGGATTCCCTTCAAGAAGTCGCTTTCTTTGTAGCAAAAAAACTTTCTACTCTAAATGGAGTAAAAAGTACGAAAACTCACTTTGTCCTAAAAACCTACAAAGAAAACGATGTACTTTATGTTGATGAAAAAAAAGATCGCCGTGAAGGAGTCTCTGCATAAATGAACACCCGTAGCGACAAATTTTCAGCAAAAATAACAAATACACCTCCTTCCGGAATTAGAAAATTCTTTGAATTAATTCAAGGACGTGATGATATTATTTCTTTAGGAGTGGGAGAACCAGACTTTTCCACTCCCTGGGTAATGAGAGAAGAAGCATATTACCATTTAGAACAGGGTCATACATCTTACACTTCAAACTGGGGACTTCCTGAGCTACGAGAAGAAATAGTAAAATACCTTACAAAATATACTCTAAATTACAATTCTAAATCCGAAGTGTTAATAACAATTGGGGTTTCAGAAGCAGTTGATGCGGCTTTACGTGCGATTCTAAATCCAAACGATGAAATAATCATTTGTGAACCTTGCTACGTTTCTTATCAACCACTAGCAGCTTTATGTGATACAAAACTAATTCATCTAGATACCTCAGAAAATAATTTTTATCCCACAGCAGAACAAATTGAAAAAGCAATTACACCTGCCACAAAAGCCTTAATGCTTTGTAGTCCAAGCAACCCAACTGGTCGCATTATTCCTAAGGATGAACTAGAAAAAATTGCCAAAGTAGTTAAAAAACATCAAATTTGGGTTATTTCTGACGAAGTGTATAGTGAGCTGGTTTTTGATGATAACAAACACACTTCTATCGCTTCTTTTCCCGGAATGAAAGATTATTCTATTGTCCTAAACGGTTTTTCCAAATCTTTTGCTATGACAGGTTGGAGAATTGGGTTCATATGCTGTCCAGAAGATTTAATGGAACAAATATATAAACTTCATCAATATTCATCTATTTGTGCTCCAATTATGAGTCAATACGCAGCTATGGAAGGTCTTCGTAACGGATGGCACGAAGTAGAAAAAATGCGCATTTCTTATCAGCAACGTAGAAATCTTATGTATAAAGCCCTAACTAAAATGGGCTTAGAAGTAACAGAACCAGAAGGTGCTTTTTATATCTTCCCAAACATTAGTTCCACAGGATTAAGCTCCGAAGAATTTGCAACTAAATTAATTGAAAAATATCAAGTTGCAGTTGTACCAGGTACTGTTTTTGGAAAAGGAGGAGAAGGCTTTATTCGTTGCTGCTATGCCACTGATACAAATAAAATTAAAATTGCTCTTGAGCGTATGGCACAAATGGTTACTAGTTACAAAAAATAAATATTGAAAATAAAGTGTTTTTGAACTTTAAATCACCTCCCAAAAAAATGAATTATAAGGAAGATTGCTTAAGTTTCATTTCTCCAAAGCCCTTTATTTTTTTGCTAGTTCTACTTAAAGAACGTTCCGTTACACCACCATAATAGTCCGTGGAATCAATGAAGTAAATTTTATCTCCAATTCTATTGGTAAAGATTCCCACGTGGTTTATTGTAGAAGAATTTTCTTCACCCATAAACACAAGGTCGCCAGGTTCAGGATTATCTGTGTGGTAACTTGCATCTGTATACATATAGGAACTGGACATATCTGACAAAAGAAGTTCGTAACCAGTATTTTGCAAAGCATATTTGTAACATCTAATAACTAATCCAGAACAATCAACTTTTATTGAATATAATGGATCTTGTGCACCATATTTATAATCTGTGTCAGCATTTTTATATTGAACCGCATAGTAAACTACTCTTTCTTTTATAGTTTCTGGGATTTCACCTTCTTTTATAATTGTTTCATATCCAGTTCCTCCTGTATTTTCTGGAGCATCAAAGTATTCATTCATAAAGTCCAAAAAGTTTTTACAGGAAACAAATACAAAAAATATTATTGCTAATAATATAAAAAACTGACATCGTTTCATGCATGAATTGTACTACAGAAAACAGACTCTGTCGATATTTTTTTCTCCAGTTTTTACAATACAGCAAAAACTTTTTGGCCGAATATCCAACAAATAAAGGGCTAGGAAAATGAATTTTTTAGGTAACATCAGCTCCCGCAGAAGATAAAACTTCTTTAACTCTAGCAGGCTCACCCATAATGAATAAAATATCATTGTTCATTAACATTGTATTTCCTCGAGGTGAAATAATTTTGCCATTTCTAACCATGGTAGAAACAACAATATCCTCTGGCAAAGCAAGTTGGGCAAGTCTATGGCCATTCCAAGGAGAATCTTCGTGAATCTGTACGTCTACCACATCGAATTCCGTTTTGTCTAATGCAAACAATTCCAAAGAATATGGTGAATGTGTATGACTAGGGAGGGATAATTTTAATTTTTTAGCAAAAAAGGAAAGGGTTGTACCTTGTAATAAGCAAGATACAGAAACCACAAAAAAAACAATATTAAAAATAAGCCTATTTTCATCTAATCCAAAAGCTGCTGGATAAGTTGCAAGGATAATAGGAACAGCTCCTTTTAATCCACCCCAGGAAATAAATAATTTTTCCTTTATAGAAAACTTGAAAGGTAAAGTACACAAAAAAATGGTTACTGGTCTTGCAACAAAAATCAAGGCAGCTGCTAAAACCATACCCTGTTTCCAAACCTGAAGCATACTTTTAGGATAAACTAGCAATCCCAGCAAAAGGAAGACTGCCATGTTTGAAAAAGAGGATAATCCTGAAATAAAATGAGAAATTCCCCGCCTAAAAACAAATTCAGAATTACCCATCCAATAACCAGCAAAAAAGACTGCAATTGTTCCATTAGCACCAATAAAATCTGCCACACCATAAATTGTTAGAACAAGTCCCACGTATAAAACATAGAACATAGCTTGATTTCCACTGCCAAAATGATTAAAAAGCCATTTTCCTGCTATACTTAAAACCTTTGCTACAAGAATTCCTCCGAAAAACTGCCAAATTAATTGAGCTACAAATATTAAATAATCTGAAACGGCGGAAGCTCCTGCGTTTGAAATTAAGTTAATAATAAACAATGTAAGCAAAATTGCCATTGGGTCATTGGCTGCAGATTCGATGCTTAAAGTTGCAGATACGTTTTTCTTTACAGGTCGTTCTCTAAGTATTGTAATTACAGCTGCGGCGTCTGTAGATGAAATAATAGAACCAATTAGCAAAGAATATAACCAATCAATATTTAATAAGAAATGTATTAAAACCCCAAGAATCACTGCAGTTACAACAATTCCCAAGGTAGCTAAAGAAAGAGAGGGTCCCTTATAATTTCGTAAATCTTCTCGCTTAGTATTAAAACCACTTTCAAACAAGATAAAAATAAGGGCTAGGTTTGCTGCGTCTCTGGCAAAAGTAAGGTTGCCAAAATCGATTAAGGCTAAAAAGTCACTTCCTGCAATCATACCGATTACAAGAAATACTAATAAAACTGGTATTCCAAATCGTGAACTAATTTTTGAAGAAAAAGTTCCTACGATAATTAAAACACCAAAAATTAACATTAAAGAGGCAGACACAACATCCTCCCAACAAGATTGTCTATCAACAAATGAAAAACTATATATATAATAATAAATTTATCGATTACAAGAAATACTATGAAGAAAAAAATTAGAAAATTTCTAAAAATTTAAAAATCTGCTAATTTTGAAGCTCTTGCATAAGGAATTACATCTCGAATATTACCCATTCCAGTAACATAAAGTAATAATCTTTCAAAACCTAATCCAAAACCTGAATGAGGAACTGAACCAAATTTGCGTAAATCCAAATACCACCAATAATCTTCTGGGTTCAAATTAAGTTGTTTTATACGATTAAGTAGATTATCATAATCTGCTTCACGTTCAGAACCACCGATTATTTCTCCTAAACCAGGAACTAAAACATCCATGGCTCGAACAGTTTTTCCGTCTTCATTAAGTTTCATATAGAAAGATTTAATTTCTTTGGGATAATCTGTTACAATAACTGGACGCTTGTAAACTACTTCGGTTAAATATTTTTCATGTTCACTTTGAAGGTCGCATCCCCAGAATGGTTTAAACTGAAAATTATCAGCATTTTTTTCTAGTTCTTCAACAGCTTGTGTATATGTTATACGAGCAAAATCTGAATTTACAACATGGGTTAAAGTATCGATAAGGCCCTTTTGTATACGCTCATCAAAGAACTTCATGTCAGAGGCGCATTTTGTTAAAGCCCAGTTCAACAGATATTTAACAAATTCTTCGGCAATATCCATATTATCTGTCAAATCAAAAAAAGCCATTTCTGGTTCAATCATCCAGAATTCAGCAAGGTGCCGTGTTGTATTTGAATTTTCTGCTCTAAATGTAGGCCCAAATGTGTAAACTCTAGAAAGTGCTGTAGCATATGTTTCCGCTTCTAACTGACCAGAAACAGTTAAGCTCGCTTTTTTCCCAAAAAAGTCTTTGGAATAATCCACAAGGGCCGCTGCTTTTTCTACAGCCATTCCCTTTGCTCCAGCAGAAACCGCTTTTTCTGCTAATTTTTCCATGGACAAAGTTGTTACTTGAAACATTTCTCCTGCACCTTCACAGTCGCTGGCAGTTATAATTGGGGTGTGAACATATTGAAAACCCCTCTCTTGGAAAAATGTGTGAATGGCATATGCCATTTGGTTTCTTACACGAGCGACAGCCCCAAATGTATTTGTTCTAGCTCTAAGATGAGCGTTTTCTCGTAAAAACTCCAAAGAGTGATTTTTTTTCTGAAGAGGATAACTATCTACAGGGGCTTCACCTAAAACAGTTATAGAAATAAGTTGAATTTCAACAGCTTGTCCAGAGGCAGGAGAAGGAACCAACTTACCAGTGGCACGAACTGATGCACCTGTGGAAATCTTTTTCAACTCAATTCCTA
This sequence comes from Spirochaetaceae bacterium, assembly GCA_017623685.1. GTDB lineage: Bacteria > Spirochaetota > Spirochaetia > Treponematales > Treponemataceae > Treponema_F. The sequence goes on from JAGAOP010000036.1 coordinate 5,728, forward strand.
TTTGATTTAAATTGACAGAAGAATCTACTGGATTTTCATTATCCAAAGTAAGTTGCAATGATGCAAAGCAGGAGCCATCATTAACTTGAATAAAAACCAAGTTTTTTGACTCACGTTTTGTACGTACCCAACCACAAATTTCAACAATCCGTCCATCTGGTTCGGAAACCAGAATATCTTTTATCAATTCAGTTTTCATAGCAGTGTCATAATAGCATAAAGACTATTTATTGACAACTGATTTTTTTTATTCTATTTGCCACAAAATAAATAACTAACTACTTTAAATTGTTAAAGGTTACTAAACCCCTCTTTTTTTCAGATGGAATTTCGTAACCTTTTTTTTTTAACTTAGCATTGAATTTATAAACCAAATGTTTTTGTTATAAGCTGTGATATTATCTTCCATCATGTTTGAAGTACAAAATGAATCATCGTTTAATGCTAAAATTCGGATTCCTTCTGCTTCTTTCTTTAATAATTTCATATCAGACAAAACAATTTCCAAAGCTGTTTTTGTGTCCTGAATTGTACCATCTAGTTCTTTTATAATTGCCAAAGAAAGAAATTCCTTCATACTAGCAACAGGAATATATTCATTCATCCTTAACAATTCAGCAACTTCATCCAATATGTCTGCGAAACTATCGTACAAAGTCTCTAAATATTCATGCACAGCTTTAAACTGCGAACCTTTTAAATTCCAATGCAAATTATGTAATTTTATGTATGAAACACCAATATTTGAAATGTAGGTGTTCAATTTGTTTACAAGCTCTTTTTGCATACCATTTTACTCCTTATTTTGTTTTATACTTTAAATGGTATGGCTTTATTGCTGAATGTCAAATTTTTAGAAAATATTTTTTAATACAAATATCAAGATGGAGATAGTCGGATTTGAACCGGCGACCTATTGATTGCGAACCAATCGCTCTACCAACTGAGCTATATCCCCGATTAAATAAAAGGTAGAGTCAAGATTTTACACAAATTAAATGTAAACCTTGACTCCAAAACTTATACAATAGAATCCAAAACCTTTACAATCGATTCATCATACAATTCAGGATGATTCATCAGTTCTTGGACTGCTGACTCCTTGTCATAAATTGCACGATAATTTCTTCGTGATATCAAAGAAACAAAACTTTCCACCACGTGAATCATTCGTGCGATTTCTGGAATTTCTGAGCCTACTAAACCAGAAGGGTATCCAGAACCATCCATATTTTCGTGATGAGTTGCAGCTGCTTGCTTAAACACAGATCGATATTTTTCGGGTATAAAGTCGAAAGCATCAGAAGCTGGTTTAACATGAGCACGAATACTGTATTTTTGTTCTTCTGTTAAAGAATCAGCCTGAAGTAAATCCTTATCTAACTCTAAAAAACCAATATCATAAACCATGGCAGCACAGAAATAGAGCATTGCAGTATCTTTTCTAATTCCAAGTTCCATACTAATTTTATAAACCATTTCGGATATGTTCTTAGAATTATTTTTTCTTCCTGTCATTACGTCAATTTCGTTACCAATTTGTTCACAGCGAACAGCAAATTCTCGGATAAGTTGCATTTCTTTTTCGTCAACTTCCGGTTCAGGAAGCCCATTTGCATTTACAGATGAACTACCTACAAGGCGCAACTGTGAATCTCCGTAAACTCCTGTTACACCATCTAACATTAAATGCTCAGATGGAATTCTGGACATTTCTGCTACAACTTGTAAAGTTGCGGCAAATTGTTCCTGTTGTCGTTTTGAATTTTTTGCACTAACTACAACACCAATTATAATAACAATAAACACAATTATCAAAGCACAACCAACGCCTAAGACAATTAACAAAATTGTCTTGTTCATATTTTCACTTTGTTGAGAACTTAGTTCCATTGCACGTTGGAAAGTTTCATTTTGAGAAGAAACTTGGCTAAGCATTTCAGCTTCTTTTTCTATTGTTGCTGCCAATTCTTTAAGTAAGGTGTCGTCATGGGCAACCCCTCCTCCAGAAGAAGCACTAGCAGCCTTTGCAGCTTGAACTTCTGCAGCTTGGGCAGCAGCAATTTCTTTTTCTTTCTTTTCTATGTCCTTTTCAAAAGAAGCAATAAGGGTTCTAATTCGAGATGATTCAACTGCTGGAAAATCCTGAAGCCACACTTTTACAAGATCAAGATTATCTTCGTCACCTGCGGTTCGTAGCTGTTGCAAATAGGAATAATAAATCATCTCTGCCATAACGGCTGCATTTTCTGGCAAAAGCCCTCCACGATACATAGCAAGTACTTTATTGATATATTCGTAGGCTTTTTCGTAATTTCCTGCTGAGTATTGATCGTTTGCAGCAGACATAAATCTATCAGCTATGGGATCCTCTGCAAAAAGAGTTCCAGCAAAAAGAAGCAAACATAATATCCAAAAGATATTCTTTGTAATTTTAATCATTAATTTCCTACCCTTAAACTAAAAATGCATTTTAAGTTATTGTCCATTCCATCAGTATACATATAAACTGAATCAGACAAACCTAGGTTCAAACCCATGTTCACGATATCGCCCTGTACCAAAGGAATAAAAACATTTCCTCCTGCGGCAAAAGCAACCTTCATATCTTCTTGAGCAAGATGCCCTATATAATAATCGGCATAAAAATCAAATCCCAGTTGTTTTCCGCCAAATTTTTTATAACTAATTCCAATAATCGGTGACATAAAATTGCTTTCATTAAAAAATCCTATACGGAAAAATAAATTTTGTGACAAAGCTGCAACAGAAAAAGAAGGAACGGCTTTAACTGAAGCGGATAATTCTTTTGGTCCAAAAAATGAAAGCAAAGACATATCTACAACAACTTCACCACCAACTGTTACAACATCTGTAGAATAAAAGAATTCTCCCTCCATAGACAAGCCGTATTTTAACGCAGGGTCCTTACGGCCAGTTTGTAAAATCAAGTCTGCAAAGCCAAGAGATACTTCCCAGTTTATTGGAGACAAAGCGGATTCAGCTTCTGTAGAATAATAAAAGGTTTCACCAGAAGTTACATTCATAACAGGGGTATAACTTTTATCTGGCACAGAAATATCTTCCAACTTTGCATGGTCTGCTTCCAGAATAGCGGCTAATCGTTCTTCTTGAGCTTTTTGTTCAGCTAACATTTGAGCTCGTCTTTCAATAGCTCTTGTTGTAGATGAATACACTGCCAATGCATCTTCATTGTCCATGTTATTATCAATCATAATCATAGAAGCAGCTTTAGCAAAATCCAACTCATTCAAAACAACAAACTGGCGAATTTTCTTTAGAGTATAGGCTTCTAATTCACCATAATCCCGTGCTGAACGATTTGCTGAAAGAACTTGACCTAGTTTTTCAGAAGAATGTTCAGAAAATGCCACATCCACAGCTCGCAACGAATCCGCAGACATAGCTACTTGAGCATGAACCTTGAATCCTAGACAGAGAAAAAACACTCCACAAAACAGAACTAACTGTTTTACAAAACCATATCTTCTCAAAACGCACCTCTGCTTTTTATTCATAAGAAGACAAACTTATCTATCTTCATATAGAATATCATATAAAAATTTATATCGCAATCACATTGCTACATAACTAGAGATATGCTATCATAAACTATGAATATCTCTAGAAAGCACTTAATTATTACCCTTGCCGTATTTCTTGTATTAACGGCAACTTTAATCACATTTTTTGTTCTAAAACAAAAAACATTTACCATAGCCTTTTATAACACCCCTGAAAGTGTTCAAAAAACAATTATAAAAGCTACAGAAGATTTTTTTCTTGCCCAAAGTAAAATAGAAGGCAAAAAAACTTCTTCTATTAACCTTAAAACCCTTGCTTTATCAACAGAGCAACCTATCAATAAGCAACTAACTGGCAGAAACAAGCCAGACTTACTCATTTGCCCCGCTGGATATGCAGCTAATCAGGCTATAAACCTTGCACAAATAAACAAAGCAGGAGTTTCTATGGAACACTTGTCCCAAATGCCTCCTTTTGTAGCCGATAGTGCCAGCATCAAAGACAAAAAAGTTTTTGCCCTTCCTCTACTTATTGATCACTATGAATTAGCTATCAACAGAGGAAAAGATGGAAATCCACAACTGTTGCTAGCAGGTGGAAATCCTCAGATTCTAATGGCATTTGTAGGTGCCATTGCAGAATCTCAGTTTGGACTTGAAGCAGCCAAGGAACTAATTTTAGATTGCCAAGAACATAAAGCTCAAGACATTCCGCTTATCCATGAAATTGCAAAAATCTTAGCTAATGCAATTACCCAAGGATATTTACCTCAACAAGCCCTAAACATGAACCAAGAGGAACTAATTTTTTACATAGAAAAATCTTCCCCTAATCATGTATTTATGCCCCTATCTTTTCATCGGCTACTTCCCTTTGAGCCGTTAAAAAAATACGACAGCCATTTTTTGCCTAGCTCCAAACAAACCATTAGAGCTCTTACCGCTCCAGTTTATTATGGAATTCCCCTTTCCGGTAAGAAAAAAGAAATTTCCACATTAGAAGGGCTATTTGCACAACTTACTTCCATCGAGGGACAGGGCTTTTTATCTCAAGCCACTGGCTTAGCACCTACTCATGCTTCAGCTCCAACCCCAGATGTTCAGGCTGACGATGTTCGCTACTGGGTTGCAGCCACGAACTTGCCTTTACCTGCTTTAAGCGATGCATCCTTTAGCACCAGTTCCGAATTAGCCACCTTTGCCAGCGACTTTCGGAATTTAGTACTAGAATACGTTCACTCTAATTCCCGCTGATATTTGAGGAATTAGAGAGTTAATATTTGTTTCTCCTGCCTGAACGTCAGTAGGCAAAAACCATAACTGACCTTCTGTATACAATGAGAAGGTTCTGAACATCTTTTGATCCTGTAGAGTAACTCTAGGGAATTCAATTTGCGCCAGAACAGCAGAAAGCATTTGAGGCTTTCCACTTTGGGTTTCTGTAAACATAGAAAAGTTTGCACCAATAGCAAAACCCGCAGAAAGCCATTGCCAATCAGGTCCAAAGAAATATTGGAATGGAACATAAGCAATATTAGCCAACAGTTTAAGCCCAAATACATTACCTCCATATCGCATCTTTAAGCCTGATGCATCAAACAAATCCCGTTGAGACTGAGTAAACTGACCAAATTGAGCTTGAAGTTTTACGTTGTCGTCAAAGAAAGTTAATCCCAAACCAACATCGTAAAGGGTCGCACCCCAGAAATGCCAGTCAAAATACAACCCTTGGATAAAGGTAGGCACTTCGTAAGAAGATTTATCTCCACTTCGCAAAGAGAAAGTAACATTACTCAATCCCATATCATCTGAAGATAAACCAGAAAATTCAATCTGTTCGTTAAAGCGACCACCTTCACCTGGCGATATCAGTTTAATATATGGCAAGGTTTTATCAATTTGAATAATAGTTCTGGTAATTGCAACTTCTCCATTTGCCATTGTAGCTCTGGCTACAATAAAGTGATATCCTTCATCCAAATAATCATTTTCTAAACGATAACTCCAAGTTCCATCTTTTGCAACTTTTGTAAAGGTTTTACCATTATCAAAACTAAGTTCAACCTTTTCTACCTTTTTCTTTGCTAAAAGCTTCTTTTCTGCCTTAGAAGTTTCTTTAGATGATAAGGTGTCCATATCCGATTGAGTTAGAACATAACCTGCTCTACCTTCTAGATAAGGTCGCCGTACGGCATAATCTAATAAGGTAAAATTGTCTATACTAATCCAAGGCCCAGAAGCTTCATAGAAAATATAATGACTATTGGATTCTACAATAGCTTGATTTGTTGTAACTGCCCGTACCGTAATTTTATGTTCACCAGAAGAAACGAGTTCTGGAGTAAGTTCAAACTTAAATGCGTTGGTTTTAGAAAGTTGAGTTTCTGCACAGAAATTGCCATCAACATACATCAGCATTCGTTCAATTGGAGTTTCTGAAGAAACCGTACCATAAACATTAAAAATACCTTGCATATGTTCCCCGTTCATTGGGTACATAAGATTTACTTTTGTTGCTGCAACAGATTTATCCAAGCGAATATTTCTAGAAACTCGTCTAGTATTTTCACCAGCATCCGAACCTGTTAATTCAACATTGTAAAATCCATCTGGCAAAGTAGATAAATCCACAGCCTGAGTAATAATTTGAGCTGGCACCAAATCAATACGTTCTAGATGAGGAGGCAAGGCTGGTGCATCAGGATCCAAGGCACGAATTGTAATATAAAGATCAACCAATTCAACGTTATCAATAGTTTGTCCAGAGAAGAAAACCATTCCTGAAGTGGAAGAATCGTCAAGAGGTAATTCTAGGGTAATATCTGGTATCGTATTGTCTATTGTAATCAAACTAGAATATAAAGCTTCAATTCCGTAGTTATCATATATTCGTAAGAAAACTACGTGTGTACCGTCTTGAATCATACGGGTGTCAAAACTGTATTCCCATTCCTCTGTACCCACTGCATCGTTGTAAGTATTTCCATTATCCAAAGAAACTTGAACTAGAGAAATTCCATTTTTGTCAGAGGCCCAACCTTTCATCACAATCGAACCCTTCACAGTGTCTTCAATGGCAGGCTCTGTTACAGCACCCTTTGGTTCTTCCAAAGATACACGGAAATTACGGCTTACTTCTTCCCCCTTGACCCCATGAATATCTTCTGCATACACATAAATTGTATGTTCATTATCTGTCATGGTTTCAAGAGGTATCTCGATAGAATATGCTGTTCCATATTCTTCAAGTTGAATATATTCGCCATCGTCAATTCTGTAACTGACTTTAGATTCACCGTCGTCATCAAAAACTACACCAGAAATAATAAAATCTGTGGTTATTATTTGGTTATCTTCTGGCAAATGAATTTCTGGCCGAGGCAAATCAGATTGATTATCTATAACAAAATCCCATTGTGTTACAGTTTGAACATTCCCTATAACATCACTAAATTGGAAACTCATTTCTGCTTCCATAGGGGCATCTACAGTACCTACTGTTGCCACTGGCAAAGAAGAAAGTTCTACAGCAACTTGACCTGCAGATGGATTTTCTGCTGCGACCTGTTGTGTTCCTACTGGAGCAAAATATGCTCCCGATACAAGTTTACCATTGTCCTTAACCTTAAACACAACAGTAGTTTCACCATTCACCACATCCTCTGCAGCAGGAGTAATAATTTGAACCTCTGGGGCTATAGTATCCTTGTGAATCGCTTTTGATACAACATAACTAGCACCTAAGGAATCTGTAACTTTTATATCAACTGGAATAAGTCCGTCATTAAATGTAACAAAATCCAATTCTGTATCAATGACGACATTTTCTTTGGTTCCTGTTGAAGAAAGCGTAACAGGAGACCATGTAGTTCCACCATCTAATGACAATTCTACAGAAGCAATTCCGTTGGCATCTGTGGCAGTTCCAGTTAATTTTACCTTATTTTGTACCCATTGATTATTAATAGGTGAAGTCAATTCAATCTGGGGAATATGATTATTTACTTGGAAACTGATATCAGAAGAAACATATTGAACACCTTCTGAATCCTTTGCTACAACAGAAATATTTTCATAAACACCACACTTTTCAGAGCTTAGAGTTACCATATTTCCATCAACAGTGGCTGAAATTGTTCCAGTATTAGTTTTTTCTTGAACAGAAACTTCTATTGGTTCACGAACATTAAAGTACCCAGAAACAATATTGTCCCTTGATTTTAGCCAATAAATTTCTTCTTTATCATTTATTAAAGTTGCATCCTTGTTTCTAATTGAACCAAAAGTAGCATTTTCTGTGGTAGTACCACTTTCAGTTTCAACACTTACAGAAACACCATACCACTGAACTGGCAGATTTTGTAAAGGTATATCTGCTTCAATTACAGAAGGGTTGGTTGTCTTTCTTATTGTAGCTTTACCACTTTGAGATGAGCTACCACCATAAATTACAGGTTGGTTTTCTATTTCTTTTAGTGGCTTAATAGAATAATTAACTGCTTTTACTGTTTCGCTACTGGTTATCTTTAAAGAAAGAAGTGGCATACCTGTTTTTACAGTTTCAGAAGAAACTTGAATTAATTCACCTGCACTATAAGCAGCTGAACCAATTTTTGTAAATTCAATCTGTGGCTGAACCTTAAAATTCGAAGTATATTTTGAAGAAATTGATGAATCTCCAGCTTTACCCGTCAAAACAATAGAATTCACTCCTGGCTTCAATTTATCTCTAGAAATAATTCCTGCTTCTTGTGTTAAATTTGTAACATTTCCACCATTTAGAGTACAAGCCACAGTTGAAACTTGACCTTGATAAACTATGGTATAATAAATGTCTTTCCCTTCTACCCAAGTTACAATGGGCTTTCCTGCTTTTACAGTTTTTTTCCCAGTAGCTGAAGGGGAAGGAAGATTTGGTATATTTCGAACAAATTGAGAAGCGTAGCTTTCCGTTCCATCGCTATTTTTAGCAATCACTTCGATAATATGAATTCCTTTCCCAAAATTAGAAGCTGGAAGTTCTATATCAAATTTTCCATCAGCAGACAATGGTAATTCTTTTGTTTCGCTGGGAGGAGCTGCAACTGCAGTTGAAATAAGTCCATCTGGAGTTGTTTGCACTTTAACCGATATAATTCGGTAAACAGCAGAAACATCCCACTTAGAAGAAACCTGTCCTCTTAAAGCCACAGGATTATTTCCTTCCACAATGCCGCTGGTTTCTAATACTAAATTAGGAGCATCTGTAGGATTTAAAAAACAAAGCTCCTTTGATTCATATTCAAAACCTCTGTCACTTGTTACAACAACTTTTACAGGTTCAGAAAGACCTCTTTCTTCCCCAGCAACAAGTCGGATTGTATTTCCATCCAATGATACATTGGCAAATTTTGTAGCAGGTCGTAATTCTACAGAGGAGGCATTTCCTCCTGCAAAGAAACCAGTTACTTCCTTATTTTTAGAAAAATCAACCTTGCCTTCTTTGGAAACAGAGCTATCTTCAAAAACAACAGTCTGTGAACTATCGATTTTAGTAAGATTTGTTAAATAAAGCAAAAATTCTTGTTTACTTTCACGATCATAAATATCTTTTGCAACAACATCCACTGTTACTACTCCCCAAGGAATAGATGAATTAAGTGGTAATGTAATAGTTGAAGTAGTTTCAGCCTTACTAGGAACATACTTTCCGTAAGCTTTACCGTTTACAAACCATTCAACAGAAGTTATTCCACAGGCAGCAGTAACTTTTGTAACAAAATTTGTGCCTGATTCTGGATGAACTTCTATACCTGGTTTATAATCTTTGCTTTCTTTGCTAGAAGAAATTTTTGTAGAATTAAATACGGGTTTTTCGCCCTTTGCCACAAAATTTATTGTTACAGGAACACCTTTAACTCCATGAATATCTTCTGCATACAAAGTTATTTTATGGCTACCATTAGCAAGAACTTTATTGTCTGCACTAGACATTTTCTTTGCAAAAGCTTCTTTTAAGTCAACACAAAAAACTCCATCACATTCTACTGCTGATTCAGTTCCATCATCTACAGAATAATATAGTTTTGAAACTCCATCATCATCTTTAACAATACCTCGAACAAAGAGTTCTTGTTCTGTAGCATCCATTACAGCGGAAGTAGCTGGATATAAAACTTCTATGACGGCTCTATCTGCAGCTGAATCTACAGAAATTGTTCTTTTTTCTGTGCGACGGTTTCCAGCAGTATCTGTAGCTGTAATACTAAATACTACAGATTTTTTTTCGTAATTTCGTAGGTCGAATTCTTTTACCCAATAAGGGTTACCAGCTACAATCTCAAATTCACCTGAAGTATCTCCAAGGGTCCATTCCAATTTAGAAAGACCTACTGTGTCAACTGCAGAACCAGCTACAGAAAAAATACCATTTACGGATTCATTTTTTTCGGGAGATAAAATTCGTACTGCTGGCTTTGTATTATCTACAAAGAACAAAAAGGATGAAAGCCCTGTACTTCCTTGCTTATCCACAGCTTTAAACCAACACACTGCTGCACCATCTTTCATTTCAAAAGTATCGATTGGTGCGCTAAAGAAACCATGTCCTGTTTTTTTGTCAATCTCTAATTTTAAGTTTTTGTATGTAACCCCACCATCTACAGAATATGCCAAGGATTCTATTCCGTTACCATCAGAAACCCTTCCCTTAAGATTAATTTCTGCGGAAACTAAGGAACCAATTTCGTAGTTTGTAACTTCTGTTACTGGTTGGCGACGGTCTAGATGCCAAGATACTTCTACCGGATGCCCTTGGACTCCATTTATATCAACGCCATAAACCTTTATAGTATGTCGACCTTCTGCTAAATTTGTCGTGTCAAGATAATAAGACCAAAAATCAGTACCTTCTGCTCGAATCACATTGGATTTATCATCATCCAGTATTAATTCAACATATCCAACTGCATCATCATCAACACAAATACCAACAATATTCAAGTTGCCAGGAATTCGCATATCCATAATAGGGTTAGTAATCGAAATATTTGGCAAATCTGAATCTGGATCTATCATTACGTTATAAGGCCCTGCTGTATTTTGATTTCCACCTTGATCCTCTGCTGTAACAACAATATTATACTTACCAGGCTTCTTATCCGTTATATCAAAAGATTCTTGCCAACTGTCAAGAGTTTCGGCCTGCTTTTCTGTTATGTCTTTTTTTCCACCAGCAAAGATAGCAAAAGAAAACATAAGGCAAAATAATGTAAATGTAATAAATCGTTTAGTCATATTTTAACCCTTCCTTATTCTGAAACCCATGTACCAAATTCAAGATTTGAACCAAGATAACCAACAACAGGCTTTCCTTCACTATTGAAGTCTAGACATACATTTTGGAAGGTTGCAGCACCTCCTTGAGGAACTGTAATTGCAGGAACCGTCATATATTCCCATTTTCCTGTTGTATATCCTTCATCATCAACACCAGGTACTACAGTTTCAATTCCATTTACAGCTGAATTTGCATAAGCAAGTTTAATAGAATCTTTACCACCGGCTTCAGTTGCATTATAGTAGGCAATGTAAGGAACATTGTCTTTCAATTTAATTTGTGTCCAGTTACCCACAGCTGATGCTTGGTCAACTCTAACCATTTCATACTCAGTTTCTAAGAAATGTTTAACATAAATGTATACAAGATCTGAATCGCCAGAGTCGTAAGCTGAAATATGAACACCACCTGATGAATCAAGACACATAGAAACATAAGATCCGATATAGTCAGGGAATACAATTGAAGAGGTGTCAAATTCCCTTGCTGCAGATGGATTACTACCATCTATAGATGTCGCAGAAACTTTCATTACCAAACGGCCTAAAGATTCGTCATAATAAACAATTACAACTCTACCCGCTCCTGATACATCAAAACTAAAATGATTTGAAGCACTAGTTGCTGCCGTAATTCGTGTTGCATTATAATCAGAGTCACCTAAAGTTGAAACTTGAGAATAAGTTCCACCATCAGTAGCATATCCACCAGAGAATAAAGGATAATCACCTTCGTTTCCTACTTTGAAATTACGGAAAATAAGTTCTTTATTAGTTGTATTTGCATCAAAATATAATTGATATATACTTGCAGCACCGGTAACTGAATTACCTTTTGCTATAATCTTAGGATACTGATATCTACCAAGTAACAATCCTTCACCATAATCCACATATTCCAATCTAATTGCATTATTATTAGAATGACTAGGTTTCGATCCATCAAAACCACTATAAGTAACTCCATCTCCCCAACCTTTACCAGATGGATGTAATTCAGCAAATCTATCGTAAATATAAGCCATTGAAGATCCATCTCTGTTGTACAAAGTAATATGGTGGAATCTACCAGATTCATCACGAGCCATTCCCATTTGATCCCAAATAGAAGCTTTTATTAAGTATTCTGTATAAATTCTGCTACCATCTGTACCATTAATTTTAGCACGTTGTGGCATAGCATGAGAATCATAATATTTACCAGCACCACCATCATCAATAATACCTTCAATGCCATCATCTCTTTCTGGATCTATTGGACCACCTTTTAAATCAATATATCCAAACACAGGGTCATCACCTTCCATTATCATTGTAGGATAATAACCATTTTTAATACCTGTATCTTTCATATCAAAGAAGCGTAAATATCTATCATCATTTAATAGAATATTCTTTGTTTGAAAATAATCAGGTTCGCGGTTTGGCATTTCACCATAGTCATCTATAGTTATAGTACCTTCTGTTCCTGTTGCAATAAAGCTACCTAGGGAATCATTATTATTCACATTGTTTAATGTTCTTATTCCGTTAGTAAATAATTCAACATAGCCAGAATTTGCCACATTATTTGAAAGTGTCAAAGAAGTATAATCTGTAGCAATATTAGAATAAGCTATAGCTGTACCACTAGTACTGGTTGCTGTTTCCATAGATGCTGAATCGACTATTCTAACAGCACTTGGATTAAGGTTAAAACCGTTTACAGAAATAAAGTTCGCTGTTGTTCCTTTAATTACAGAATATTTACCACTAGCTGAACGAATATTATTCGCCTTTAACCCACTTAAAGTTCTGTTTGGAGTTGAAATTCCTGTTATGTAAGGAACAATATCCATTTGATAAGTTGGCTTATTGTAATCATTTTGACCAAGAGTTCCTTGTTTAGTAGAAGGAGAAATATTAATAGCGGAATTGGTATGATCCACAGCCATTACTTTAAAATCGACATCAAGGGCAGCCACATTTGTAATCTTTGAAGTATCAAAACTCAATGTCCAAACTACTTTATGTCCCTCTTGGTTTAGGAATCCACCGTCAACTTCATCTTCTGAAATAGTTACTTCCCAACCATTGCTTTCAATAGTAGCAGTTGGAAGAATCCACCCTGTACCAATTTTATAATAAGCAAACTGGTAATAACCACTTGAAACACCAGAAGAACCATATCCACTATTTGTTACGTAATTAGTTGGAGTAAATCCAGGTATTTGCATCCACAAAGATGAAAGTCGAACATCGTCGTAGGCATATCCTCTAATTGTAATTCTTCCAGAAACCTTTGGATCTATGTCATAAATTCCAGTTCCTGATTCTGTAAAAATAGTGTCAGGCAAATCGGATTCAAATTCAATGTGGCCATTTTTACTACTATTGGCATAGAGAGAATTATCCTTGCTACCTTTCCAATAGAATGGGTCAATTACGATTTTTGATGATACTGCATCTGTTAAGTCCTGTTTCAACGTGGCATTTAGCACTGTCCATTGAGAATCCACACCAGGATCTGTTTCTTCTGTACTATCCCAGAAACTAAACCTATATGTATTTGTACTGTCTTCGCCATCTGCACCAATAGTATTATTTGTAAGAGTAAACCCGTCATTTATATCGAATACCTGTACTGAACCAGTTTCAGCCACATTTAAACGTTCTCCGGAAGTACTCTTACTGAATCGATAATACATCGGTTCTGTGCCACCGACAAATTGAGGTTTAACCGCTAATCCAGATTTTACAGTCCAAGTTCCAGTGTTCAAATCCCAAATGTCTGTACCAAATTCAGTGTTTCCTGTACCATCTTCGTTAAGTAGCAAATAGAATGTAGTGTATTCTTTTTCTTCGTAAGAACCGTTACCACTTAAGTCTGTTCCTAATTTTACAGAGGTAATTCGGGGTCTATTGTTCGATACTGTTGAAGTAACCTGTCCAAAGCGGCTGTTACCTGCTTCGTCAAAGGCCACAACACAAACTTGAATAGGACCATCTGGTATATTCTTTGAATTTACACTAATATCCCAGGTGTAGTCATAACCACTCTTTGAGTAGGTTTCTACCATATCATCGCCGTCATCATTTTTTACAGTACCATTTGAATTCAGGCTTTCACCAGTATTATCTAAAACCAAACCATAAACGAATTCAGCTTCTGTAAATTCAGTTGAACAAGATGGACTAAACTTAATTTCATTTCCATCTATATTGGAAATCAATCGATAAATTCCACCAATCTTTACAAGTCCACCAGGGCGAATATTTTTGTTTGTTGAAGCTCCATCAAATGTTAAGAAGTCAGAACTACTTTCGCTACCGCGGCCTAAAGATGTTTTTTTAAGGACTGGCAAATTATCATCATTAATATATATGCTACCATTTGTTGCATTTGCACTCGTCATGGAAAGGTTAAGATCTGTTCTGTTATCCGAAGATTCCATTACATTGTAAACACGAGTCGTATCACCTTGGCGCTTAAAGAAAATAACCATTCTGTCAAAACCGCTTCCATCTTCGGAAACACGGCCAGCCAAAGTGAACAAACCATTACTGTTTTGTACAGCTTCTGTTGAAGAAAGAAGAATTCCCGTGTTGCCATATGCGTTTTTGTACAACAATGGAGTATTAACTGTTGCTCCATCAAATATAGGAGCTTCGTTATCTATGTTCAAAGAAAAATCTCTAACCGAAGTTTTAGGAGATTCACTGTCATCATCTTCTGCCACAACATTTATAGTCCAACTTCCTGAACCGCCGTCGCTTCTAACAACAGGAATCTTCATATCGTACCAAGTGTTGTTTCCTATGGTATGTGCTGTAAACCAGTCGGATGTATTCAAATTACCATTGGAAGAACCAGTTACAGTAATTGCTTTTAATCCATCATCATCAGTTATGGAACCAGTTAAGAACCAATCTGTGCCTTTAATATACATATCTGTACTATATTCTTGTTCGGCTATAGCTTCTCCGTTGGAGTTAAAGCGTTTCAGTTTTAAAGAATCGTAAGAACCAAACTGAGGTACACTATTGTTTACTGAAATATGAATTATATCAGACCAAGCACCAGCTAACTGACCATTTTCACTGTCATTATCTATTGCCACAGCTCTTACGTTTAGTGTAGCTCCGTTATTTTCAGAATAGTTCAAACCTGTAAGACCTGAAACTTGTAACGAAGAAGACCAACTTACTGAACCTGTAGCTTTTATACCATATTGTCCAGATAGTCCCGTGATTTGCAAAGGAGTTATACCAAATAAGTTTTTATATAAAGCTGCATCTGTGTCATTTGCAGTTGCCCAATCAAAATCACCGTCACCATTTAGGTCATATTGTAACCAAACAGAATCTATACCTTCGTTATCTTCTGCTGACCCAGTAATACGAACAGTTCCACCCATAATAACGTAACCAAAATCTCCAACTATTTGGTCATGCCGTGGATAAGTAATTTCAACTCTAGGTTTGTCTGCATCTGGATTGTATCTAATTGTTGCAGCATCAGTTATATATCCTAAATTTCCTGCCTTGTCTGTAACCCTAAACCAAATTGGTAAGTCATACAAACCAGAACCAGAGCTTGTTTCATATCCAGAATATTTCGACTTCAAAGAAGATAAAGCAAAGTCACCAACATAATCTCCTAAATCGGTAAAGTTTATTGCCCAAGAAGTTGTATAGAAAGATGACATTTCCTTCCAAGAAGAAATAGTTGCTGGATTTGTAGTTCCGTACGGAGGCAACGCATATTGCATTGATAAAATACCAGAATTACCATTGGATTCATCTGCAACAAATCCACTCATTGAAACTTCGCCTGTAACTTCTGTTGTTTTTGAAGGAATAACGCTTGAAATTGAATCTGGTGAATCATTATCGATTATCACGACTCTAGAAAATTGACCAGTCATTCCTGATTCGTCTTTGGCAATAACTGTTATTGTGTATGATCCACTTGGTGAATTAGAAAGATCTAATAACTCAGTGTTATAATAATGATATTCAGAATAATTCATAGTTGTAGAAGTCAAATTGCCAAGATTTGTTAAAGAAACAGACAAATTTCCTGGAGTTGTTACTGTGTCTTCTGCCTGTGTTCTAAAATATAGCTTGGACATTGCACCGCCTGTTCCACCACCAAATACCATATTATTTGTAACGGCGGAAAAACTTGTGCCATCAGTAGAAACTTCTAATTCCAATACTGTCGGTGGATTTGTATCAAGTCCGAAAGTTATAGGGTGCCAAACTTTTTCTACCGACTGATACTGAATATATGGACGTTCTAAAACATCATTATCCTCATTATAAATGGTAAATACTGTATTTTCTGTATCAACCACTTTGAAATATGCAATATATGATCCATCTGTTCCTGTTGATTCAAAAGAATACAACCAGTTTCCATCAACAATGGTTAATTCCTGCCAATTACTATCATTAAAAGAATCCCCTTCTCTTACCACTTGAATATAAAAACCATCTATTCCATCATCATCTGTAACCGTACCCGAAATTTCTGCACTACGTAAAATTGTTGTACCGGCAGTATTTACGTTACTTAGTTTTACAAGAGGTCGGTCTGTGTTTTGGTCTGCAGAAAGCATAAGAGTATCATCTGTTGTGGAATTGCCTGCTTTATCAGTAAAAGCTACCATCAATAAAATCTGAATACCTGCTTTGCTACCGTCTCTGTCAAATGTTGCGGAATCAAATACGCTTGTGTCAAATCCAGAAATTGTCCACATTCCACCTACCATAGGACTAATATTCAAGCCATCTATTTTCACATCGCTATCTACTGTATTACCAATAGTTTTAAAATTATCGCTAGTATCTTTTGCATAAAGAATTGGCATTGCCCCTTCTTCGATGTTTACATCTGTAACAGTTCCAGTAATAGTGATTGTTTTGTTCACTGTAGCATTTGAATTATGAGAAGTATATATCACACCAGGAGCTGTAACATCCCGAATAAAACTTCCAAGTTTTACATCTTCTGTAGAATTTCCTGCTACATCTTCTAATCTTAGATATAAAGTGTGACTATTTTCTGCAAAACTAGAAATGTCAACGTTAACAGAGGATTCTCCATTTACCAACAGTGTACCAGATGAAATAGCCAATGCTTTTTCAAAACCGTGACTTGTTCCTATATAATATTTACTTAACCCACTAGTTGCATCAGAAGCTGTAAAGGTTACTGTTACATTGTTAGATGATGTTACAGAATCTGCTACATCTAAATTGTAACTTTCCAAAACAGGGGCTTCTGTATCAATATTCAAAGTTGAAATTAAGAAAGAAGCAGGATTTTCAGCTTTATCTTTCAAGGTGAGTGAAACAGTATGAGAACCTTCAAAACCGAAACTTTCTGTTACGTTAAAGTCGTTGAAAGGTGTAACAATTACTTCTTTCTTTGTAGATTCATCACCTTCGTCTAAATAATAAGTCATTGTAATAGAACTAAGATTTGCTTCTGTAATACTTCCACTTAAAGTCAAAGCTGATTGAGTAAACCAAGGCTTTGAACCTTGTGCCAAAGGATATGAAACCTTTGTACTTCCTTGGGAAACATAAACTGTTTGTAACTTAGGTGAGTTCTTGTCTACCTTATAAGAAACGCTAGTTTCAGCTTGACGATTATAAATATCTGTAACTCGATAAGTCTGAGTATAAATTGCACTTTCATCAACTTGAGAATCAAGTAAAGCAACATTACAACTCCAGTTTCCATAGTTATCGCTAGTTGTAACTGAAGGAGCAGGATTCAAAGTGAGTTCTGCATTGTTCTTTTTGACAGAAACCAATTCTACAGAAGCAATTCCATTCGCATCACTTGCAGTTCCTACAACTGTTACAGATTGAGAAGCAAATTCGCTAGATGGTGATGTTATTGCTATAACTGGAGCGTCATCATCTATATTAAATGTAACTTCAGATGTTGTTTCTTCTAACCCATTAATATCAGTTAAAACAAAACATACTGTATGGCTTCCACTTGTTCTTTTTTCTTCTGGTATTGTATAAGATATAGACTGAGATGTAGTTCCGTTAAGTTGGGCTTCTGTGTAAAGTTCAATTGGTTCTTGATCATCTAGTTTAATCTTTACAGATTTTAGCCCATCATCGTCTTTTGCTGTACCATATATTGTCCAGCTTCCCATACCCAAAAGATTCTGTGCAGAATTATTATCTTCGATTAAGTTAGAATAAGAAACTGTTGGTTTATCTGTAGCTTGGTTTATATACACTGTTTTTTCAACTGGATTACAAGTATTACCGGCTGAATCTGTTGCTGTAACGATGATTTTTAGATTACGCAAATCTATAAAAAAGGAATTATCTGTTGTGTCCAATTCTAAAGTAAAAGCAGCAGAAGCATTAAGTGTTCCAGAAACCACGGGAACATCTCCAAAGTTTCCTTGCTCATCCTCTAAAAATAAATCGTATTTTACACCATCTACAGCTTTGAGCATATAATTATCAGATATAGTACCTTGAATTTTTATACGCCCGTTTACGTTATCAACCCTAATTCCGTCATCTACTAAAGGTGAAATAGTGGAAATAGTTAAATCTGGATCTTTTGTATCTAAGTTTACATATCTTACAACACCAGCACCTGTTTCATTGTTTACGCTATCAAAAGGTGTAAAGGTTAATGTCATTGAATACAAATCTTCCCCTAAAGGTGTTGCAAAACAAGTCTCATCAATATTTACTGTCCAGTTTCCGTCTTCGTCTATAGAAATTTTTTCTGTTGGAATAGACACATTATTGTAACCGCTAACAATTGTTCCAGTTGAATCAGTTACTGTAATGTTACAACTTTTTAACTCTGGCAATCCTTCTGCTGAATACAAAAAGATTTTACCACTATAGGTTAATTCCATTTCGTTGATTACAGAATTATTTTCAGGACCAGAAGAAACTTTTAATTCAGGCGGCTTATTATTTGAAATTACCCTAAAGCCATATCCGTTTACAGAATTGGGCAACAAGCTATTGGTTTCAAAATCTCGACCTTCTACAACAACATCGTAAGTATGGCCGCTAACAAGGACACCAATGGAAAGACTTATTGTGTAAGAAGTATCCACCATTTTTACTGTTGCTTTTTGCCTTTGGGTTTCCGCAGCAGTTTTTTCTGCCTCGGACATATTCGCTATATTTTCACTAGATTCATATAAAACTGCAACTTCTTGATCATTTTCTGTTAAAATTATCCTAATCGAATCTTCTACCAAATCAATGTTATCAGGACCAGGTGAAATAGAAACATTTATTGTCCCTTCATTAGATACGTCTGTATATTCTTCTCCACTTTTTATTGAATACCCACCAACGTCATAGGTAGGATTATTTTTGGGGTTTAATGAAAATTTTGAAAGCCTTTCTGATGAAACTTCTTCTGTCGGAATCTTGTAGCTATCAAGGATTCCCATAATATCTTGTATTTGACTCGCTGAGCCATAAGTTCCGTTCATTACTTTTATAATATCCTGATTGGTAAGCCCCAAACCATTATCGCTATAAATATCGTTATATATTTCTGAATATAAATAATATCCTGTGGAAATGTTCCCTTCTACTTCTCTTTCTCTTTCTCCTCCTCGACTTTCTTCTGGCGGATTATATTCTTTCGCTAAATCTTCTACTTCTATCCCACAATATATATTTTCTTTTGTTTCTTCCGCATCTCCATAATATGCCTTATATACTTGATACAGTTTTTTCTCGCGTTCGTTTGTCGGCTCCTCTGCATAATACTGCCCTACTATTAACTCTAACCCTACTCCTGATATATTCTGGAACCTTTGGGTTTCACCTATCTTTTCTAACCTTCCATCTTCTAACTTGTTATACGCTGTAAAATATAAAGCTCCTAATCCGGTGGTATCACTTATGTCACCTGTTATTTTTATCGTTTGCCCAAAAGACGAATCTAACGATGGACTTTTTATTACTACTATTGGAGCTGTATTGTCTATCGTATACAATGATTCCGCCACCGATGTTCTTGAGGCTGAGTCCTTCGCGGTTACTGTTACTCCGTATTCTCCATCCGGTATACTAAATTCTCCATCTCGCTTTTCGTTTATCACTACGGACCAAGTTCCTTCCTTCTTGTCTACCTTCCCCTTGTATGGTCCATATTTTTTTCCCTTTTCTGTATTTGATGTGAACAATACACTTACTTCTTGAACATATGTTTCATCATCTGTTGTTCCTTTCATTGTGAATGTATTTCTTATTACTGCTCCCTTTCCTGGACTTGTTATAGCTACTACAGGAGGCTGTGTATCTACTGATGTTCCAAGTCCTACTTCACAGTCAAAAAATGAAAAAGCTATTATAGCTACCAATACTAATATAGATAAATTCGTTTTAAAATTATTTTTTGCCATAAGGTTCCTTCTCCTTAAAAGCACCGAGAAAAAAAATTATTATTTATATTATTATCGGACAAAAACTCCATTTTGTAAAGTTTTTATTTTTTATTGCCTTTTTTCGATTGATTGTGTAAAATTGAACGTTATGCAAATTGAAAACCCTCTAATCGTACAAAGCGATAGAACACTTTTACTAGATGTACACGCACCTAGAGCAGAAGAATGCAGAGCTGCTTTAATTCCTTTTGCGGAACTCGAACGGTCTCCAGAGCATCTTCATACCTACAGGCTAACCCCTCTTTCTTTGTGGAATGCATCTAGTGCAGGCTTTTCCCCAGAAGACGCCGTTAATGTCCTTAAAGATTTTGCTCGTTACGATGTTCCACAAGTTGTTTTAGCATGGATTACAGAAACTGCAAGTCGTTTCGGGAAAATTAGGATGATAGCCGATTCTGATTATTGTTCAACTACAAAGGAAAATTCAGTTGCATCAAAAACAGAAGATTCAATAAATCAATCTCAAGATACAATGGAAACCCTATTTCTTGTAACTGATTCTTTTATCATTTTCAAGATGTTGCAATCTACACCCAGCTTAAACAAATTTATTTTTCCTATTCCAGAACTTCTTTTGAAAGAAAAAAATTTGCCACCCCTTACGGAAAATGAAAAAAACTTTGCCTTTGGACTTAAACTTGCAGATCGAGGAAACATCAAATATGAATTATTAAAATTAGGCTGGCCTGTAAAAGATGAAGTCCCCATGTTGCCAGGAGAACCTTTAGAACTTAGTTTAAAACCTCATACTCTTTCAGGTCAAACATTTTCTATTCGTTCATATCAAAAAAATGCGGCAGAAGCCTTGGTTGGAAATAAAGGTCCAGGAACAGGATTTGGGACCATCGTCCTTCCCTGTGGTGCAGGAAAAACCATTGTGGGAATGCTGATAATGAATATGCTTCAAACTAATACATTAATCGTTACCACAAACATTTCTGCTGTACACCAATGGATTTCAGAATTATTAGATAAAACAAGCCTTTTGCCAGAAGACATTGCTGAATACACTGGAGAAGAAAAAGATATAAAACCAGTCACAGTTGCAACATACCAAGTTTTAACTTGGCGTCCAAACAAGGATGCAAACTTCCCTCATTTTCAACTATTTAGAAAAAGATCATGGGGGCTTATAATTTATGACGAAGTTCATTTATTACCAGCACCTGTTTTTCGAGTAGTAGCAGAGTTACAAGCAATTCGACGAGTTGGATTAACAGCCACACTTGTACGAGAAGATGGATGCGAAGGACATGTATTCAGTTTGGTAGGACCAAAACGCTACGATGTTCCCTGGAAGGACTTAGAAAAAACAGGATGGATTGCTTCTGCAGAATGTATAGAGTTACGAATTGATTTCCCTTCCACAGAAGAGGACATTCTTTATACTACAGCTACACAAAGACAAAAACATCGTAGGGCTAGCGAAAATCCAGCAAAAACAAGCATTGTTTTAGAATTAGTTAAGAGATTCCCTGAAGATAAAATAATTGTAATCGGGCAATATTTAGAACAACTAAAACTTTTAGCAACCGTATTAAATGCTCCTATTATAACAGGATCTACACCTACTTCAGAAAGAGACTTGCTTTATGGTCGTTTCCGAAGTGGAGAAATAAACATTTTAGTTGTTTCAAAAGTAGCAAATTTTGCAATAGATTTACCAGATGCTTCTATGGCTATCCAAGTTTCCGGTACTTTTGGAAGCCGTCAAGAAGAAGCCCAACGGCTTGGTAGAATTCTTAGACCAAAAGACAGAATATCAAGGTTTTTTACCCTAATCACTAGAAACACTGTAGAAGAAGATTTTGGTTCTAATAGACAAAAATTTCTTGCAGAGCAAGGATATTCTTATAAAATCATTCGATATAATTCTCCATCAGATTTAGACGAAATCACCCAAGCACTTCCCTGCAATATTCAAGGAGGTAAATAATGCCTATTCCAAAATCTGGAACAGATTCCAAAGTTCAAAAAACACTACTTTGGCGAGAAACAATTTCTCAAATGTCTGATAATAATTTCTTTGAATTAATAAGGATGTATCTGGGAGAAATAAAAACTCCTTTTAATAAGCAAAAATTAATTGAATCATTAAGTATTTTTTTGCATAAACCAGAAATTCAAAATCGAATTATCAGCCTTTTAAGCAAAGAAGACTTACAAATAATCACTGCCATTACCTGTTTGGAAAATCCAACACAACAATGTTTAATTAAATTTTTTGATGGAATTTTTTCATTTCCTGTTTTGTACGATAAATTACTAAATCTTGAAGAAAGACTGATTTTGTTTCAATACACTGAACAAAAAAATAAATACAGGATTTATGCCATAAACCCTGTTCTTGAAAATATTTTATTACCACTTACTTCTTATGATTTATTACTTTCTTCACCTACACAAATTGAACCAGTTACAAATAATTCTCCCAAAATGACACCCTTGCTATTAGCTTCTATTCTTTCAGTTATTGACGGAAAACCTAATCTTTGCAAACAAAATGGGGAAGTAAAAAAAAGAAGTATTCAAACTATCAACGAGCTTTTCCCTGCCCTAGAAAATTTCCAAGTTTTCTTTCAAACTATAGTTTTCGCTTTAATCAATCTTTCTTTACTACTGCCAAATGAACAGGGGCTTGTTCCAAACTATAATCAGTGGGAAAAATTCGCAACCCTTTGCATTAAAAGTCAAGTTACACTTTTAGCTGCCGCCGCCTGTGGACCTTGCCCTAGAAGTGAACTTAATAAAAAAGCGAATCAAATTCTACAATTACTTTATTCAATTCCCAAAGAAGGTTTTTCCCTTACTGCCTTGCGCCAAAAAGAATTTTTAATCCTTAACGGGAAAAATCAAGAAAGTAAGGAAACCTTTCTTTTTAGCAACAGAAAAATAAGTCGACTTTCTCAAATAATGGAAGCAGGAATTCAAAAAGAAGATTCAGAAGAGGAAACTAGCATCTTTGTGCCAAAAACATCGACCTTAATTCAAGGGGCTATAAACCTTGGTCTTTTACAACAAATTGGTGTTACACTTCCAGATAATTCTTCTGAATCACAACCGGTTTTTGTTTCGATTCTTGATTCTCTAGAAGCTGAAGTTGCAGCATCTCAATTAGGTCTTGTAAATCTTGATGCAAACTTTTCTGTAATAATTCAGCCTGGTTTAAAACTTTCAGAAATGCTCTCTTTGGTAAAATTTATGGAACTTGTCCGATTTGATACCATTGCAACTTTTGAAATAAATCGAAACTCTTGTTTAAGAGCCTTTGATAAAAACATTACACCTTCTTCTATTATAGATTCCTTGAAAAAATATTTATTGTATTCTATTCCACAAAATTTAGAAGTTTACCTTGATGATTGGTACAGTACCTTTTCATCTGCCATATTATACAAAGGATATTTGCTTCATATCACGGATAGTAGAAATATAGAAGAAAACCCGATTTTATCCCCCTACATTTTAAAGGTATTAGCTCAAGGTTTTTATCTAATGAACTTTGAAGATGACTTAACCGCAAAAGAAATCTTAAAAAAAAGTGGCTTCGATGCCATATCATCAGCAAAAACTTTGACAAACAATCCCATAGGCTCTAATTTTGTAGAAATAACTTTACCAGAAAAAATAGCAATCACAGAAAATAAAAAGCCCCCAGAAATTAATCAAGAAGAACAAAGTACTTTTTTTGCAGAACTAGAAAATCACCTAAAAACTCTTAATTTGCCTTCCCAACAATCTGAGGGTCTTAAAAATCGCATATACAGAAAAATCATTCTTAGTCCGCAACAACTCCGTGGGGATTCAGTAAAAGGTGGCTTGTACGAAGCTAGTGGCATGGACTTTACTGGTAAAATTCATCTTACAGAACAAGCTATTTCTTCCAACTCTTTGTTAGAACTAACATATTCAGATGCAAAGGGAGAAAGAAAACAAATTTTAGGCACACCACTAAACATAACAAAAAAAGGAACAGATGCCACCGTTGCTTTAAAAATACAACCCGATGGAACTATAAATAATTTTTCTTTAGGACAAGCATCAAATGTTCGCCGATTACGAGGTGCTATTTTTGAAACCTAAGAATTCTATTTTTAGAGAATAATTAACAATAGCAATATATAGGGGCAATACTTGACTTTGTTCTTTTTCTTCTCTAATATAAATCAATATAATTGGAGAATTTTATATAATGGATAAATTTTTTGTTGCTATTTCTGTCTTATTATTCACTTTATATTCTGTAACAGCACAAAATATTATGACTGCTAGTTCCTTTTTTCAGTCTGTTTCTGAAAACTATGGAACTATAACTGATTATGAAGCTAACCTTGAAATTACTCAAGACGGGAACAAATATTCAGGAACAGTCTCTTTTAAACGTCCTAATTTACTGCGTATCGATTATACACGACCAGCAGAACAAGTAGTCGTTTTTAACGGAGATACCCTAACAATTTATCTACCAGGTATACAACAAACCCTTTTGCAAACATTACCCTCTTCCTCTGACTCTGCTGGAATGAATTTAGCGACACCTCAAGGGCTTGGACTAATGAGTCGCTATTACACAATAGCCTACGAAATTGGCCAAAATGCTGTTCCTTTAGATGAAGCCAGTACAGAAATGGTTATTAAGTTGGTTTTATACCCTAAAACCACATCCGAAGGCTTTAGACAAATTAAGTTAGCAATTTCACCAGATTCAAAACTTATTCGGCGTGTAGAAGCAACTACAACCCAAGGTAAGTTTTTTATGTTCTTATTTTCTGATTACCGAATTAATCAGGGGCTTCCAGATCAACGTTTTGTTTATGATGCTCCTCCTTCGGCAAACAATTTTAATAATTTTCTATTTTCTGAATAAAGGATTTTTTTATGGAAAGCTTTGGAAAGCTCCTTAAAGATGCACGTGAATCAAAAAACATTGATATTGAAACAGCTGTAATTGAAACTTCTATTTCTCGAAATCATTTGGAAGCCTTGGAAAACGAACAAATTGAAAAGTTTC
The DNA here is from genome assembly GCA_017623685.1 of Spirochaetaceae bacterium. GTDB lineage: Bacteria > Spirochaetota > Spirochaetia > Treponematales > Treponemataceae > Treponema_F. The sequence continues at coordinate 31,050 of JAGAOP010000036.1, forward strand.
CAGGTGAAACATATCTTATTGGTTTTTTAAAAAATTATTCCAACTATTTAGGATTAGATACATCACAGATTTTAGCTCTGTACCGTGGAAAAAAAATTCAGGAAGCTCCACCCCCTAGAGCTCTTTTACAAAGACAACCTCCTGTTTTTCTAAAACCCCTTATCATCTTTTTTGTATTAATTGGAATTACTGGAATTTGTTTAGCTATATGGTTTATCTTTATTTCTCCCAAATTAGCAAAAGATGATTCTCAAACAGTTTTAGATTCTGTTTTAAAAGTAAAGACTCATCAGTTATCAAATCAACCTCTTTCCACAAGAGTTTACGAAGGAGATATTATTTCCGTTCCATCCGAAGGCGGAAACATTGATTTAATCGTTTCTAGCACTTTGGAAAATTTGCAACTAATTACTCCTGCAGGAACTCAACTTTTAGAGTTAAGTGAAGAAAGAGAATTAGATATTGACGGTCAAACAGGATCAGAAATTATTGTTTATCTTTCAGATATTTCAAACACAGACGCATCAAGAGGTGCAGAAGTCCGAATAATGACCAAAAACCCTGCATTGGCTCAGGTTGAAGAAACTAACATGGAAATAATTCCAGACTCATCTTCTGCAGGAAAACAACAATTAGTGATTCTTCAAGACAACAGAGCCTATCCTTTTACCTTAAATATTTCTTTCCGTTCACCTTGTATTCTTCGTTATCGTAGCGACAACAACGAAGCTATCGAAGATTATTTTTTAAGTGGAGATTTATTAACTGTCCAGTCTAGCAACGGAACAAGACTTTGGGTTTCCAATATTAATGCAATTAAAATACAAGTAATTGCAGCAGGTCATACCTATGACCTAGAAGTGGGAAAAGCAGGCAAGGTTGTAGCTCAAGATATAAAATGGGTTCGAGACACTAACGGTGTTTACAAACTGGCGGTTATTAACGTTGACTAAATTTTTTCTTGACCAATATGGCTGTGCAAAGAATCAAGTTGACGGGGAATTAATTATTTCTCGCTTGGAAAATTTAGGGTTAGTTTACACAGAACAAGAAGAAGAGGCTGACCTAATAATAATCAATTCCTGCGGATTTATTGAAAGTGCAAAACAAGAATCTCTTAATGCATTACTTCAAGCTAATGAATCATTTCCAAAGGCTAAAATTTTATTAGTAGGTTGTCTTGCAGAACGCTATGCAGAAGTTTTTGCAGAAGAATTACCTGAAGCTGACGGAATTGTAGGAAACGGAGATTTAGTTGCCATAGACAATGCAGTACAACAATTATTACTAGGAAAAAGACCTGTAATAAAACCTTTACAAAAAGGTGTATGCTGTGGAGAACGCAACAAATTACTTTCTTTTCCAGGTTCTGCCTATGTAAAAATTACAGAAGGGTGCGATAATCGTTGTAGTTTTTGTGCAATTCCCTTAATTCGTGGCAATCTACGCTCAAGATTAGAAGAAGACATACTAGAAGAAATAAAATCATTATTAAAGCAAGGGATTTTTGAAATTAATCTTGTTGGTCAAGATTCCGCTGCCTATGGGATGGATGGAATTTCACCTCACAATCCAGAAATATGGCAAGAGTTTGATGGCCTTCATGAAAAAGAAAGTCCGTTAGCTTCTTTGCTAAAAAAAATATCTCAACTACAAGGAAATTTCTGGATAAGAATTCTTTATATTCATCCAGATCACTTTCCTTTAGATATTCTTCCTGTTATAGCTCAGGATAAAAGACTTTTGCCCTACTTTGATATCCCTTTTCAAAGTGGTTCCGACAAAATAATTAAATCCATGAATAGAATTGGAAATAGTGCTTCATACATAAATTTGGTAAAAAAAATTCGTCATAGTTTAGAAAAAACAAATTACAAAAATATTGCTCTTAGAACCACTTTTTTAGCAGGTTTCCCTGGAGAAACAGACAAAGATGCAAAAGCTACGGAAGATTTTTTAAATCAGATTAAACCAGATTGGTCAGGAACCTTTACCTACAGTCAAGAAGAAGACACTCCCGCAAGTCAAATGGAAAAGCAAATTTCATCGAAAATTGCAACTAAGCGAGCAAAAAATCTTGAAAAGCTACAAGGACAAATCACCTCTAAAGCTTTGCTTAAAAGATCTGGTCAAACCTACCAAGTACTAATTGAAGAAGTAATTGAAGGAGGCGACGGCGAAGGTACAGGACTTGCCATAGGTAGAGCCTGGTTTCAAGCTCCAGAAGTTGACGGAGCAGTTGTAATTCGCTACGATTTAGATACAACTCCAACAGAAAAAATATTACCAGGAAAAGTCGTTTCTGTGCAAATAGTAGGAAGTAGCGGAGTAGATTTGACTGGCGACTTAGTTTAGCCTAAAAGATTAATCTTTATATTCAAAATTTTAGAGGAGGAAATTAATATGTCTATGGATTTTATTCCACAACCTAGGACTTGTCCTTCCTCTCAAGAATACCTTTCTGTATTAAATCCAGAGCAACGAGCTGCGGTGGAACACCACGGTTCACCTCTTTTAATTTTAGCAGGTGCCGGTTCTGGAAAAACTCGAGTTATTACTACCAAAATTGCATATCTTATTGGCGAAAAAAATCTACCGCCCTATTCAATTTTAGCAGTAACTTTTACAAAAAAGGCAGCCACCGAAATGAAAGAGCGAGCCATTCGCCTTCATCCCGAAGCAAAAAATAGTCAGATTCGTACTTTTCATTCCTTTGGTTCTTGGTTTTTGCGTCGCCACACAGAAGAAGCAGGCATAGATGCAAGTTTTACAGTCTACGACGACGACGACATGGTAACCCTTTTACAAAAGGCTGTCCTTGGTTTAACTCGCCAAGAAGCAATCCATTTTGCTCATTCAATTTCAAGGGCAAAGGATTATTGCTTAGAACCTAATTCCCAACAGCTTTCTTTTATCGATGAAACTCCAAATTTTCCTCAGATTTATCAAGCTTACCAAAATCGACTTCGAGAAACAGGGAACATTGACTTTGGGGATTTAATAATGCTACCCGTTTTATTGCTTGAAAGAAAGCCAGAAATTAGGGAACATATGCAACGCCGATTTCAAGTAATTATGGTTGATGAATACCAAGACTCCAACGTAGCACAATTTAAACTTTTGCAACTCCTAGCAGGTTCAAACACCTATGTTTGTGTTGTTGGAGATGATGACCAGTCAATATATAATTTCCGAGGAGCAGAAGTAAAAAATATTTTATCTTTTCCAGAGCATTTTTCAGGAACAACAATAATAAAGCTTGAACGAAATTATCGATCAATTCCACAGGTTTTAAATGTAGCAAATGATGTTATTTGCCACAACAAAAATCGCTTTGACAAAATACTGAAACATACTCGTGCCTCTGGTGACACACCAGTTCTTGCATTTTTGGATAATAACTTTGACGAAACTGATTTTTGTGCCCAAGTGATTCAAAATGCACATAAACAAGGAATTCCCTATAGCGATTGGGCTCTTCTTTATAGAACCAATAGTCAATCTTTAACTTTTGAAACAGAATTTCTTCATCGAAAAATTCCTTATGTAATTGTAGGTTCTTTAAAATTTTATGACAGAGAAGAAATAAAAGATGCATTAGCCTATCTTGCTATTACCGCAAATCCAAAGGATGAAGTTTCTTTTCGTCGTGTAGTGAATAAACCTTCAAGAGGTATCGGAGAAAAAACCCAAGATAAAATCGTAATAGATTCTCGTAATTATGCAAAAAATTCTTTACTCGGTGAATCAAATCTATTAGAAAGTTGTCGTCGCATAGCAAAAGATTCAACAAAAAAAGCAAAAGAAGGATTAACCACCTTTGTTTCTACCATGGACACTTTAATAAAATTGATTGACCAAGGGCAAAAAGCAGCACAACCATTACCAGTGGAACAATTAGCTCAACAAGCAACTAATAACCCAGAAATATCCACTAAAACAAATGCAACATCAAATACAAATAATGCCCTCCCTGACGAAGCTCCTAAAAAACTTTCTTACCTTATCGAGCAACTTACACTTTTAAGTGGCTTAGAAGAATATCATCGTGGTCAAGATGAAATCTCTGGAACTCAAAGAGTTGCCAATCTTCAAGAACTTGCTAATAGTGCTGCTCTTTATCCATTAAGCAGGGACGGACTTTTAGACTTTTTAGACCACATTGAATTGGATAAAAGCCTTGATTCCCGTGACCAAGAAGAGACAGATGCTGTTACACTTATCACCATCCATAATACAAAGGGACTAGAATTCCCCAGGGTACTTATGACAGGACTTGAAACTGGAATTTTTCCACGTAGTGACAAACAAGAAACGGAATTAGAAGAAGAACGCAGGCTTTTCTATGTTGGAGTGACTCGTGCAAAAGACCAACTTATAATAACATCTTGCAAAAAAAGATTTCGTTTCGGAAAAACCGATGAAATGTATCCTAGTATTTTCCTTTCAGAAATAAATCAAAAAAACATAAAAATTATTGGTGAAAAACCCATAGGATTCTGTTCCTCAACTTTAGCAAAAGAAGGCAATACAATTCACCCCTTAGCAAATCGTTGGAAAAAAGGTGTTAGAGTTTTCCATGATGAATATGGCTATGGATATATAACTCGAAGTGCTGTAATTGAATCAGAATATGTTATCATAGTTCAATTTGATAGTGGTGCTGAAAAACGATTTATGCCAGAATACCAAAACCATAGCTTAATGGTTTCAGAAGAATAATTTATTTAATAAAAATACACTGTAGAAAAAATTTGTTCACTTTGCCTCTCTTTTGACTAAAAATTCTTTGGTAGCATCTGTTTCATCATTTGACACTCATTATTATTTTACAGTATTATTCCATAAACAACAAAATTAAAGTGATTCCTAGATAAATAGCATTTTCCCTTTCAAAAAACTATGTTATCTAAATCGCAACCTAGGAGATGCTTTATGGGAAAGAAATTTTGGTTTGTGCTATTTGCACTATTAATTCTTGTAGTTGTAGGTTGTAAGCAATCTACTGGTAACGAAGAATATCAAAACCCTGAAAACCCAGGTATCACAGATACACCAGGAAACCCTGAGAATCCAGGTATCACCGATACACCAGAAAACCCTGAGAATCCAGGTATTACCGATACACCAGAAAACCCTGAGAATCCAGGTATCACCGATACACCAGAAAACCCTGAAAACCCAGGTATCACAGATACACCAGAATACGTAGAAACAGATTATCAAATATCCACCAGTGAATTAGAAGCCTTACTTCAAAGCCTTGATTCCACAAAAGGACCTTATAACATTACTGTAACAGATGAATCACCAGATTTATCTAAAATCAAAACCGCTTTAGCTTCCAATAACAGCGTAAAAGTGAATCTTGACATATCTGCTTGTTCTGGACTTGCAAAAATCGGTGATTCTGCTTTTCAAGATTGTACTTCTCTTATTAGTGTAAAAATTCCTGAGGGGATAACTTCTATTACGTCTAGTGCTTTTTCTGGATGTACTTCTCTTACAAGCATAAACATTCCTGATTCCGTTACTTCCATTTATATTGGTGCATTCACAGGCTGTTCTTCCCTTACAAATTTCGATGTAGATAAAGGTAATTCCAGCTATTCTGCATCAGAGGATGGAAAAATTCTTTTAAAAAATAAAACAGAATTATTCGCTTATCCTTCTGCCTCTGGCAAGGTAACTATCCCCACTGGTATTATTACCATTCAAGATTCTGCTTTCAAAGACTGTACTTCTGTTACTAACATATCTATTTCTAACAGTGTTACAACCATAAACTCCAGTGCATTCATGGGATGTACTTCCCTTACTAGCATAACCATCCCCAGTAATGTTACTGCCATCGGCCGATCAGTCTTTAAAGATTGTACTGCTCTAAAAAAAATACACTTTAATGACCCTTATGGATGGTGTTATACAGCAAGTTATCCTAACTGGTTCGGGAAACATTCTGGTAATTCCTATTATGGAATGCTTAAAACAGATGATGGAACTAACGCAAACTTTATTAAAATGAAAGACACTTATTATTGGTATAAAATAGGCTCTGGTATATAATGCAGTATACGAAAATAACAGTTTAATTTCTTTTCTCAAGTTGAATGATTTTCATAAATAAAACCATGTGATATACTAAACCAATGATTGAAATCGAAGCAGAAGAAAGAAAAAAAGTTCGATGTTTTTTAATTTACGATTACGGAACTTGTGGAAATGAACTTCAAGGATTAACTGACACTTTAAACATGGAAACAGTAGGTTCTTTAACCTTACCTAAAAAAACAGAATCCCAAAGCATTGCTCGTTTTGGCATTGGTACAGGTAAA
>JAGAOP010000037.1 GCA_017623685.1 Spirochaetaceae bacterium
CTCCTGTTTATTCAATTTCTAGTGGATTGGATTATCCTGGAAGTGGCCCAGAACACTGTATGCTAAAGGATATGGGACGTATTCAGTACACTGTAGCAAGTGACCAAGAATGTTTGGAAGCTTTTTACACACTTTGCCGTTTAGAAGGAATTATTCCTGCATTGGAAAGCGCTCACGCTGTGGCTTATGCCATGAAGGCTGCTCAAGAACGACCTGAAAAATCTATTTTGGTTTGTTTGTCTGGTCGCGGAGATAAGGATATTGACTTTATCGTAGAAAACTACGGAACTGGGGAAGAATATTTGAAGTAGCTTCGGCTTCGCTCAGCTACCGGAGTTTGAGAGGCTACCGGACAGAGCTACCGGAGTTTGAGCGGCTACCGGACATAGCTACCGGAGTTTGAGCGGCTTCGCTCAGCTACCGAGTTTCCTGAGCGTAGTCGAAGGAGACAATTACCGAGCTTCCTGAGCATAGTCGAAGGAGACAATTACCGGGTTTGTTACGTAAAAGGCGGGTTAGGGATTGTGCTAATTCGCCTTTTTTGGGCGTTCCCTAAAAAAGCTATCACTTAAGTTTTATTCTTTGACAGCTTTTTTAGGTCGCTATGTTACAGGTTCCCCTTTCGCTCCAGCCTCCTCGTCGCCATAAATGACGTCTGCGGTGGCCACTCCCTTCGGTGGTACCTTCCACAGCGCTAACGCAAGGAATACCACCTATTCAGATTAAACACAAGTGCCTTCAATTTAAAAGTATAATACTTCTTTAATAAAACTTGATTTTTCAATCTGCGTAATATAAAATATACCATGTCTTTAATTTTTTGCTTCTAAGGTGTGTTATGAATGTTTTAGTAATAAATGGTAGTCCCAAGGGAAAAAAAAGTAATACTTATAAATTATCATCATCTTTTGTGGATGGGTTAAAAGAATCCACTGCTGATATTTCAATAGATGAAATAGATGTTTGTAAATTGAATATTAATTTTTGCCTAGGTTGCTTTTCTTGTTGGAACAAAACTCCAGGGAAATGTATTCTAAACGACGATATGAACAAAGTTATCGAAAGATTATTATGGGCAGATATTACAATTTGGTCTTTTCCCTTGTATTACTATAGCGTTCCTAGCAAATTAAAAACTTTAATCGACAGACAATTACCCATGGTTCATCCTTTTATGACTCAAGATTCTGAAAGTGGTAGCCACCCTTCTCGTTATGACATGAGCAACAAAAAAAATGTACTAATTTCAACTTGTGGGTTCTATACAACTAAAGGAAATTACGATTCAGTCCTACCATTGTTTGACCATCTACTAGGAAAGAACAATTATGAAACTATTTTTTGTTCCCAGGGTGAATTATTCCGTGTTCCTGAATTAAAAAATAAAACAGATCAATACCTAGAATCTGTTAAAGCAGCCGGAAAAGAATATGCCACAACTGGAATTTCTTCTAATACTCGTGCAAAATTAGAATCCCTTCTTTTCCCAAAAGAAACCTTTGAAGAAATGGCAAACGCAAGCTGGGGCGTAGAAAGAGAAACAGGAAAAAAAACCGATGAATCATTAGTTTTTACAAAACAAATGGCTGCTTTGTACAATAAAAAATCTTATTCAGGCAAAGACCTTGTTATTGAATTTTGCTATACGGACATTAACAAAACTTACCAAATCCTTTTACAAAAAGATGACCATAAAGTTATAACAGAAAATTTTTTTCCCTTTACAACAAAAATTGAAACCCCCTTTTCTCTATGGAAGGATATTGCCTGCGGAAAAATCAGCGGGCGAGATGCATTAATGCAGCAAAAATACAGGGTTATGGGGGACTTTAACTTAATGATTCATTGGGATAAATATTTTGGTTCTTCAACAGAACAAGAAAATTCACCCAAAGAACACAAAGCCCAAAATCAAAAAAATACCAACATGGCAATTTTATTAATTCCTTGGATAGTTTTCTGGGTTACAGCTTCTATAAACACATTCAAAGGCACTTGGATTCCCATAGCAACTTGTACCTTGCTTTCAATTATTTTTTTTAGAAACAAAAAAACGATTTATGATGCTATTTCTAATTCATTGGTTAATTTATTTGCCCTATCATTATTTTTCGGATGCAACATAAATATAATTTTACCGATATCATATTTCGCTTTTGGAATAATGTGGGCAATTTCTTGTTTGTTTAAAATTCCTCTTACAGCCTACTATTCAGCAAATGAATATAATGGCGATGAAGCATTTAATAATCCGCTTTTTATAAAAACTAATAGAATATTAACGTTTTTGTGGGGAATTCTTTACATTTTGATTTCTGTAGCCACTTTTTTCCTTTTGAAAACCACCTTTGCAAATTACATTGGAATAGTAAACATATTTCCACCTATTATTATGGGTCTGTTTACAACTTGGTTCCAAAAATGGTACCCTGCAAAAGTTGCCCGTGGCTAAATAAATTCTAAGGCGACACCAAAAGGCACTTTTTATAATAAAAGAAAGAATCCACAGATCTACTTTATAGCACCAAATTTACAAGCACTTTTACATTCACCACAACGGATACATTCTCGGTCATTTATTTTTAGAGTGTCCATTTTGCAAACATTTATACAGGCGTTACAATTTGTACATTTTGTTGCGTCTACTTTGATTCCAAAGATAGCTTTTTTATTAAAAAAAGAATAAATTGCTCCCAAAGGACAAAAAAATCGGCAAAAAGGTCGGAACATAAATACAGACCAAACTATAAAACCCACAGCCAATGCTGTTTTCCAAGAAAAAAGAAATCCTACCGCAGTCCTTAAAGTTTCATTTGCTATCAATAAAGGCCAACCTGCAAAAATTGTTCCTTCGGGACAAAGCCACTTGCAAAAAAAAGGGGAACCGTATCCATCTTTTGCAAAATATATCAAAGGTAAAACAATACATAAAACTACAAGAATTACATATTTTATCAAAGAGAGCTTTCTTGTTATAGGACGAAGTTTTGCTGAATGTTTTATCTTTGGGGAAGGAATTTTATGCAGTAATTCTTGAAATAGTCCGAAGGGACATAAAAAAGAACAAACCATTCTACCTATCAAAGTTCCAATCAGTAACAAAAAACCTGTAACAAAAAAAGGAAATTTTCCTGCAGCCAAGCTATTTTGCAAAGCTCCCAAAGGGCATGAAGCCACAGAACCAGGACAAGAATAACAATTCAATCCGGGGACGCAAATGTTTTTTGTATTAACTCTAGAAATTGTACCAGTAAACCAATTTTTTACATCTGCATTGTAAATTAATGCAGATAGTAATTGTATTAGCCGCCTTTGAAACAAAATTTTCTGGCTAGACTTACTAAGTTTACTTATTTCTTCTTTAGCCAATTCCGATGCACTCCATGCAAATAAAAATTGCTTTTAGATAAATATCTTTATTGTTTCCCAAAAATATTCCTAAACTTATTAACACAACTGCAAGTACAAGCAGCAAAACTTGGCTTAGTTTTATTTTACTCTGCATAATCTGCTACAAATCGTTCAATTTGTTTCTTATTCATCATTCCTACATGAATTTTTATAATTTTTCCATCTGGAGAAATTAGCATAGAAGTTGGAACTCCCTGTATTCCATAGGCAAAAGCAACTTTTCCAGTTTCATCCAGAGCAGTAGGAAAGGTGTAACTATTTTTTTCCATAAAGTTTGTTAAATCTTTTTTTGTATCAGAAATAGCTATGGCTAAAAAATCCATTTTGGCATTTTCACCTTGAGTTTTAAGTTTTTTTGCAAGGGCATCCATTTCGGGCAATTCAATTCTGCAAGGAGGACACCATGTTCCCCAAAAATGCAGAAATAAAACCTTTCCCTTATAGCTATCCAAAGTTACTTTTTCACCACTGCGAAGTGTAACAGAAAAATCCGGTGCCACACTTCCTTCTTTTATTGTCTGACTAAAAACAGGTGAAAATAAAATAAATAAAAACACCAACAAAAAAATTATTTTTCGTGAATTGTTCATAACAACTCCTCCTTAAATAAGTTTATATAAGTAACATATTCTATATTTAAAATATACATATTTTTTTTGATTTGTCATCATAGTTGATTATTTATTTTAATATGTTGACCAGAATCTTTAAATATCGTACTCTAAACTGATGAAAAAAAATAATTTTTCTATAATTGGAGTATTTTTGATTTGCTATGAAATACTCAGAATGATTTTTATTTTCACAACTAAACCTGAATTTTCAATAGAACTTCTTCCAGTCTCTTGGTATTCATCTGTGCCCCTTTGTTGTTTACCCATAATTCTTGTTTTTTTAATGTACAATCTTACTTCCCCAGATAGCAAAACAACTTGCACAAATCTATATATTCTTTGCAAAGTTTTATCCATGGGGGGCATTTATAAATATTTATTTGCTCTAAAAAATATTGATTTTTCTTTGGCACAATTTAATAACTATTATTCCGTGAAACGTTCCTTTTTTTTGATGATATTTTGTGTTATTGATGTTATACTATCCATTGTTATCTTTTTTATTGAAAGAAAACCTAAATCAACCAAAGAAACTTCTACTTTACAAAACACAGGAGAATCTGAACAATGCAAATAATTCCTATTGCCAGTGGAAAAGGTGGTGTTGGAAAAAGTCTTTTATCTGCAAACCTTGCCATAGCTCTTGGACAAGCTGATAAAAAGGTCATACTGGCAGATTTAGACTTAGGTGCATCAAACTTACATCTTGTAATAGGTCACCAAGCTCCAAAATGTGGATTGGGGACTTATCTAACAGGACAAGTCGCTTTTGAAAATATAATCTTAGAATCTGAATATAAAAATGTACGCTTTATTCCTGGGGATTCCGAAATTCCTGGATTAACAGCCATTAAAATCAGCCAAAAAAACGACCTTATTCGCAAATTTCAATCCTTAGATGCTGATTATCTTATTTTAGACTTAGGAGCAGGAACACATTTAACTATTTTGGATATGTTTTTGCTTTCTCCCCAAGGAATTGTGGTTACAGCTCCAACTGTTACAGCCACTTTGAATGGTTATCTTTTCTTAAAAAATACAGTTTTTAGAATGATGTACAATTCTTTCAAAAAAAACTCAAAGGCTTATGCATATCTTGAAAAACTAAAGACTGATGCTGCAAGTTTGCAACGTTTATATATTCCTAAACTTGTAGAAAATATCGCAATGATTGATCCAACTAGTGCTGCTTTGTTTAGGCATCGTATGGAACAATTTAAACCTCGTCTTGTACTGAATATGATTGATGATCCACAGGACACAGAAAAATCACTAAAGATTCGTCGTTCTTGCAATGAATACTTAGGTTTAGATTTAGAACACCTTGGGGTAATTTATCGAGATACCTTACAAGATAAAGCACTGGCTTCCAGATTGCCCATCATTATTTACAAACCTCAATCTCTTTTAGCTCAGTCTGTTTATCGTATTGCAGAAAAAATTATTTCATCTGAAACACTTCAATTTGACAATACCATAGATGACACCTTTGAATTAGCAGGTTCAGAAGCAGAAGAGGATTTTGAACAAAAAATGTCTTATGTAGAAGACTTATTAGGTTCAGGAGCACTTACACCTGGAGATTTAGCGGAAACAATTCGTTCCCAACAATACGAAATTACTCAGTTGCGAAAAGAAAACCAACTACTTAAATCAAAAATTGTAAAAGCTTGTTCGCAAGGGTTTAAAATCTAATTCTTTTTATGCCATTTTATAGGAGTTTTTTATGCCACTAGCAATCAATTATCCTTCTTGGATTCATCCAGAAATATTTCCCAACGTTCCTATTCTAAGCTTACTTAGATGGTATGGTTTAATGTATGTTTTTGCATTCGGAACAGCTTTTTTTATTATGCGTCACTTAATGAAAAAAGGTGTGCTAAACACAAAAGATTATACTGCCACTGAAGATGACTTATTCAGTTTTTTTACCACTGGAATAATTTTTTTATTAATTGGTGCAAGAGTTTTTTCCACTTTGGTTTATGATACAAGTGGTTTATATCGCCAAAAACCTTGGTTGATTTTTTGGCCTTTTAACGAATCAGGACAATTTACAGGTCTGGCAGGAATGTCCTACCACGGAGGATTTATCGGTGGGCTTATAGGAATGATTGTTTGGTGTCTATGGAAAAAACGCCCTGTTCTCCAATGGATTGATGCTATGGTAATTGCTATTGCAGCTGGTTACACCTTTGGTCGCCTTGGTAATTTTTTGAACGGAGAACTTTTTGGAAGAGTAACTACAATGCCTTGGGGTATGATTTTTCCTAACGCACAAAAGTTTTCCGCTTCTATTCCATGGGTTCAAGAAATTGCAACTCAAGCAGGCATTGTTATAGAAGAAGGTCAACGTCTTGTAAATTTACCTCGCCACCCAAGTCAACTATACGAAGCCTTTTTTGAAGGAATTGTTCTTTGTGCAATTCTGTGGCTTTGCCTTAAAAGAAAACCCTTTGACGGTTTTTTAGCTTCGCTATACACCATTGGCTACGGCTTTTTCCGCTTTATCATTGAATACTTTAGAGAGCCAGATATTGATTTGGGATACAGAATTGCAACTGTGGAAGATGCTCCTACTTATTTAAATTTATCTTTATTGAATATTTCCACAGGTCAGATTTTTTGTTTAGGTATGATTATAGCAGGTGTTATTGCTATGATTGTTTTTTATATTTTAGCTAAAAGAAAAAAAGTGGCAGAAGCATAACACCTCTGCCGTTTTATTGATTCTGTAGAAAACTAATCTCGTCTAGCTAAAACCTGGGCGAGTTTTTCTGCAGTAAATCCTTTGAATTCTGCAATTTTATTTCCTGGTCCAGAAACACCAAATCCTTCAAGACAGAATAAATCTTCTTTGCTAGTTGCAAAACCTTCCCAGCCCATTTTTATTCCAGCTTCTACAACAACAACTCTAGATGTTTTACCAATAATCATATCCTGAAGATTATCAGGTTGGCTGCTAAACAATTCTTTATCAACTACAGATACAACTCGAACAGTTTTTTCTGTAATTTTTTTCGCTGCTTCAAGTGCCATACTCACTTCTGAACCTGTGGCTAAAACAGTGACATCTGGATTTTTTCCACCTTGCTTAACAATATAAGCACCACATTTTATTGTGTTTCGCCAATCTGGATCATCTTTTTCGTACACAGGCAAACTTTGACGAGTTAAAATAAGGCATGTAGGCTTATTTTTTTCTGCCATAACCATATTCCAAGCTTCAACAGCTTCTTCTGCATCTCCTGGACGCAATACTTGCAAACCAGGAATTGCCCTAAGGCAAGCAACAGTTTCTACTGGTTGATGCGTTGGTCCATCTTCGCCTACATATATTGAATCATGGGTAAGAATATAAATTACTGGCAGTTGCATAATTGCAGCCATACGCATGGCTCCTCTCATGTAATCTGAAAACACTGTAAAGGTAGCACAGAAACTACGGAATCCTCCATGTAGCGTAATTCCAGCACAAATTGAAGCCATAGCAAATTCTCGAATACCAAAGCGAATAGTTCTTCCTAAAGGATTATCGCTGGAATAAATTCCAAAATCACTGAGTTTTGTGCAATTTGGGCCTTCCAAATCAGCGGAACCACCTACTAAAGAAGGACACCGTTTTACAAACTCTGGAAGCATTTTACCAGTAACATTTCTTGTTGCCAAAACATCTTTCACGGTATACACAGGAGATTCTCCTGGTTCTAGGGCTAAATTCATCATTTGATCCCATTCTTTGCGTTTTTCGGGAAAGTCCCTTGACCAAGAATCAAAGATTATATTCCATTGATTTTCATTATTTTGCCATTCCTCACGCTTTGCAGCAAAATATTCTGTTGCAGAAGGAATTACTTGAAAAAATGAATTTGGATCTAAGCCCAACGCTTCCTTTGTTTTTGCAACATTTTCTTCTCCAACTGGAGCACCATGAACAGAAGCTTTACCTTCTAAAGGGGTATGTTTTCCAATCACAGATTTTAACATAATCAAAGAAGGATGTTCCGTGTCTGCCTTAGCTTGCTCCACTAAAGAAAAAATTTCTTCCATATCATACATAGAACCAGACAAAACTTGCCAACCATAGGCTTTATATCTTGCACCAATGTCTTCAGTAAAGGTTTCATTTGTATTTCCATCAATACTGATTCTATTTTCATCGTAAAAAACTATTAACTTGCCCAGTTTTAAATGACCAGCTAAACTAGAAGCTTCTGCAGAAACTCCTTCCATAAGACAGCCTTCACCAACCAAAACATAAGTATAGTGATTTATTAAATCATACTTTTCAGTGTTGAATTTAGCAGCAAGCATGTTTTCTGCTATAGCTTCTCCCACTGCCATGGCAATTCCCTGTCCAAGAGGGCCACTTGTCGCTTCTACTCCGTCAGTAATGCCAAATTCAGGATGTCCTGGGCAAGTTGAACCGATTTGCCTAAAATTCTTTATATCATCTAAAGAAATATTGTATCCACTTAAATAAAGAACTGAATAAAGCAACATAGAGCCGTGACCTGCAGACAGAATAAATCTATCCCTATCAATCCACTTAGAATCTCGAGGATTGTGTTTTAATATCTCACCATATAATACAGCTGCAAGTTCTGCACACCCCATAGGAAGTCCAGGATGCCCAGATTTAGCTTTTTGAATTGCATCAATAGAAAGACTTCTAATTGATAAGGCAACAGCATCCAAGTCTTTAATGTTCATAAAATACTCCAAGTCTAATATTTATTTTTTAACACTATTTTTAGCTGAAAAAAATCAATTGTTTTGATAACGTTGAATTTCGGTAAAAAGCTCTTCTTCCGAAGCCTGATCTTCTAATGCACAACGTATCGAAACTTTTTGAACTAAATCAGCTATTTGTGAAAGAATTTGCATATGGTCATTTACGTTACTTGTTAGCAAAATAAAACATGCAGACACAAGTCTTTCATCTGGAGCTGACATATCTAATCTATTCTTTGGGAAAAAAAGTACAATTCGCTGAGATTCATTTTCTTTTAGAATCAAAGGTCTAGGATGTGGCAAAGCAATTCCATTACCGACAGCTGTACTCATTATTTTTTCTCTTTTTAGAAGTTCAGTACATAATTGTTCACCAGTAATGCCTTCTGGTAAATCTAACTGCTGACAAACGTTTTTATACACTTCTTCAACAGTATCACCTGGCACATCATAGTAAACACCACCTTTTTTTATTAGGCTACATATATCAATTTTCAGTTCCATGTATATCCTCCTGATTACTTGCTTTTATAAGCGAGAACTGCTTTTTATGTTGTTGTTTAACTGCTTTAGACAGTTCAAAAAAAACTTCCTCAAAGTTATAATTCATATTTTCAATGGATATTTCAATTACATTCAAATCATCTTTTGAAATTTCTTCATTATTTACTATTGATTCCAACATGAATCGAGAATGATTTAAAAGTTGAGTAAGAATTACAATAGGTTGCTGTGGCAAAGTTTGCAAACTGAACTTTACATTGTCCAATTCAAATACGAAGGAAGCAATTTTCATGTACAACTTTAGTAACTTATTTCTTATGGAGCCAATTTCGTAATCCGCAAACCAATTATATTTTTTTTCTAATTCTTCTTTTCGATTAAATACAATATTTAATATACCTTTTTTTTCCGTTTCACTAAGAATCAAATTTTCTGGAAACATTTTTTTTAAAATATTATTATCAACTGTTATTTTATTAAAAAAACAATCTAAAATACAAGCATCCAAGACTTCCTGTAAAACTGGAAAAGACAAGGGTGAATCTTGAATGCATCCGTATAAATGATTAATTTGATTATTTTCGTCTTCGGCAGAAGACATCCAGACTCCTACAGCAGGAACTTCTTTTCCTTTATACCAAAGTCTTGTTTCTACACCATAGTATTCTATGCCTATTTTTTTTGATTTTTTTAGAAAATGCTCAATTGTGTCTGCATATGGATTGCATAAATCATAATGATAAGTAAAAAAAACTTTTGCTAGTTGATCTTCAATAGAAAGTCCTGGACCATATAAAATAAAACTTTCTAGCAAAGCATTTTCTAAAACTGAACACCATTTTGCTCGCTTTTTATCTACTGGCAATGATTGAAAAGGTGTTTCCCTTTTTTCGCATACTGGTTTTATTGCAACAATTGATTTGTTCCAATCAACAACCATTGCAGACAACATATCACCTACTTGAAAATTGCATGATTTATAAACTTCTGTCATATCTACAACAGTAAGTTTTATTTGCTTCCCCATATCATCCTCAAGCTGACTACGTATATTTTGGTCAGAGGCTGCATCTGAAAGCATATATTGCAAAGCATATTCTTCACCATAGAGTGAAAAATATGGGAAAGCATCAGCCACAGAAAATTCCATTTCTTTTTGAGGTAAAATATCATTGCCAAACAACATACGAGTACTTCCGGCTGGATTATCATAATCCACAAAAGGGATACATCTATGGCCTACTAAAAGAAAATTGCCTAACACTTCCGCCTTTGTTGGACGAATAGAAAAATATGAATCTGTAAACGCCCCTGCCCTTGTAACATATCTGCCATTTTGTAAGGCAAATACCGAAGGTACTGAAGTAAGGAAACTGGTAATATCTCTGCTGTCAGTTTTTATCCCAATAGCATCTAATCCTTCCATAATATCTTTTACAGTAAAGGATCCACATTGAGTTCTTAAAAACTGAATCAATAGGTTTTCAGCCAAATTATCCATGCAATGCTATAATACACTGCATTAACCTAAAAAATCAACATGTTAGAAAATTTATAAGTATTTATGCTCCATTTTTTTGCTTTTTTTATGTTTTTTGTGTCATTTTTACACATTTGCTTTGTATCCTTATACTACATTCTTTTTGTTTTTTTTGGTTAAAATAAAAAAAATAGTGTTTTTTCTTCTAAAAAATTCTTTTTTTCACTAAAAATGCCAAATTTTACAACATTTTTTTAATTTTTCCCGATTTTTTGAAAATTGGCACAAAAATTGCTATACTTTTTAGTAGAGAAAAGCAAAAAAATGCTTATTAATTAGTAAATTTATTGGAGGTACAATATGAACTCATTAGCTTTTTTTAACCCAAGGTTTACATCCGATTTATTCGATGTAATTGATCGCAACTTGTCTAGCATGGCACCTATTTCAGCTGCATCATCTAGAGTTACCCCTCAGGTAGATGTTCGTGAAACCCCAGATGCCTATGTTTTAGACATGGATTTACCTGGCGTCACAGAAAATGATGTTGAAATCAATCTTAAAGAAAGAATTCTAACTATTTCTTCTGTAAAGGAAGAAAAAAAAGAAGAAGAAAAAAGTGGCGATTGGCTAATTCGAGAAAGAAAAACCATGTCTTTTAGCAGAAGTTTTTCTTTGCCACAGGATATTGATGAACAAAATGTTTCAGCAGAATTCGACAAGGGAGTATTAACAATTAATATTCCTAGAAAGCCAGAACCAAAACCATTGCAAATTTCTATAAAAGCCAAACAAGCAAGCTAAATTTAGCAAAAAAAGCGTCCGATTTATATTTTATTTAAATCGGACGCTTTGAAATTAAATTTAAAAGTAAAATAAAAAACTAACGAATATCTTCTAGCTTAGATCCACAAGAAGTAATAATTTCTTCCATTTCCTTTTTTTCTATTCCAGATACTTTGCAAGTACATCTACGTTTAGACAAATCTTCGCCATCGAAGGTTACAAGAGAAACAATATTGCCATTTTTGTCTGCAATATTTCTTGCCAAAGTAGCTAACATTCCAGGTTTTTCTTCCAGTTGGAAAGTGGCTCTAACACCTGAGTGTCTTGCTCCAAACATATCAACAAAAGCTCGGAATAAGTCAGTTTCAGTAATAATACCAACAAGTAAATCACCTTTTAAAACTGGCAAACAACCAACAGCAGAATCTGCCATTATTCTAGCAGCTTCTTCTACAACTTCTGTTTGTTGAACTGTAAGAACATTCTTTTCCATTACTTTTTCTACTTTTAACTTAGAAAGCAAATAACTAATTTCATACATGTCTAGGGTTGTTGCACCAGAAGGTCCAGCTTTTACTAAGTCTTTTTTTGTCACAATTCCTACAAGTCTGTTGTTTTTGTCTAAAACTGGTAATTTACCAATTTTTTCCCTTGTCATCAAGGCTCTTACATCATTCACCGACATTTCAGGTGAAACAAATACAGGGTTTCTTGTCATAACATTGGCTACAATCATTCTTAAACCTCCTTGAAAATCTTTATATTGATAAACTAACCACCTAAATAGGCAGCTTTTACTGAATCGTCTCGAATTAAATCCTCTGCATTACCAGCTTTTGTAACAAGTCCTGTTTCCAGAATACAAGCTCTATTTGCAATAGACAATGCTTTAAAAGCATTTTGTTCAACAAGCAATATCGTTGTTCCAGCACGATTAATCTCTTGGATAATAGCAAAAATTTCGTCTACCAAAATTGGTGCTAACCCCATAGAGGGTTCATCTAGTAACAAAAGCTGAGGCTTTGACATTAAAGCACGTCCCATGGCTAACATCTGTTGTTCCCCACCAGAAAGAGTTCCTGCAATCTGTTTAATTCTTTCTTTAAGTCTTGGGAACAAGT
Source organism: Spirochaetaceae bacterium (assembly GCA_017623685.1). GTDB lineage: Bacteria > Spirochaetota > Spirochaetia > Treponematales > Treponemataceae > Treponema_F. The sequence goes on from JAGAOP010000037.1 coordinate 12,651, forward strand.
CAAATACTTTAACCATGTCTTGCTTTATTTCTGCAGTATTTTTTCTTGTAAAAGCACCCATTTCTAGGTTTTCTTTTACTGTTAAGTTTGCAAAAATACGTCTGCCTTCTGGAACTTGAATCAAACCTTGGCGAACAATCATATCTGGTGCCAAAGAAGAAATATCTTCGCCGTTAAATATTACTGAGCCCGATTCTTTTTTTATGATATTTGAAATTGAATGTAACGTTGTAGTTTTTCCTGCACCATTTGAACCAATTAGAGTAACTATTTCTCCTTGCTTTACATCAAAGGAAATGCCTCTTAGGGCTTTAATTGCTCCATATGAAACATTTAAATTTGTTACAGTAAGCATTATTTTTCCTCCTGTACATTATCTGTACCAAGATAAGCCCTTATTACGTCTGGGTTATTTCTAATTTCCTCAGGTGAGCCACTGGCAATGATTCTACCATAATCCAAAACCATAATCCTTTCGCAGATTCCCATAACTAAATGCATATCGTGTTCAATGAGCAAAATTGTTAAATTGAACTCTTTTCTAATAAAAGCAATAAGTTTCATTAATTCATCAGTTTCTTGTGGGTTCATACCTGCAGCAGGTTCATCTAAAAGAAGCAAAGAAGGGTTTGAAGCCAAGGCTCTTACTATTTCTAGTTTACGTTGCTCTCCGTAAGGTAGATTTCCTGCCAATTCATCTTTTTTGTCTTGAATTTTAAACAAAGAAAGTAATTCTTCTACTTTTTCTGTCATTACTTTTTCGTCACGGCGGAATCTTGGAGTACGAAACAAAACATCCAATGGATTCACTTTCCTTTGACTATGCAAAGCAATTCTAACATTATCTGCAACTGAAAGTTTGTTAAACAAACGAATATTTTGGAATGTTCTTGCTATACCAATTCGATTCAACTGTGCTGGTGTCTTTTTTGAAGCAACATGAACTTTTCCTTCTTTGTCCCAAAACACAATTTCACCTTCTGTTGGAACATAAATACCTGAAAGCATATTAAATACTGTTGTTTTACCTGCTCCGTTTGGTCCAATCAATCCGACCAATTCACCTTCATACAAGTCGCAAGAAAAATTACTTACAGCTCTTAATCCTCCAAAGACAATGGAAACATCATTTGCATGAAGAAGTTTATTCTTTTCAGACATTTCAATTCACCTCCGTAGAAGGATCTTCTTTTTTTGATTTCTTTTTTATAAAATTACAAAATTTATCCCACAATTTAACAAAAGAAACTTCTTTCATTCCTAATAAACCTTGAGGACGGAACAACATTACAAAAATTAAAATTAATGGATATATTAACAAACGGAAATCTTGTAAAAATCGTAAAAATTCTTGCAAATAGGTTAAAACAAAGGCTGCGATTACAGAGCCTGTTATTGAACCCATTCCACCTAAAACTACAAATATTAAGTAGTCTATACTTCGATTAAAAGAAGCAAGGTCTGGTTTTACAAATCCAATAAAGGGTGCGTACAAAGCACCACCAAAACCTGCGATGGCAGAAGCAATAGCAAAGCCAATCATTTTATATTTAAATACATCAACACCATTGGAATTTGCAGCTATTTCATCTTCTCTAACTGCCAAAATTGCACGGCCATAGGTTGACCTTAAAAAATTTTGCAACAAAATAATTACTACAACCAACATACCGATTATAAGCAAATAAGCATAATCTGCTCTGGCTGCTAAAATTGTTGTAAAACGCAACCCGTTTGCTCCACCAGTTATTGATTTTAGGTTTACCAAAATTACTCGAATTATTTCACCAAATCCCAAGGTAACAATAGCAAGATAATCTCCTTGAAGTTTTAATGTAGGAAATCCAATTAAAATACCAAAAATCATGGTAACTAACATGGCAATAATAATACTTGCTGGCATAGGAAAACCTAATGTCTGAGTCAAAATAATTGTTACATATGAACCTATAGCCATAAATCCTGCTTGTCCTAAAGAAAGCTGACCTGTAATTCCACATACAACATTTACACTTATTGCCATAATTGCATTTATACCACCAAGAGTAATAATTTGTGCAGTATATGCATCAATTACATTCAATGAAATTAATAATCCGGGAACAAAAACTGCTAAAATAGCCACACAACCGGGAATTAACATATTTCGTAACGTTTTATTTTTCATTTTTATACCTTTACTCTGATTTTTTCACCCATAATTCCCGTGGGCTTAACTAATAAAATAATTATCAGAATTGAAAAAGAAATTGCATCTGCATACTGAGATGGCAAATATCCTTTTGTCAATGTTTCTGCAATACCTAAAATATACCCACCTAACATAGCACCTGGCACTGAACCTATTCCACCTAAAACAGCTGCAACAAAGGCTTTTAAGCCTGGCATTGTTCCCATTGTGGGATCAATTTGAGGGTAAGCACTTGCATACAAAACACCACCACAGGCTGCCAAAACTGCACCTAACGCAAAGGTAAAAGAAATTGTTTTATTAACTGATATTCCCATTAAACTGGCTGCTTGCAAATCGTAGGAAACAGCTCGCATCGCCTTTCCAATTTTTGTGTAATTAATGATATAATTTAAAATAACCATTAATACGGCAGACAATATAATAACTACCAACTGAATGTTGGAAATGGAAAAATTGCCAAAGGAAATATTTACAGTTTCCATGGTTGGATATTGTCTTGGGTTAGGACCAATAAAAGGAAGAACACGAACTCCATTCTGAAGTATCAATGAAATTGCGATGGCTGTAATCAAAGAATTAAGTCTTGGAGCTTGTCGCAAAGGTCTATAGGCTAATCTTTCCATTAAAAGAGAAACAACAGCACAAACAATCATTGCAAAAATAAAAGCCACTGCCATTGCTAAAGGAGTTGTTCCTAGCCAGCGTAAAACAAAATAGCCGGAATACGCTCCCAGCATCAAAATATCACCATGAGCAAAGTTAATCAACTTTACGATTCCGTATACCATAGTATAGCCAAGTGCAATCAAAGCATATATACTACCTAAAGACAGCCCATTTATAAGCTGTTGTAGGAAAAGACTTCCCCCGTTCATATTTTCTCCAGATTATTTTTTTAAGGACTCCAAGTATTTTAAATTCCAGTAATCCCACTATATTTTTATAATTTTACTATAGTTTTAAGTCTGGGTCAATGCTATTAAGTCCCATGAAACTAGCTTCTGTAAGTTAAGCATTAAATATGTGAATTGCAACATTTTGTTTTTTTTAAATAATACTAATTTAAAAATAAAGGAACTGTCTAAAATACCATTAGAATACAAAATTATTAAATTTCATAGCCAATAATAAATTAGAAACAGTCCCTTTTATCAGACTACCATCTATAATGTGCGAAAGCCTTATTTGCTTCTGCCATTTTGTGGGTATCTTCCTTCTTCTTGTATGCAGTTCCAGTATTATTGAATGCATCCAATAACTCGTTGGCAAGGCATTCACCCATACCATGACCACTCTTTGCTCTAGCAGCATTAATAATCCAACGCATTGCTAGTGCTTCGCGACGAGTTTCACGAATCTCAATAGGAACTTGGTATGTAGCACCACCTACACGGCGAGATTTAACTTCAACCATAGGTTTTACATTGTCCAGAGCTTTGAGAAATACTTCCAAAGGTTCTTTGTCTGTCTTTGCCTTTAACATATCCAAGGCTTCGTAAATAATACGTACACAAGTTGCTTTTTTTCCATCAATCATCATACGTGTTACGAATTTTGACACAACAACACTATTATACTTTGCATCAGGAGCAATAGGACGATTTACACTCTTATTTTTTCTACCCATTCTTTATCTCCTTATGCCTTAGGTCGCTTAGCACCATATTTAGAGCGTCCACGTTTACGATCCTCTACACCGAGAGTATCTTTTGCACCACGAATAATATGGTAGCGAACACCAGGAAGGTCTTTAACACGACCACCACGAATAAGAACAACGGAGTGCTCCTGCAAGTTATGTCCTATACCAGGAATATATGCAGTAACTTCAAATCCATTGCCAAGGCGAACACGAGCAACTTTACGTAAAGCTGAGTTCGGTTTTTTGGGCGTAACAGTCATAACACGGGTACATACACCACGTTTTTGCGGACAGCTCTGAAGCGCGGGAGACTTAGTTCTGTTCGCAATGGATTTACGTCCATGACGAATTAATTGATTAATTGTAGGCATTAGCCTTTCTCCTATATTCTACCGGCAGCACTCCGGCTAAATTTGGCAAATTAAACACCTATCTATAATGACAAGTGAATGTTAGTCTAGCAGAAAAGCCGTTGCTATGTCAATTATGCAACGGCTTTTTGATTAGTCTTCTTCTGATTCAAATGAAATATCAGACATTTGAGCTTCTTGCTCTTTTTCAAGTCTACGTCGCTCAATGATTTCGTTCATCTGTTCATCCAAATCAGCAACTCGGTCATCAAATAATTTTACATTGCGATAATTTTTGATTCCAGTACCTGCAGGAATCAAATGTCCGATTGTAACATTTTCTTTCAAACCATGTAGATTATCAACTGCACCAGCAATAGCTGCATTTGTTAAAACCCTTGTTGTTTCCTGGAATGAAGCTGCCGAAATGAATGAATCAATATTCAATGCAGCTTTGGTAATTCCTTGGAACATTGGTCTAGCAATAGCTGGCTGTCCACCTTCTTCGATAACTCGGCGGTTTTCAGCATGGAACTTATATTTATCTATTTGTTGACCAAAAATGAACTTGGTATCACCAACAGCAACTACTTCAACTTTGCGTAACATCTGACGAACAATAACACCAATGTGTTTGTCGTTGATATTTACACCCTGAGTACGATAAACTTGCTGAATTTCGTCCATCAAATAATTCTGCAAAGCATTTTCACCAAGGATAGCCAAAATATCGTGAGGGCTAAATGAACCATCACAAAGTTTTTCACCTGCCTCTACGGTATCGCCATCACGAACAAGCAATCGTCTTTGCATAGGAACCAGATGATCAAATGTCTTACCATATTCGTCAACAACTACAACTAAACGCTTACCTTTGATAATTCCTTTAAACTGTACAGTACCAGAAATTTGAGCTAATACAGCAGGAACTTTTGGTTTACGAGCTTCAAACAATTCAGCAACACGGGGCAAACCACCAGTAATATCGCTTGTCTTAGAAGCTTCTTTTAGCATCTTAGCGATAATTGTACCAGCTGAAATTTGAGCTTTATCGTCCACTAACAAAACAGCTCCAGCAGGAAGATAATAACTTCCCAATTCATTACCTGCTTCATCAGTAATCAAAACCCTAGGCTGCTTTGTTTCAAGGTGCAATTCACTAATAGTTTTTTCAATCTTACCTGTTTCTTCGTCGATATTTTCTACCAAAGTTGAACCAGGAATAATATCTTCATAATGAACATAACCTTCAACTTCTGCAATAATAGGTTCTGAATATGGATCAAAGGTGGCAATTGTTTCACCTTCTGGAACATAATCATCTACTTTAACAATAACTTCTGAACCATTTTGTATTTCAAGTTTTTGGTCACTTGAAGTTAAGTACATCATATCATCACGAATCAAAATACGTGCTACATCAGCCGAAATCACTTCCTTTCCATCTTTTTTAAACAATGGAACATCTTTTGAAACACGGTCTCCGTCTGCAACTAGCAGAGTATCCTTTGAATCTAATTGATATTTGTTTAAAACTCTAGTTACAACCATAGAGCCTTTACGAGTAAACAACTGAGATCTGTTAGGCATATTTACATGAGTACCAGAAATTTTTTCAATAAGAACAGGGTATTTCAGTACAATTCTATTGTCCTCACTAACCTTAGATGCTGTACCACCAACATGGAATGTACGCATGGTTAACTGGGTACCAGGTTGTCCAATGGATTGAGCGGCAATAATACCAACAGCTTCACCAATTTCGACAATCTTGTTATGAGCCAAGTTTCTTCCGTAACACTTACAACAAACACCATAACGACTTTCACAGGTAAGAACAGTTCTAAGTTTTACGTTTTCAACACCAGCGTTATCAATCTTTTCAGCAAGTTCTTCTGTAATATATTCGTTTACATCACATAAAAGTTCTTGTGTAATTGGATGAAGTACTCGTTCCAAAGTATAGCGACCAACAATTCGATTTTTTAGAGGTTCTACAACTTCGTCACCTTGTTTAATTGCTGTATATTCAATACCGTTAATTGTTCCACAATCATCTTCGGTTACAACAACATCTTGTGCAATATCAACAAGACGTCGAGTCAAATAACCAGCTTCAGCAGTTTTCAAAGCGGTATCTGAAAGACCCTTTCGAGCACCGTTTGTTGAAATAAAGAATTCAATAACAGACAAACCTTCTTTGAAGTTCGCACGAATTGGCAATTCAATAATGTCACCATTAGGACGAGCCATAAGACCACGCATACCAGCTAACTGACGAATCTGAGTTTTACTACCTCGAGCTCCAGAATCAGACATCATGTAAATTGTGTTAAAACCATCTTTGTCCTTTTCAAGATTTTTCATCATTATGTTTGTTAATTCTTCGTTTGTCTTTGTCCAAGTATCACAAACATTGTTATATCTTTCGTCCTGTGTGATTCGACCTTCAAGATACTGCTTTTGAATCTTTTCAACTTCTTTGTTTGCCTTTTCAATCATTTCTACCTTTTCAGGAGGAACTATGATGTCATCCATTGAAATAGTAGCACCAAAGAAAGTTGCATATTTGTAACCAATTGCTTTGATAGCATCAAGCATTTGAACTGTCAGCCAAGAGCCTTGTTCATTATAAACTTTTTCGATAAGTTCTTTAAGTTCTTTGTTACCCAAAAGTTTATTTATAAATGAAACTTCTGCTGGCATATCTTCGTTAAACTTAAGCCTACCTGCTGTAGTATTTATAACTTCACCATTATATGGTGCTTTGTAAACAGGAACTCGGATTTCTGCTTGCCAATCAATACTCTTGGACTCTGCTGCTAGGAAAACTTCGCTTACAGAACTAAAACGCTTGCCTTGTCCTTTGGCATTTGGTTTAATCTTAGTTAAATAATAAATTCCTAAAACCATGTCCTGAGAAGGATAAACGATTGTTTTTCCGTTAGCTGGGTCAAGAATATTTCTAGCAGACAACATTAATGTCCAACATTCCATCTGAGCTGCTTGTGTTAATGGTACGTGAACAGCCATCTGGTCACCATCAAAGTCTGCATTAAAGGCATGACAAACTAATGGGTGAAGTTTGATTGCTTTTCCTTCCACAAGCACAGGTTCAAAAGCTTGAATACCTAAGCGATGTAAGGTAGGAGCACGATTCAACATAACAGGATGCTCTTTAACAACTTCATCAAGAATGTTAAAAACTTCTGGGGCTTCTTGTTCAACCATCATTTTTGCTTTCTTTACATTGAAAACAACATTTTTATCAACCAAGCGCTTCATAATGAAAGGTTTAAACAATTCCAAAGCCATTTTTGTTGGCAAACCACATTGCCATAACTTCAGTTCTGGTCCTACGACAATTACAGAACGTCCAGAATAGTCAACACGCTTACCCAACAGGTTCTGTCGGAAACGACCCTGTTTACCCTTAAGCATATCAGAAATTGATTTCAGAGGCCTACTGGAAGCACCTTTTACAACACGTTTGCGTTTTGTATTATCAAACAATGCATCAACAGCTTCTTGCAACATTCTTTTTTCGTTGCGAATAATAATATCTGGTGCAGAAAGTTGCATTAGTCGTTTTAATCGGTTGTTACGATTAATAACCCGTCTATACAAATCGTTTAGATCAGAAGTAGCAAAACGACCACCATCCAACTGAACCATAGGTCGTAAATCAGGTGGGATTACTGGAATTACATCCAAAATCATCCAAGAACATTTGTTACCAGAAGAACGAAAATCTTCTACAATTTGGATTCTTTTTAAAAGATGCTTATCGCTTTTTTGACCTTTTTCAACCATTTTGGCTCTTAGTTCAACAGCTAATTCATCTAGGTTTAATCCTTCCAGCAAGGTCTTAATTGCTTCCGCACCCATTCCAGCAGTAAAAGAACCACCGTAACGATCTAAGTTTTCATTATACTGGTCTTCTGTCAACAAACTCATTTTCTTTAAGTCAGTATCACCAGCATCAATAACGATATATTTTTCGTAGTAAAGAACAGATCTAAGATCAGCCACTTTCATATCAAGTAGCAATCCCATGCGAGAAGGTACAGAACGGTAGTACCAAATATGTGAAACAGGGGCTGCCAATTCAATATGGCCCATTCGTTCACGGCGAACTTTAAAGTGAGTAACTTCAACTCCACAACGGTCACAAACTACACCCTTGTAGCGAATTGATTTGAATTTACCACAGAAACATTCCCATTCTTTTGTAGTACCAAAAATACGCTCACAAAAGAGTCCTTCTTTTTCCGGACGTAAAGTTCGGTAGTTTATTGTTTCTGGTTTCTTAACTTCACCATAAGACCATGAACGGATAGCTTCTGGTGAAGCAAGTTTAATCATCAAACTGTCAAAATCGTGAATATCCCGCATTTGTTTCCCCTTATTTAGAAATCAGAGCCAGTTGTTTTTTTAATAAGCTCTTCATCCCGTTCTGTAAGCGGAATTTGCTTACCTTTTGCATCATAAATCGTAAAATCCAAAGCCAACCCACGTAATTCTTGAACCAAAACATTGAAAGATTCAGGAACTCCAGCAGCTGAAGAAGGTTCTCCCTTAACAATGGCTTCGTATATTTTCGAGCGTCCATTCATATCGTCAGACTTAATTGTCAACAACTCTTGCAAAGTATTTGCAGCACCATAAGCCTCTAAAGCCCATACTTCCATTTCTCCAAGACGCTGACCACCAAACATAGCTTTACCACCCAAAGGCTGCTGTGTTACAAGTGAATAAGGCCCTGTTGAACGAGCGTGCATTTTGTCATCAACCAAGTGAGCAAGTTTCATAAAGTAAATTACACCAACAAAAACTTCGTTTTGAAAAGGTTCACCTGTTTGACCATCTCGTAAAATTGCTTTTGAATTGGCATTGAAACCGGCTTCTTTTAGTTTTTCTTCAATTTGTTCATTTGTAGGAGACTGGAATACAGGAGCTTCGTACCATTGATTAAGATATTTACCAGCCAAACCTAACTCTGATTCCATAATCTGTCCGATATTCATTCGAGAAGGAACACCCAAAGGATTCAAACAGATATCCAAAGGAGTACCATCCTCTAAATATGGCATATCTTCTACTGGAAGAATTCGAGCAACGATACCTTTGTTTCCGTGACGACCAGCCATTTTATCTCCCTCGCGGAGCTTTCGTTTAGTAGCAATAAATACTTTAACTACTTCGTCAACACCTGGGTTCAAATCGTCACCTTCGGAACGGCGTAAACGCTGAACATCAATTACAGTCCCTTCAATTCCATGAGGAACGTGCAAAGATGAGTCACGTACCTCTTTTGCTTTTTCACCGAAAATTGAATTCAATAATTTAAATTCAGGAGTGGTTTCTGTTTCTGTTTTTGGAGTTACCTTACCAACAAGAATGTCTCCTGAGCGAACCTTTGCACCAATACGGATTATACCTTCAGCATCCAAATTGTCTAAAGTTTTTTCGCTAGTATTTGGAATTTCTCGAGTAATCTTTTCTGGACCAAGTTTCGTTTCTCGAATATCCAAAGTAAATTCTTTGATATGTATAGAAGTAAACATATCTTCTTTTACAACACGTTGAGAAATTAAAATAGCGTCTTCGTAGTTATAACCATTCCATGGAACAAATCCTACAAGGATATTTCGTCCTAATGCCAATTCTCCATTAAATGTTGCTGGACCATCAGCCAAAACGCCACCTTTTTCAACGTGCTGACCAAGTTCAACTATTGGGCGTTGATGGTAACAAGTATCCTGATTTGTTCTTTGATACTTAAGCAATGGATATTCGTCAAAATCATCTGGATTTCTCTGTTCATCTGGCTTAACACGAACCAAATCTGAAGTAACAAAAACAACTTCACCTGAACGCTTTGCTTTTATTAATACACCTGAATCATAGGCACATTTTGCTTCCATACCAGTTCCAACATGAGGTGGTTCTGGGAACAAAAGAGGAACAGCCTGACGTTGCATGTTGGACCCCATAAGTGCTCGGTTTGCGTCGTCATGCTCTAAGAAAGGAACAAGAGCAGCTGAGACAGATATAATCTGCTTAGGTGAAACATCCATATATTGAATATCTTTTGGCGAACGAGTTGTATAATCCCCTTGATGTCTACAAGAAACTTGTTCAGTATCAAAAGATCCATCTTCATGCATATTTACAGAAACCTGACCAATATAATATCTGTCTTCGTCCATAGCAGAAAGATAATCAACTTGACTAGTGGCTTTTCCGTTTTCAACCTTTCTATAAGGAGCCTCTAGGAATCCGTAATCATTTACACGAGTATATATAGCTAAAGAAACAATAAGACCAATATTTGGACCTTCAGGAGTTTCGATAGGACACATTCTACCATAGTGAGTATAGTGAACATCACGAACTTCAAACCCTGCTCTATCCCTAGAAAGACCTCCAGGACCTAAGGCATTAAGACGTCGCTTATGAGTTAATTCAGCCAAAGGATTAACCTGATCCATAAACTGAGACAACTGGCTAGAACCAAAGAATTCTTTAATTGTTGCCACAATAGGTTTAATAGAAATTAAATCCTGTGGCTTCATTGTTTCAGTTTCTTTTAGACTCATGCGTTCTTTAGCAATTCTTTCCATTCTGCTAAAAGCTGTTTTTAACTGATTAGTCATCAACTCCCCAACAGAACGAACACGACGATTGCCTAAGTGGTCAATATCATCACAGTTTGCATCACCAACTGAAACTTGAATTAAATATTTCATTGTGGCGATGATATCTTCTTTTACAAGTGTGTGATCTTCAAAAGGCTGCTCGTAATTGAATTTTTTGTTCAATTTGTAACGACCGACACGACCAAGATCATAACGGCGTAAAGAAAAGAACATAGAAGTAAGATCTTTCTCTGCAGCTTCTACTGTAATTGGCTCACCAGGCATAAGCACTGAATAAACAGCAGCTAATGCATCTTCTTTTGTTGGTTCATCAGAGTTAGAATCTTCACTAGTAAAACGAATTTCTTCTCTGTCAAAGCAGTTGATAATCATCTGAGAACTTAAAGATGTATCTTTTTCGTCCCCAGGCTTTGCAAACCGAATAACTTGCAAATCTGTAATCCCATGGAGAACCAATTCATCCACATTGTGAAGATATAGTTTCTCTCCAGCAGGATAAAGTTTTTTACTTTCACCAGATTCAGCATCTGTAACATAAACACCTGTTGCAAGAACACGTCCAACCAAAGCTTCTTTTTCTTCTTGAGTTGAACCTACTTTCACAGATTCAACATCATAAAAGCAGCGAATAATTTCTTCACGAGTATTTATACCAAGAGCACGCAGAAAGATTGTACCCAAAATTCGTTTTTTTCGGTCAATTTTTGCGTAAATCAATTCTTTTTTCTGATCAATTTCAAATTCCAACCAGCTTCCACGATAAGGAATAATTCGGCTAGAATAAACACCTTTTTCATTGCTGAAAATAACACCAGGTGAACGGTGAATTTGGGAAACCACAACACGTTCTGCACCATTAATAATAAATGTACCACGATCCGTCATTAACGGAATGTCTCCCATATATATATCTTTTTGACGAATTTCGCCTGTTTGTTGAAAATTCAAATTAATTCGAGCTTTGAGCGGCACAGAATAGGTCAACCCCTTTTGCTTACACTCTAATTCGGAAAGTTTAATATTTTCTTCGTCAAGCTCATAATATTCATATTCAAGGAACATATCCCCATTTGGGCTTTCAATAGGAAACGTAGAAGTAAAAACTTCTTGCAAACCCTGTTCAGCCAATTCTTCGTGGTTATCCAACTTCTGTTTCTGCAAAAAACTCTCATAGGACGACAACTGAATGTCTATGAGATTAGGAAGCTCCATAAAATCTTGAATATTTTTACCAATGTATTGACGATTGATCGTCCGGCTCTTTGCGAACATCAAATCCCCCTTGACGTTATGTCATTTAGACAGATACAGCCACCGAAAAAACCTATGTTTTTCGGCAGCACTTTTGAAAACAGTTTTGAGAAATCAAAAACAACTGAAATGATAGCCGTGTCAGATTTTCCCCAACACGGCATTTTAACGGCATAAGACTTATGCAATCTTAACAACGCCGCCTGCTTCTTCAACTTCTTTCTTGATTTTTTCAGCTTCTTCTTTAGAAACGCCTTCTTTCAAAGTCTTAGGTGCACCATCAACTAGGTCTTTTGCTTCTTTCAAGCCGAGACCTGTAATTGCACGTACAGCTTTGATAACTGCAATTTTCTTAGAAGCATCAGCACTTTCCAAAGTTACATTGAACTCTGATTGTTCTTCTGCTGCAGGAGCTGCACCACCAGGAACAGCACCAGCCATCATTACAGGAGCTGCGGCGGTAACACCAAATTTTTCTTCCATAGCTTTAACAAGCTCGGAAGCTTCCATCACTGTCATTGAAGCGATTGCATCAAGAATCTGATCTGTAGTAAGAGCTGCCATATTATCTTCTCCTTAAAATAGGCATAATTTATATGCAGACAGGACGACAGCACCTGAAGCCTGACTGCTACTTTTACGAGGGCGGTTACCGACAAACTGCCGTGTACCTACGGAACCGATTATTCGGCAGCCGCTTCGCCACCCTCTGATTTTTTGTCCACATAGGCCTGCAATGTTGCAGCAAGCTTTTGAACAGGAGCGTTGATTGTAGACATAATCATAGCAATCAACTGTTTCTTTCCAGGTAACTTTGAGAAAGCTTCTAACTTGTCAGCGTCGTAAATTTCTTTCTCAATTACACCACCTTTAATCTGCAAAGCAGGAACATCTTTTGCAAAGTCATACAAAACTTTTGCTACTTCATTTGTATCTTCTGTTGAAAGAGCAATAGCAGTTGGACCAGTTAAATAATCTGCAACACCTTCTACTTTCAATTCATCAAAAGCAATTTGAGCAAAGTTGTTTTTAATAACTTTGAAGCTACAATTCTTTTCCCTAAGCTTATTTCTAAGTTCAGAAATCTGTCCTACAGTCAAGCCTCGGTAATCTGTAAAGATATAATCTGAACAACCAGACAATACTTCTTTTGCAGCTGAAATAGCTTCAACCTTTGCAGGCTGGAGTTTCTTTGCCTTCATAGCCATAGTTATTCTCCTTCCTTATAGTTTACCCAAACACCAGGACCCATTGTAGAGTTTACAGAAACAGTCTGAACAAAACCAGATTTCGCATCTGCAGGTTTTTTTCTGATAATTTCTGACAATAGAGTTTGTACGTTCTCCACAATTTTATCTGTATCCATAGATACTTTACCAACAGCAATATGCACTACACCTGTTTTGTCAGCACGGAACTCTGTTCGTCCTTTTTTTAGTTCGGCAATAGCACTTGCAATATCTGCAGTAACAGTACCTGTTTTAGGATTAGGCATCAATCCTTTTCGACCAAGAACCATACCCAAACGACCTACATCTTTCATCATATCAGGGGTTGCAACTGCAACATCAAAGTCTAGCCAACCACCCTTTACTTTTTCGATGTATTCATCAGCACCTGCATATGCAGCACCAGCGTCTAAAGCTTCTTTTACTCTGTCTTCTTTACAGAAAACAAGAACTTTTTTCTCGCCTCTAAACTGATTTGGGAATACTAAAGTATCTCTCATAGTTTGGCTTTTTGTAAGACGCAAATTAACATGAACCTCTACTGTTTCATCAAATTTTGCAAACTTAAGTTCTTTTACCAACTTACAAGCTTCTTCCAAACTATACAATTTTGTTGGATCGTATTTTTTTAGCGATTCGCGATAGTTTTTTCCGTGTTTCATATTACCGCTCCACCTCTACACCCATACTGCGGGCAGTTCCGGCAATAATCTTTTTTGCCGCTTCGATGTCATTTGCTGTGATGTCAGGCATCTTTGTCTTTGCAATTTCTTCTAATTTTTCTTTAGACAATGTTGCTACCTTATCACGCAAGGGATTAGCAGCTCCCTTTTCTAAACCAACAGCCTTTTTAATAAGTACTGCTGCAGGTGGGGTCTTGAGTTCAAAAGTAAAACTCTTGTCCTGATAAACTGTGATTATTACAGGAACAATTAGACCAGGCTCCATTGACTTAGTTTTGTCATTAAACTGTTGAACAAACTGCGGAGCGCTTACACCATGAGGACCAAGAGCTGGTCCAACAGGAGGAGCTGGAGTCGCCTTTCCAGCCGGACACTGCAATTTGATAACAGCCGTCACCTTTTTCTTTGCCATATATACTCCTTAAATTGGTATAACAAAGGCTTTTTAGCCTCTATCTAGCGAGGTGGTTACATGCAACGCAGTCCACCTCTCCCAAAGCAAGAACACTTGGGTTTTTAAACCCAGATTCTAAAAATTAAATCTTCTCTACTTGAAGCAAATCAACCTCTACAGGTGTTGCACGTCCAAAAATCTGAACCATAACACGCAACTTATTTTTTTCAAGGCTAACTTCTTCGATTGTTCCAGAGAAAGAAGCAAAAGCACCATCAACAATTTTAACTTGCTCGCCAGCAGCAAAAGACTGCTTCATACGAGTAGATTTCTCTCCCTTAATTTCGCCAGATTTTTGCAATAATGTTTTTGCTTCATCAGATGAAATTGGTCTTGGCTTTTCCCCAGAAGCCGTTCCAACAAAACCTGTTACACCTTGAATTCTTCGAATGGATGAACACACCGCCTTCCATCCAATATCAGGCAAATCCAATTCAAGCATTATATACCCAGGAAGAAATTTCTTTGTTGAGGTTTTTTTCTTGCCGTCTTTTATTTCTACTACTTCTTCTACAGGCACTTTAACATCTAATACTACTTCCGATGATAAATCACCCATATCCAAATACGAACGAATAGTCCTTTCTACCTTGCCTTCATACCCTGTATAGGTATGTAGAATATACCAACCCCTTGCCATACAAATGCCTGCGATTAAAACACTAGGTTCATGCCAGTTACAAAGAGCCAGTCAAGCAAACCGAGAATAACTGCAATAATAATTGTCGATATTAAAACAACCTTTACGGAAGACACAACATCAGAGGTAGAGGGCCACACAACCTTCTTTAACTCTGCGACACATTCTTTAAAAAAACGGACGATCTTTCTCATATCAGTTCCTAATTTTATAAGATACAGGCCAGGAAGGATTCGAACCCTCAACATTCGGTTTTGGAGACCGACGTTCTACCATTAGAACTACTGACCTAATATATCAAGCGTTTCAAAACGCAATGACACCTTATTTTGCCTTTGTTTCCTTATGCAATGTATGCTTGCGATCAAAAGGACAATACTTATTTAATTCAAGCTTACCTTGAATATTTTTACGATTTTTATACGTTGTATAATTCTTGCGTTTGCATTCTGAACACTGTAATGCGATAATTTCTACAGCTGTCTTTTTCTTACTGGCCATTTGGCGACCTCCATATTAAAAACACTTTACCTTTAAGAACTCCAGCCTCCGAGCGGGATCGAACCGCTGACCTCAACCTTACCATGGTTGCGCTCTGCCGACTGAGCTACAGAGGCAAGTGCTAACAAAAAGATTTGTCTAACAACTATATCTATATATATGTTTTTTGTCAATAGATTTATATTACAATATATTATTTTTAGTTGCAAAATCAATACTGAACTACAAAAGACACTTCTTGATTTTGAGTCAAAAAATCCGCTAGAGGCATAACAAACTCAACAGACTTACCAGAAATATTTGTGTTACAATTAGAAAACAAAGCTTCCGCCTTACGAACATTTGAAGGAACAGAAACGTTAATCTCAACAAAACTTTCCTCTAAAGCCTTTGCCACTGTTGCCCCGTAAATCGCTCCTATTAACTCTACATATTCCAAAGAAGATATCTCTTCGCCAGTAAAAATCGGTGCAGAAAGCAAGTCAACATATTCCACAGTTTCAACTGGCAAAGATTCCAGTACCTGATTCACAACTTTTTTTGACAAAGAAAGCTCTAGGGTTTTAATATCGTTTGCAGCTTGTTTTTCACTAGCAAGTATTATGGCTCCAGGAACAGTAGGCAACCTATCCTCAACTTGTAGGTCTTTTTTACTTGAAGCATTTATACTTCCAGAAATCTTTACTGATAACAAATCTGGCAATGCCACAGAAACATTTTGTAACCCAGATTCAGTTAAAGAATCTTGAATTTGCTGATCATTAAAAAGATTTACTGATTCTGGAACACCTGTAAAAGAACGAACCGTATCTGCCACCACGTCCTTTAATGTTGCAGAAAATGAATAATTTATCTCTCCATCTTCTTCTACAGAAATATTTAATCCTGGAGTACAGGACGTCATAGCAAAAAGTAAAGTTAGAACCACAAAAATAACTAATTTTTTCATAATTTTTTCTCTACACATATCATATATTAAAAGAAATTTGACATTGGGAATGTTACACGGAAACCTGTAGAAAAGACAAGTCCTGCTGCTAAGGAATTAATAAAAGGCAAAGCAGCACCAGTACTATCATTAAACACACAATAATGTATATCTTGAACAAAGGAAATTTTTGCACTTCCCACATCTAAACTAGGACTTTGCCAAGAAACCCCAAAAATTCCAGGAAAAATTGAAGGTTTTACTTTTTTGGGTTCACTTTGATTAGCAGTTCCTGGTTCAACAGCAGTTCCTATTGAAAAAACAGGTCCGGCATAAACTCTAATTCCATTATCAAGACTTAAAGACACATACAGTGGCATTTTAAAGACTTCCATTGCTGGATCGTAGGAAAAAGAAAATCCCACTCCAGGCTGAATGTTTTTTCCCAAATACCGCCCATGAACATCCAAGGAAACACCTCTCCAGTTAAGAAGAAAATCATCTGCGGTAAAAAATTGCCAATCCCCAGTTAAAGTACCTTCTAACAACACATTACTAAAAAAACTATTTTTTTCAGATGAATAAGTATCTATTGTTTCTCCAACAACAGAATTTGCAACCTGTTCAATTTCTTTTCCAGAAGGCAAAAACTTACCAGCACCAATATAGGTTCTTTTCCAATATTCTTCGTTTAAGGATGAAACTATAACTCCTGTATTAGGACCTGAACTTGCAGCGTGAATAAATTGATTATTCCCTAGATATAATCCTACATGAGAAATTTTAGTTCCTACAGTCTTAAAAAACAAAATATCTCCAGGTTCTTTCTTGTCATCTGCAACCACTCTAACAGAAGCATATAAAGCAGAAGTTGTTCGTGGCAACTGAACTCCAATAGACTCTTTTGCCACAATATAAATCAACCCGGAACAATCAACACCGTTTTTGTCGATTCCCCCATAAACGTAGGGAACACCAACAAACTGTTTGCTATATTCCACCATTTCTTTTCTTGCTTTTTCTGCTTCTTCCAAGGACATATCTTGTGGCACAGAATAAGAATAAAATGAAGTAGAACAAATAAATAATAATATCCAGCAAATAGCTTTTCTAATAATCGTTATCTCCATTTCTAATATAACAACAGTATATCCAAAAAAGTAAAAAAACTACAATATTTTTGTTTTTTTTGCAACATTTTACACTCTCAATGTGTCATATTATATATATCGATTAATTAATTTTTTTTTATAGGAATAAAACATGAAAAACGCATCAAACACAACCCCTTGGAGCTTCTTAGACGAATGGAGAGGTAAAATTTTTACTGGAGAATGGCCTACCCTTCCAGAAATGCTTCGTATTACAGTAGCACGTTACCCAGACAGACCTTGTTTTACTGATTTTTCACCAAACAAGCACACTCTTACCTATTCAGAAGTATTAAGCAATGTAGAAAAATTATCAGCTTGGCTTAGTGCTGGTGGAGTAAAAAAAGGCACTCACGTTGCAGTTTCTGGGAAAAACTCACCTGAATGGGCAACTGTTTATTTAGCAACTCTATTTGCAGGAGGAACAATAGTTCCTATTGATTATGCCCTTCATGAATCAGAAATGGAAAACTTGTTAAATACATCGAAACCCTTATTTTTCTTTGTAGATGAGGAAAAATACGATTATTTTAACGAAAAACCTTGCGGAGCACAAATTTTTTCTTTGTCTCCAAAACACAATGACACCTACGTTTACTCTTTGGAAACAACAAAAACAACCAGCATTGAAGTTGCAACAGAAAACGACGTTGCTGCAATTCTATTTACTTCTGGTACAACAGGAACACCTAAAGGAGTAATGCTTTCCCACAAAAACCTTGTTTCTGACTGTTATATTGCACAAACTAACTTAAAAATCTATTCTACAGATGTTTTTTATGCCCTTTTACCAATTCATCACTCTTACACAATGCAAGCTGTATTTATTGAATCCTTATCTGTAGGTGCTGAAATAGTATTTGCTAAATCAATGGCAGTTTCCAGAATGCTCAAAGAACTAAAAGAAGGACAAATCACCATGTTATTAGGTGTACCTTTGTTGTTCAATAAATTACTTGCTGGCATTCTAAAAGGAATCAAAGACAAAGGCCCCATCGTTTATGGTTTAATGAAGTTTTTAATGGGACTATCCTATTTTATCAAAAAAGTTTTCCGGAAAAACCCTGGAAAAGTATTGTTTAAAGCTGTTTTGGAAAAAGCAAGCATTTCTACACTTAGAATTGCAATTTGTGGGGGTGGTCCTCTAGCTCCTAGCGTATTCCGAGTATACAATGAACTGGGAATTGACTTTATTCAAGGTTATGGACTTACTGAAACATCCCCAATTATCGCACTAAACCCTGTAGAACACTTTAAAATCGAAAGTGTTGGTCAATTCTTTGCACCTTACATGGAAATGAAAATCCTTGAACCAGACGAAAATGGAATTGGTGAAGTTGCCGTAAAAGGTCCAATGGTTATGCAAGGTTATTACAAAATGCCACAAGAAACCGCAGAAATGTTTACAGAAGACGGATGGTTTAAAACTGGGGACTTAGGAAAACTAGATAATGAAAATTATCTATACCTGGCTGGGCGTGCAAAAAATATGATTGTTACAGAAGGTGGTAAAAACGTATTCCCAGAAGAAATTGAAAATCAGTTTCAGTTATACACAGATATTGAACAGATTACAGTTCAAGGCTACATCATGGATGCTGAAACAAAATCCGAAGGCATCGAAGCTTTGGTTTACCCCTCTGACGACTTATACAAAAAAATTAAAGCTTCTCGAGGAGAATTAGAAAGCCAAAGTGCTGTTCAAGAAATGGTAGAAGATATTATAGCAGAAGTAAACAAAAAACTTCAGCCATATGCACGTATTACTAATGTTATAATCCTAGATGAACCACTTGAAATGACTACTACTAAAAAGGTTAAACGAATTTACAACAAATAATTTCTTGTTGCAAAAAAACTTAGACTCTATATAGAAAAAGCTCCGAAAACTCGGAGCTTTTTCTTTTACTTAATGAACAATCCTTGTTTTTAAAAAAAAGAGCGAATTAAACAAATAATAATTACAAAGCAACAAGCTAGCTTTATTCCAATTCCAGTTAAAAATCCTAAAAAGGCACCACAGGCTGATTTAAATGCCCTTTTTTTATCTTTGCTATCATAAAGCAATTCTCCAGCTAAGGCCCCTAAAAATGGACAAATAATTATCCCTAAAGGACCAGCAAAAAACCCTAAAATCAAGCCGATAGTAACTCCCCAAGACCCCCACTTTGTTCCACCAGTTTTGGACGTTAAATATATGGGAGCAAGATTATCTAAAACAGATACAAGAGCTGATAGGATTCCAGTTATAACCAGAGAAACCACAGATATATCACAAAAACTACAAAAAAAAGCAGCAAGTAATCCAAACCAAGCTAAAGGGGCTCCAGGCAAGATTGGCACAACACATCCAATAGTTCCTAGTATCACTAAAACAATGGCTAATACTAAAAGAAAAATGTCTAATCCCATGTCAAAAATATATATTTTTAATTTTATTTTCTCAAGACATAATTTTAATTTTAAGTAAGCATTTTTTATAAACGAAACTTTTAGGTTTACTAGCCAGATATAATTTTTTAATGTATAATTTTTACATGAACATGGAAGAAAAACAAGGCGAAACAACTTTTAAAAACAGTTTAGGAAAAGCAGGAATCGTTACAATAATCGGAAGACCTTCTGCAGGAAAATCCACTTTTTTAAATACAGCCAGTGGTGAAAAAATATCTATCGTTTCCCCTGTTCCGCAAACAACACGAAACGCCCTCCGTGGTATCGTAAACACTTCTTTCGGGCAACTTGTTTTTGTAGATACACCTGGCTATCACGATTCTGAAAAAAAACTAAACAAAAAATTAAAAGAGGTAACTCAAGAGCAACTTGTTACTTCAGATGCCCTACTTTACATTCTTGATGCAACCAGAATCCCAGGACCAGAAGAAATTCTTACCGCTGCATTAGTAAAACCACACATAGACAAAACAATTATTGCCTTAAACAAAATAGATTTACCAACAGCAAATGTTTCCGAAGGAATAAATTTCCTAAAACAAGTTTTTCCTGAAATTTCAGAAAATCGTATTTTCCAAATTTCCGCAGAGAAAGACACAAATATAAACGATGTTTTAAAAGCCTTGTATCAAATTATTCCCCAAGGTGAACCTCTTTACCCAGAGGAATTTTATACAGACCAAGAAGTTGACTTTCGCATTGCGGAAATTATTCGTGAACAAGCAATAAATCGCTTGTACGATGAAATTCCCCACGCAATTTATGTAGACATTTCAGACATGGAATGGCGCCGAGAAGGCAAAGAACTTTGGGTAAGAGCCTTTTTATGCGTGGAACGAGAAAGCCAAAAAGGCATGGTCATCGGCAAAGGCGCATCTATGATAAAAACTATCCGTATTGAATCCATAAAGCAGTTGCGAAAAATATTTTCTTACCGAATCGATTTAGATTTGCAAGTTAAAGTTAATAAAAACTGGAGACAAAAAGACGTTGTATTAAACAGGGTACTAAAATGAAAAATAAATTCTCTCTTAATTTCAAAAAAGTAATTTTCTTCATTTTTATAGGATTCGGAATTATTTTTCCTTTGGTTTCTCTTAGTTTCACAAAAAAGAATTCATTTATAAATTTGCTTTGTACTGCAATGCCCCTTATTTCCTTTCTTTGCATTTTCTTTTTACTAAAAAGCGAAGGAAAAAAAGCTGGAAAATCTTTGCAACAATTATTCCAAGAAAAAATTTATCGACCTGAAACCAGTGCTTTAACCCTAAATAAAATAATTGCTTGTTCTGAACTTTCTGTGCTAACCACAATTTACACAGATGTAGTTTTACTAAAAAAGACTAAACTAAAAATGGCAAAAAGTTATAGCATTTACCGTTATGTAGGAAAAATAAAAACAGGAATCCAATTAAGCGAATGTGGTTTTGAATTTGACCCAGAAAGCCAGAAAATAATTGTTTCTTTGCCACCAGTAAAGATTTTTGACCATTCAATAGATATTGAAAACATAGAAAAGTTTGACGAAAAAAATAGTATTTTCAGTAAAATTTCCAATATGGAACTTTTTGATGAAATTACACGGAAAAAACAAGAAGCGTTAGATCGTTTAATTGACAACGGCTTAATTCAAGCCACAGAAAATCGTGTAAAAATGGAAATAACACAAATTCTTTCTGCCATGGGATATATGGATTGGGATATGTCAATCGAAACGAAAGAAACAAAACTATTAGAACATTTCAATTAGCAAATACATTTTTTTTCAAACCAAATTCTGCTTGAATTATTTAATTTGTCTTTCAAAAAAAATTATTTCTTGACTTCCTGTCAATACATAGAATATAATAAAAAAATGTACGAAGACGAATTAGCCCCAGAAATAGCAGCATTACTTTCTGCCACCGCAGAATCCTTGCCCTCTACAAAAAAAAATGATTTAGAAATCAACGTTGACGATATTGAAGAAGTTGAAACACCTGTTCCTCAGGTTTCTGAAAAAAAACAAATGGCATCTGGCGGAGTTCCAGAAGTAGATTTAAGCGTCCGTCAATTTAAGCCCATTACAGAATTTTTCTCTACAACACCCTCTAATGTTTTTGACGATAAAAATTATTACAAATCTGCATTAGGTGGTGAAAATGAATCTGCCCAAAGATTACATTCCCTTTTAACAAAATATCTTACCTCTCAAGACCCAAAAGACAGAGCTGTTTACCGACAGCAAATGGTAAATATTTATTGGGAGTTCTTAAGATCCTTAGCTCCAAAAATGGGAAATTTAGGAATAGCCACTAGCAAAAAAATGTTAATGCGTTTTGGTGTTGTACTTCCTTCTCTTTTTACTACAGAGCAAAAAGATACTTTTGCTTCCGTTTTTGTGGACAACCTTCATAATGAACCTGTTTTTTACCTTGATGAATGGTTTAGAGAAATTGCAGCAGGCCGCCTAACCTTGTCTGCCACAGACGAAGCTCGACCTGCCCGAAAAAACAGCGGAAACCCCGCAGAAGAAAACGCAAGAATAATGCAACTTAAAAGCAAAAACTCTGGCAAACTTCAAAATGCAGAAAACTTGCTTTCTTCTAAAGAAAGTCAGCGAGCAATGCTAGAGGCAGAATTAAAATCTAGGGTTGAACAACTTTGTACTCATGAAGCAATTATTGGTCTTGGAAATCACAAAGCACCTTATTCTGAAAGTCAAAAACGACTTTTTTCTGAAATTACAGAAAGATTAAGGTCCCTTTCAAAAGTTGACAAAGAATTAAATGCTCATTTAGCAGAAGTAAAAGAAGCAAAGTCAATTTCTGATTCCTTAGATGCAAAATCTGCTTCTACACCTACTAACATTGAAATTAGCAAATCAGATATTTACACCGAATTAGATACAGTTAGGCAAATGGCAAAAATGACAGTTGGTCGCCAAGGAAACCATTTCCCTATTTTCACTAGAGAATATTACCACTGTACTCCTAGAGGCACTGGTTTTAGAGAAAATGTTATAGACACAATGGCATGGATTGAATCCATTGACCCAAATGTTTTCTGCCGATTGCATAAGAATGTTCAAAACAGAATAGTTCCTTATGTTATTCTTTTACCTACTTACGGAGACACTGGTTTTTGTTGGGAGCCCTTTGATCGCTACAACAGAATCACAAGCCGAGGTCGAATTGCAATTCCAATGTATCCAAAAGATTTGAAAATTGCTCTTTTAACAGCTGTGGCAGATTTACGCTGGCAAGTTGCGAAAGAAAAAGCATCTTACTATTGGATGGAAGAAGGTCTAACAGGGCAATATTACCAGTGGCTTGTTGCACAAAAATTGAAAGGGGATGTAAAAGACTATTTTATCAACGATTATGTTCTTTGGATGACAAAAGAAAGTGATGGTGTTCAACGTTTGGACAAAGAAGTCCGAGGTATATTCTGGAGACACATGCCCTTCTCTCAAGAGCTAAAGGACAAGCTAAAAACAAGAAGCCTTGTTTACCAAGAATTATATCAGCGTGATATTAACCGCTCTATGTCAGATGGATATTGATTTAATTTTTTCTACACTTTAGATTTTTCCCTAAAAACATCTAAGAGGTTTTTAGGGATTTTTTTTTGGAATATAATTTTGAAAAAACTCAGTACTTATTTATTTGACTTTCCGTCTATTCCAATTTTTACAGCTAATACTTTGTTGATTTTTTGAGAAAAAAATGTACCAAAAAATATAGCTAAAAGAAAGGCAACGGGCAACAAACTAACTCCCTTTTCTTTTAAGAAATAAAGGATAAGAAAAGTTGCCCCTAAAAGAATTATTCCCATTATAAGAATTGTAATAATGGAACTTAAAACTACAAACAAAACAGATTTTTGGTTATGCGTCATGGTTATTTTCTTGTTCTTTTGATAATTTTTTATCTTGAATCATAGCTTTTATCAATGAAATAATTAATAAAGCACTACAAACACATATAGCAGAATCAGCTACATTAAATGTAGGCCAACGTTCTAGTCCAAATATTCCATAAAACTTTACATCGATAAAGTCCACAACACCTTCAGGACGAAAAAATCTGTCTACAAGGTTTCCTAAACCACCACCTACAATTCCAGCAATAGCCCATCTTTGGAATTTAGTAAAATCATTGCTTTTAAAGTATACAACCAACACTAAAACCAACACGATTAAAGGTATTACACCTAAAACCAACATTCTGGGGATATCTGATAAACCATGACCCATGCTAAAAGCAGCTCCTGGATTATAAACATGAATTATTCTAAGAAAATCCCCTCCAAAAGAAGCTCCCACTGAATAAGGAGCAATATTTTTTGTTATTAGCCATTTTGTAATCTGGTCTACAACAAGAATTGCCACAGTTAAAAAAAGAGGAATAATCTTTACCCACTTATTAGTGTTTTTTTCAACAGAAATATCGTTATTCATACTAATATACTATACTATCCACAAACTAAAGTCTAGAACCCTAAATAAAGCACAATGCTATAAACCAGTTGGAACATCAATAAATACAGTTTCAATTCCTTTTTCTGCAGATATTTTTTCCATTACCAAAGAAACCCCAACTGTTTCTGTTTGATAATGGCCACCTGCAATCACAGCGATTTGAGCTTCTTTCGCAAGATGATATTGCTCGTGGTAAATCTCGCCTGTAATATAGAGGTCATAACCTTTTTCTATTCCGTCAGATAATTCACGTCCAGCACCTCCGGATATTATCCCTACACTTTGAATTTCTTTTTTTCCAAAGGGTAAGACATGCAAAGGTTTTTCACCTTGAGGAAACAATTTTTGGGATATTTGGTCTAGAGTAAGAGGTTTCGGTAATTTTCCACCAACACCTATTTCCATACCTTTCCACATGCCAAAAGTTTCAAGTTGTTGTAAATTCAGTCTTTTTGCCAAACCAAAATTATTTCCCACTTCCATATTGGCATCCAAGGGAATATGACAAGCATATAATGCCACATCATTTTTTATCAGCTCTCGAATTCGATTCCCGTAATCACCTCGGATAGGATTGCAAGCCCCCCAAAACATTCCATGATGAACAAATAATAATTGAGCTTCTTCTTGTATTGCTTTTTTTATCGTTTCTAAACATGCATCAACGGCAAATGCAACTTTTTTTATTTCTTTTGTTTCTGGGCTACTATTATCAACTTGAATGCCGTTTCTAGAAGAATCCGCTGAATACTTTTCAAACTCCAAAAAAGACCTAAAATATAAATCTAGTTCACTAAGTGTCATTTTCTACTCCTTAATAAACACCACGTTTAGCGGCGAGCCATGGATGGCGAGAATCTCAGATTGAAAAGCTCAACGGAATTTCAACCTGAAATGATAAAAAATTCAAGGAAGTATTTTTTATCATACTCCTTAATAAACACCGCGTTTAGCGGCGAGCCATGGATGGCGAGAATCTCAGGTTGAAAAGCGCAACGGAATTTCAACC
>JAGAOP010000038.1 GCA_017623685.1 Spirochaetaceae bacterium
ATCATATCATTTTTTCTATATTTTGTCATCGTTTTGCATAAGGCGACCAAAAAAAAGTCCTTCACTGGGAATTGACCCAGAGACATGTCTAAATAATCAAATGGTTAATGTAATCAGTGAAACTGATTTGCTTACAAAATCCAAATTAAACAAATCAATTTTCAGCCAAGATTATGGTCGCGAATTGGTTTAATTTATGTTTCAACATATAAAAAAGACTGAAGTTGAACCTTCAGCCTTTTTTTTGTTTGTTTTTTATATTGATAGATAGCAATAAAACTTAGCTTTTATAGCTAAAGCCTAAGTGGAACTAGCTTTAAGTTTTCCATCTTCACCCAAAGTCCAAGTTTTCCCGTCTGTATCCATAACTTCAAAACAATTAATAATAGAATTATCTAAAGTTTCTCCATCAGGAACTGTAATTAATGTATCATCTCTTTCAACACTGGATCCTGATCTAGGTGTACAAATAAATTTTATTTTAGTATTTTTAGAAAAAGAGTTATCAAGTTTTATTTCAGGAGTGTCACCAGAAACAAAATCAATATTAAATGCGTCAATATTATTCGTATTTTTAAGAGTTATGTACAAAGATAGAGCATTATTATATGCATAAATATCAGAAAAGTTTTGTTGAGTTTCTGTTTTATAATAATTATTAGACATTGTTAAACCATCTAATTCATATGTTCCTTGATATAAATATAATGCCCCTCCATAACCAGAACTAGATGCATCAGACATAGCATAATTATCAGTAAAAGTACAATTTTTTAGAATATGCTTTATGTCAGTGACTTTTACTGTAGTTCCCTCAATATAAATTGCACCACCATATTGATTTGACTCTGCTGAATTATTAGTAAAAGTACAGTTTTCAATTACTGAAGAAATATTTTTTCCTTTTATTGCAACTGCCCCTCCTGACATTGAAGGAGAAGAAACTTTATTATTTTTAAATGTACAATTACGAAGAGTTAAAGAAAATTGAGTCCCTTCTTCATTATCAGTCATATAAATTGCGCCACCGTCAGTACCAGAGTTTAAGTTTCCTGAATTATGGCAGTTTTGCATTGTTACATATTCTAAAGTAACAGAAGTACCCTCCGACTGAATAAAAGAAGCTGTAGCATTTACTTCTGTGCCATCGGAAGTATTTCCATCTAAAATAATTGGTGCATTTTTAGTGCCTTTTAGGGTAAAGGTAGCAATAGGAAAGAAAATATTGTCGATATATTCAGTATTTCTAAAAATTGTAACAGGGGAGGCTGCAATAATTTCTATGTCTCTTTCTGGCATAAGACCTGCTGTTGCAACCATGTCACCAGAAATATAAATTGTGCTAAGATCTGAACTTTCAATGGCACAAACTAAATCGGCCCAATTTGTAAGAGGGTTATTGCTAGTTGCTTCTATTTCCCACACAGCATAATAATAAGTATCATTTGAAACAGTAAGTTTTTCTCCAGGTTTTTTTATGTCGTCTTCATTAAGGACACCAGTCTCTGCATTCCTTGTTGCCCAACCTTTAAACTTATATCCAGACTTTGTAGGGGCGTTTGGCACAGTAATGCTACTACCTGCTATTGCAGAAAGAATCGTAGGATAATCATCATTATCTTCCTTATAAAAAGATACTGTATAAACAGGTTGTGGAACAGCAGTAACCTTTGCAGTTCTTGTTTTTACCGAAGTTTCTTTACCCTCTACTTGTGTGCCTTGGTTACCAACATATTTTACTACACAATAATACTCATATGTATTGTTATCGCCCTCTGCAAAATTAATGGTAAGGGTGCTACTCTCCGTGCCAGTATACGTAGGGGAACCTATATCAAGTGTAGTATTACTAGTATCTACTAGTTGCTCAGTATATCCTTTTCTGTACCATTGATACATTTCTGAGTACCCGGAAGTGTTCGTAGTCTCTATTTCAAAAGGCAAAGTTATTCTACTTTGTCCGTTTTCAGTAGAAACAATAACATCCTTAGGTTGTGTAATTATTGTGGGGCTAGGCAAATTTACAGTAATAGGAATTGTTTCGGTATACAGCGTGATCTGTCCCCCTAGCATCACATATATTGTTATTTCTTTTGAATTAGCAAATATTGTATCGTTACCGATAGATGCTTCATAGTAGATAGGTTGGTTTATTATTTGCTGTGTTCCATTCTGCAAAAGAGGTATTTCTATGGTATAGCCGTTTTTTAATTTTGCTTCTACCTTTAATCCTGTATAATCTGGATAATCGCCTATGGTGTAGACTGTCTTTTTAGGAGGTGTAATTATAAATTCCACTTCTTCCTTTTCAACAGTTTCAGAATTTATTAGATTCCATGTAAGATTTAATTGAACAAAAGTTGTTTCTTTAAGTTTAATTTCTGTCTTTTGCTGTGCATAAGCTACACAGTTTTTTTCTTTATCGTAGGCTTGAGCATAAACTAAATATTTTCCCACAGACAGTGAATCAAAGGTAAGGCTTTCTCCTGGTTTCCCTTTCTTTGTTTGATTTTTACCAGATTCACTTTGAACACCAACAATATATTCAGTAATTTCAAGATTATCTGTTTCAGTAACAAATCTTCCTCCTGGAAGATTAATCACCAAAGAAGACTCTTTTATCGAAAGAAGTTCTGTACAAGAAAAAAACAAGCATATAATTGCTAAAAATAAAAAATTGGAAAATCTTTTCATAAAAACCCTTTCTACGGAAATATTTCAAAAAGCTAAAACAAAGAAATTTACAAAACTAGCAAAAAACTTATTAAACTAGCAGTTTTTCATAAACTGAACTATAACACATAGAAAAGAATTTGTCATTTAAAACAAAATCTGTTTTTATAATTTTAGAAACATTTATTTAAAACAAAGCAAAGATTTTTTATTTGATTTTTACCCTTGCCCCTATCTAAAGCCTACACAAAACTTTTAGGGCAAGGGATTTTATAACAAAAGAACACAAGGTTAAGTCTTAAAGAATATATTTAGACAAATCTTGATTTTCTACAATATTTTTTAGTCTTTCATCCACATATTTATCTGTAATTACTATTGTTTCACCAGAATGTTCATCTGCTTCAAAAGATAGTTCTTCTAAAAGTGTTTCCATAATTGTATGAAGCCTTCTAGCTCCTATATTTTCTGCTCTAGAATTAACATCTGCAGCTAAAAAACTCATTCTATCAATAGCTGATTCAGCAAATTCCACAGTTACATTTTCTGTTGCAAGCAAAGCAATATACTGACGAGTTAATGCATTTTTTGGTTCAAGCAAAATACGTTTAAAATCTTCTGCATGAAGGGAATCTAATTCTACTCTAAGTGGAAAGCGACCTTGAAGTTCAGGAATTAAATCAGATGGAGAAGATAAATTAAAAGCACCCGCTGCAATAAATAAAATATGGGTTGTATCTACTACACCAAATTTTGTATTTACATTAGAGCCTTCAACAATGGGCAAAATATCACGCTGAACACCTTCCCTTGAAACATCTTGACCACCTCTCTCACCTCTAACAGCAATTTTGTCAATTTCGTCGATAAAAATAATTCCAGACTGCTGAACTCTTTCTCTTGCTTCATCTGCCACTTTGTCAGGGTCAATCATTCGGTCTAACTGCTCTTCTGTAAGGATTTTTCGAGCTTCTCCAATAGTAACAGTTTTCTTTTTTGATCGACCACCATTGAACATAGAAGTAATTTGTCGCATTCCTGCTTCTAAGTCTTCCATGCTGCCCCCCGCAAAAATTTCCATAGTGGGCATATTGTTTTGCTTTTTTATTGTTATTTCAACTTCTCTTTCTTCAAGTTTACCTTCTCGAAGCATTACACGGAATTTTTCCCTTGTTGAATTATCTACTTCAGAAGTTTTTTCTTCTTCTTTTTTAGGGGTAGCCTCTACTGTTGAAGTTCCAAAAATAGAAATCGGCAAAGCGTTTTCTTTGGCTTTTTGCTTTTTGGAATCTTCTCTGCTTCCTGGTAAAAGTAAATCCAATAATTCTTCTTCTACTCGAATTTCAGCTTGAGTTTTTAAAGTTTCTTGCATTTCAGCTTTTACCATGTTGTAACCCACAGCCATTAAATCTCGAACCATGGATTCAACATCTCGGCCTACATAACCAACTTCGGTATATTTTGTTGCTTCAACCTTCAAAAAAGGCGCATTGCATAGTTTTGCTAAACGACGAGCAATTTCTGTTTTTCCAACCCCTGTAGGTCCTATCATTAAAATATTTTTTGGGGCTACTTCGTCCCGAATTTCTTGGGGTAATTTTAATCTTCGCTGTCTGTTCCTTAGAGCAATGGCTACAGCCTTTTTTGCCTTATGCTGTCCAATTATGTATGTGTCTAATTGAGCAACAATTTCTTTTGGGGTTAAATTATTTGATTTATTTTCACTTACATTATTTTCTTGTTCCATTTTTACAATTCCTCTACTGTTATATGATTATTTGTATAAATACAAATATTGCCTGCAATTTTTAAGCTTCGCTCTGCAATTTCTTTTGCAGACAAATCAGAACTGTCCATATATGCTAAGGCTGCAGCATAAGCATAATTTCCCCCAGAACCAATAGCAAGTACATCTGTTTCTGGTTCAATAACATCCCCTGTTCCAGAAATTAATAAAATCTTTTCTGAATTAGCAACTAAAAGCAAGGCTTCTAATTGCCGCAAAGCCTTATCGGTACGCCATTGTTTTGCAAGTTCCACAGCTGCACGAGTTATATCCCCTGCATACTCTTTAACCTTTGCTTCAAACTTATCGAATAAATTAAAAGCATCAGCTGTAGCTCCAGCAAATCCTGTAAGAATCTTTCCTTCGTATAGTCGCCGAACTTTTCGGGCGTTTCCTTTCATTACTGTATCGCCCATTGTAACCTGACCATCACCAGCCATGGCAACTTTGCCATTTTTTCTAACAGCAATAACTGTTGTACTTCTAATCTTTGGCTTACTCATTCTTCACTTCCTTTGACTCAATTTCGGAACTTCCATGGGGATGGGATTTGTTATAGGTTTCCACCAATTGAGCCGTTGTAATATGTGTATATCGTTGGGTAGTGGAAATACTGGAATGTCCTAACATTTCTTGAACAATTCGTACGTCTGCACCATTGCCAATCATTGCAGTAGCAAAACTGTGGCGAAAAGAATGGGGAGAAACAGGTTTGTTTGTGCCTTCAATTCCAGAATATCGCTCCACAATATAACGTATTCCCCTAGTGGTTAAAGGCAACCCTTTTTGATTAACAAAAACTTCCTTTACACCTGTTTTTTGCGGAAACTTTGCCTTTCGTTCTTTAAGATATTCTATCAAAGAAACTCTTGCTTCATTTCCAAAAAAAACTCGTCTTTCTTTCCCACCTTTTCCTGTAACCAAAGCTGATTTATAATTGCTAGATAAATCCTCTAACTTTAGAGACGCAATTTCTGCCACACGACAGCCAGAAGAATACAAGGTTTCAAATAAAGCCTTATCTCTGCTTTCCCAAAGCAAAGGTTTCTTTTCTGGTTGGCTACACATGGAATCAATTTCAGTTCCAGTCATAAACCGTGGCAACAACTTCGGCTGTTTAACTGTGCCTAATTCAACTGCAGGGTCACTATTAATATACTCGAATCTTCTGCAATAGGCAAATAGTCCTCGAACAGAAACGATAAATCTATTGATACTACTTGCCGCTGCTTTGTTTTTGGAAAGTTCCCCTATGTAAAATCGTAAATCATCTTTCGAAATTGCAGAAAGGGAGGTTTCAGGGCCTAAAAATTCCCATAACTTTTTTAAATCATTGCGATACCCAATTATTGTATTTAGAGACAGATTTCGTACTCCTTCTTGATATACAAGAAATTCTTCCGTTGCTGTCTTTAAGGTATGTTCCTTTTTAGGCATAATTAAGCATCAACCTTCGATGTTTCCTCTGTTCCAAGATGTAAATAGTCGCAATCTGGATTAATACAAGATTTATAAGACCCATTTTTTTTGTCGTATTTTTCCACAAGGAACTGACCACATTTTGGACAATATGCATTAATTGGCTTAAAGTGGCTAATAAAGTCACAATCAGGGTAATTTGTACAGCCGTAAAATTCTTTTCCTCTTCCCTTAGTCTTTCTAGCAACAATTTCCCCATTACAATTTGGTCTAGGACACTTTGCTAAAGGAATTGATTTTGTATTGTAGCACTCTGGAAAACCAGAACAAGCAAGAAAGAAACCGAAACGACCTAATTTTTTCATCATAATTTTTCCGCATTTATCACAGATTTTATCTGTAGGTTCATCCATGGTTCCTTTAAAACTTTCCAAGTTTGCCATTACTTCGTCAACCTGTTCTTTAAACGGAAAGAAAAAATCCCCAATCATCTTTGACCAAACAACTTTATCTTCTTCTACACCATCAAGCCCTGCTTCTATTTGAGCAGTAAAGTTTTCGTTTACAACATCTGGAAAGGATTCAACAAGAATATCGTTTATCATTCTGCCTAATTGAGAAGGAACAAGCTGTTTATTGTTGCGATTAACATAATATCGTTTTAAAAGAACCGAAATAATGGGAGCATAGGTAGAAGGGCGTCCGATTCCCTTTTCTTCTAGGGTTTTAACAATAGATGCATCTGTATAACGAGCTGGACCTTGGGTAAAATGTTGCTCTGGATGAAATTTTTCAACTTTAAGCAACTCGCCTTCTTTTAATGAAGGCAAATTACCTGTAACTTCTTCTTTTGAAGAAAGCAACTTAATTACTTTGTAAAAGCCTTTTTCTACTAATTTGCTAGAAGAAACACGGAATAAACCTTCTCCTGCTTTTATATCCACACTTGTAGTTCGACTTTTTGCATTTTTCATCTGGCTTGAAACAAATCGTTCCCAAATAATTGTGTAAAGTCGTAACTGATCACGAGTAAGATATTCTTTTATAGATTCTGGAGTATAGGAAACATAGGTTGGCCGAATACCTTCGTGAGCATCTTGGGCTTTTTTTCCTACAGTGTATTCAATTTGATTTTCCGGAAGTTCTGATGGGTAATTTTTTGTAATCCAATCTCGAACATCTTCTATTGCAGTTTGGGAAATACGTACAGAGTCAGTACGCATATATGTTATAAGACCTACACGACTTGAACCAATACTAATTCCTTCGTATAACTGCTGAGCAATTTGCATAGTTTTACTAGAAGAAAAGCCTAGCCTATTTGCAGCTGCTTGCTGAAGTTTAGAAGTGGTAAAAGGTGGCTTTGGTTTAAGGGTTTTTTCAGTATGTTTAATCTCTAAAACGCTACATTCTGAATTTTTTATTTCATCAATTATTTTTTGAACATCATTTTCGTTAAGAAGTTCTGGTTTTTTCCCATTGTATTGCACAAGCTGAGCAGTAAATTTTGTTTTTCCCTTTACAAAATCTGCATCAAGGCTCCAATATTCTTCTGGAATAAAATTTTCTACTTCTTTTTCCCGTTCACAAATTAACCTTAAAGCCACAGATTGAACTCTACCTGCAGAAAGCCCATTTTTAACTTTTTTCCACAAAAGTGGAGATAAATTGTACCCTACTAATCTATCAAGAACACGGCGAGCTTTTTGAGCGTTGACTTTAGATTCATCTATTTCTGAAGGATTTTGAACAGCTTCGGTAATAGCCTGTGGTGTAATTTCGTTAAAGACAATTCTTTTTATAGGGGCCTTTGTTTTACCTTCAAAAGATTTTTTTAAATGCCAAGCAATTGATTCTCCTTCACGGTCATTATCACTTGCTAGAAGCACTGTATCAGATTTCTTTGCATCTTTTTGAAGTTCTTTTAAAAGTTTTGCACGACCTCGAACTGTAATATATTCTGGATTAAAGTCATTTTCCACATCAATGGCTATTCTAGATTTTGGCAAATCTATTAGATGTCCCATAGATGCCTTAACTGTATAGCCAGGTCCTAGATACTTTTCGATGGTTTTTGCTTTAGCTGGAGACTCAACGATAACAAGTGTAGACTTTTCAGCTTTTTTTGCTTTAGAACCTTTTTTTTCTGCCATAACAACCCCTAACTTAACTAAAATACAACTGTTTATCTGTTTTACAATAGGGTGTACCAGGAATTGCATTTTTGCAACAAAGATAATCTTCGTAACTAGCAATAACTGGAGCACCATCCTGTTGATAGCTTAAAACACCACAACGTTCCTTAGGAACTTCTAATGAAACTTGGTGTAAATATACATCTCTGCCCTGCTCCAATGCAAAGTCGGCAGTAATTAAAGCACCTGATTTAGGAGGTGCTTCTACAACTAAAGTAACCGCCGATAAAGCAGAAATTATCCTATTCCTTTGAGGAAACCTAAACTTTGCAGGTGGCGTTCCTGGCAAATATTCTGACAAAAGGCAACCTCCTCTTTCTAGGAGGCTAACAGCTAGCCGTCTATTTGCAACAGGATAAACAGCATCTGCCCCACAAGGAAGCACCGCCACAGATTTTCCATTTCCAGAAATAGCACCTTTATGAGCAGATGAATCTATTCCAAAGGCCATTCCAGAAACTACAGTACAACCATTTTCTCCGGCTGACTTAGAAAAATCAAAGGCAGCTTGAGCACTTTTCATCGAGGGTTTTCTTGTTCCAACGACGGAAACACAGGGTGCTTCCACCACTTGAATATTTCCACGATAAAAAAGCATAAATGGTGGATCAAAAATCTCTCGAACAAGAGCAGGATACTTTGAATCTTCAAAATGCAACATTTGTATTTCAAAGGATTCAAGTATACTTTTAGCTTGCTCCGCCATCCTTAAGAATTCATTTCCATTCCAAGAACGAGACATAACTCTACGTCCTATTAACATGGATATGTCATCTATAGAAAGTAACGCAAGGTCCCTACTATTGTCAAGTTTATTCTGAAGAATTATTTTTTCTTTAAATGACAAAAAATGCATCGCCGCTAAAATTAGAGGCAACAAATCATCCTTCATAGGCTGTTTCCAAAACTTGCCTTTTATTTGCTTCAGCCTGAGCTTTTTTTTCTGCAGAAGTTGTAGTTTTAATTATTCTATCATACATATCAACAGCTTTTTCAAATTCGTAAGTTGTATAATAAGCTCTAGCTAGAACAAACATTCCATCCACATTTTTTGTTTCTATATCAAGAAGTGTTTCTAAATAAGGAATCGCTTTTGCAGGTTCATCTAAATTGAATACGTACAAAACTCCTAGACCATATAAGGCCCTTGCATATTTTGGGTCTAATTCTATTGCCCTTAAATAAGCTTCTTCTGATAACTTGAGATAATTATATTTTTGTGCGGTAGAACCTGTAGCAGTAAAATCCAAAGATTGATTTGCCATAAAACCTGCACTTACCCCAATCCAATAAAAAAGATTTGGGTTTGCCGGATAATATTCAGAAGCCATTTGAAATGCTCCTAAGGCTTTTCCATACATTTGTTCATCAATATATCTTGAACCTAGCATTTTATACCAAATACCAATTTGCTGTTGTGCTAAAATTATATCTTCTACTCGGCTTTGATATTTTTCAATTGCAACTTCCAATTCTTCAATCGTAGTAGGATTTGAAACACCTTCTTCTAATTTTTGCATACGTTGAATTGTTTTTGTATTAACACCACAACAAATCAATACCAAAGAAAGAAAAACACATAGTAACACCATTATCAATATTTTTTTATTCATCTTTACCTCCATGACTTGGAAAATATTCATCATAATATAATTGTAGTACTTCGTTATCAATATGTGTATAAATTTGAGTTGTTGATAAATCAGAATGTCCTAACAACTCTTGAACAGAACGCAAATCTGCTCCCCCGGCTAAAAGATGGGTGGCAAAAGAGTGTCGCAAAGTATGAACTTTTGCAGTAACACCAGATTCAGCTTCTAATTGCTGAAACTTTTTCCATATCCCTTTTCTTGAAAGTGGGGCACCTTTGTAATTTACAAAAACCTCTGGCACTTGTTTTTTCCCTAGGATTTTTGGGCGACCTTCATTCACCCAAAGAGAAAGCCATTTAGCTGCTTGAACTCCAAAGGGAACAAGTCGTTCTTTACTTCCCTTACCTAATACCATCACTAATCTTTCGTTAAAATGCACATTTTGCATTAATAAACCAGATGCTTCACTGATTCGTAAACCACAAGAATAAATTAATTCAAATAAAGCCCTGTCTCTAAGTCCTAAAGGAGTGTCTGTTTTAATTGTTCCCAACAAAGAATCTACTTGCTCCGGAGAAAGAACCCTTGGCAACTTTCGGTGAAGTTTAGGCCGTTCAATAAGCTGCACAAGGTTTTCCGCCCAGATATTTTTTTCCACAAGAAAATCGCCAAAAGCCCTAAGTGCTGAAACATCTTTTGCCAAGGTTAATTCATCCATTCCATGAACTTTTCTCCAGCTAAGATAATACATCATATCTTGAACTTTCATATTAGACAAACAATCTAAAGTTTCTTGTTTAGATTGTTGTCTAACCCATGATACAAATGTTTCCGCTGAAGTTTTATATGTTTCAGCAGTAAGGGTAGCTTTTCTTTCAACAGTTATCAGTTGGGAATAGAACCGAGACAAAAGCTTTTCAAGGGGCATTTTAAGCCTTAATCTTCCAACTGTATTCTGTTGCGTAAATAAGGAGGTGTCTTTATATCGTTTGAAGAAGGAATATTTGTTCTTCCTGATAAATTAGGCCCAGTAGAAGAAGAACCTCCGAAACTACCACTATTCAAAAAACCTGTTCCCTTTGATTCACTTTGAACAGATGTTGTTTGTTCAACTGAAGAAAATAAATCTGGTGAAGTTTTTTGTGTTGATGAAGATACCCCTTCTGATAAAGAAGCTTTTTTTATCGAAGTAAAATCACGTAAAGACATTGTGTTGGAAACTTCTTTTTGAGTGGTATTTTTTGAAACTTCAACAGGTTCTGAAACAGGATCAGAGGAAAAGCCTGTAGCAATTACAGTTACAGACAATCCGTCATTCATAGAAGAATCAATAACGTGGCCATAGATAAGATTTACATCAGGATCTGCAGCAGCCTTAACAATTTGAGCTACTTCATCAACTTCAAAAATGGTAGAATCTTCACCACTTGTAATATTGATAAGAATATTTTTAGCTCCGTCAATACGAGAATCTTCCAACATTGGATTATTAATTGCTTGGGTTGCAGCGTCAGTGGCTCGATTTTCACCGGTTCCATAACCGATTCCCATGATTGCATCACCCTTACCTTCCATAGTTGTACGAACATCATTATAATCTAAATTTAATAAACCACTTCTGGTAATAACTTCAGAAATTCCTTGTACACCCTGACGTAATACATCATCAGCAGTTAAAAAAGCCTGCTTAATTGGTGTACGTTTATCAATAACCTTTAAAAGATTTTGATTAGGAATTACAATCAAAGAATCAACTTCCTGGTGAAGTTTTTCAATACCCTTTTCTGCATTTCGCATACGAACCATACCTTCAAAGTCAAAAGGTTTTGTTACAACTCCTACTGTTAATGCACCAAGGGACTTAGCAATATTTGCAACAACTGGAGCGGCCCCTGTTCCTGTTCCGCCACCCATACCAGCTGTAATAAAAACCATATTGGAACCTTTTAATACATTTGCAATCTGATCTTTATCTTCTAAAGCAGCAGCTTCGCCAACTTCCGGCTTTCCACCAGCACCTAATCCATCTGTTAATTTTGAACCGATTCCAATCTTCTTTGTAGCGTTTGATAATCTCAAAGCCTGTAAATCTGTGTTTACAACGATAAATTCCACATTCTGTATACCAGCTTCAATCATGCGGTTTACAGCATTAGAACCACCTCCACCACAACCAATTACCTTAATTACAGTTTGTTTTAAAGGTGGTTCAGTGATTACCGATAAATCATCCAACATATATTCCTCCCAACCCAGTCATATTATTTGGAACTAAAAAAATTCACTAAAGAACTGCTTTAACCTATCTTGTCCAGTTAATTTTTTGGTACCTTTATCATGTTCATTATATTTATTGTTGCGTTTTGTATCAATACGTCTACGCAATTCCATGTTACTAATTACAAGCCCAACAGCTGTAGCATATTCAGAAGTTCTGTATTCATCAACAATTCCACCGTAATTTCCGGGAATTCCTATTCGTACAGCTGTAGTTTTAAATACTTGCTGAGCTAATTCTACAACACCTGGTAATTGAGCTCCACCACCGGTTAAAACAACATTTCCTGAAAGCTGAGTTAATTTTGTTTTTTTTGCGATTCCTGAACGAACCATAGCAAAAATTTCTTCTAACCTATACTGAAGAATTTCGCAAATTTCAGTTCTGGTTGTAACTTCAGGCCCTCGACCACCAACACCAGGAATAATAACTTCTTCTTCTTCGTCAATAAGTGGTTTCCAACAGCAACCTGACTTTAATTTTATTCTTTCAGCAGTATCAAATGAAACACCTTTTACAATGGCAATATCATTTGTAGCATAAGAACTTCCCACGGGAATTGACAAAGTACAAATAGGAGCTCCCCCCATAAGAACAAGAGCGTCGGTTGTACCACCGCCCAAATCTATCAAAATTGATCCTAGCTCTAATTCATCTTCTGACATTACAGCTTGAGTTGCAGCCAATGTTTTTAACATTATTCCATCAACTATGTAACCAGCTCTTTCAATACACTTTTGAATATTTTTTATTGATGTACTAGAACCTGTAACAAGATGGGATTCGGCTTCTAAACGAACCCCCAACATATTTTTAGGATTTTTAATTCCTTCTTGACCATCTACATTATATGACCGTGGTACAACATGAAGAATTTGTCTATCAGGAGGAATAGAAGTTACCTTAGACATTTCTATAGCACGAGCCATATCTGATTCAGTAATTTCTCGAGTAACATTACCTTTGCTTGAAACACTTGCAACACCTTTGGAATTCTCACTTTCAATCTGGGAACCTCCAATAGCGGAAACACAAGACATTACTTCGTACCCAGAAACCATTTCTGCATCTTCAATTGATTTTTTTATGGCTTGCATAGTTGATTCAATATTAACAACTGTTCCATTTCTTAACCCAGGAGAAGGCGTTTTACCAATTCCAATAATTTGGACTGTATCATTTTCGGTAACTTCTCCTACAACTGTGCGAACAAAACTAGAACCTATGTCAAGTCCAACTATTATATCACTCACTATTTTCCTCCATCACTATTCAACTTGATTACTTGACCTAAAAGAAACTGCACCATATCTAAGATCGATTTCTGAAACATTCATCTCTATGGAATTAACAACATCCAAAACAACTACCATATATTGTAATGCTTCTTCGCTAAGAATTCTATCGGTTAGGACTCTAGTTTGAGAATTTATTGGATACAAGATTAAATCATAGCTACCATAATCTTTTGGCTGAACATGAATTTCTGAAATTGCAGCAAGATATTTTTGTGGCAACTTTTGAATAGCAGCAAGTTGCTCCATTAAAGGTCGATATTTTGAATGCAACCTCATTCCGTCAACATATTGATCAATGGGGAAACCTGAAATTATAGGGAGGTGAGAAACAGATGCTCCTGGTTTAGCAAAAAACAAAATTCCATTTGCATCAATTTGAACTGGTATAGTTCTGCCATTTACATTAACTAAAGTTACTGCCACAGGTTCCCTTTCTTCTACAACAATAGAAATTGTATCTGGAAATTTTTTTTCAACAGAAACAGATTCAACCCAAGAACATTCAGAAATAGCAGAAGCCACCGCAGCTGTATCAAATTTCATCCAAGTTTGAGTTCCAGTAATATTCGTAATTCTGCAAACATCCAAGGGTGAATATATTTTTAACCCTGAAAAAGAAATCTTCACTGGAACTTGAGTTGGAATAATAATAGTGTAAATAACAATTTCTAAAACCAGAAGTGCACACAAAATCCCAACCACAATTTTAATTAGGCTGAGATTAAAAATGCCAGATTTTTCTTTTTTTGTTTCCTTTGGCATATAATTGCTCACATCAGTATAAATAAAACTGTCACTCATACAATCCCCTCTTTGTATATACACAAGTAGATGTTTTTACATCCACTCTTTTTTCCAAAATAATTTTGTTTACTACAAATAAGTTTCTTCGTAAACATATTCTTCTTCGCCATTTGATCTTGAAATATTAATCAACAAACCGCAAATACAAAAAGAAACTAAAAGCGAAGATCCTCCAGATGAATAAAAAGGCAAAGTTATTCCTGTTGCAGGAAGAGCTCCGCAAACAACTCCGCAATTAGCTAATGACTGAAGAAAAACACAAGATGTACAACCAAATCCCACCAAAGCAGTAAATCTTGTTTTACACATATATGATGCCCTATAGGCTCTCCAAGCAAAGAACAATACAAGGATAAAATAACCTATTACCCCAACAAATCCCATTGCTTCTGCCCAACCAGCAAAAATATAGTCTGTTTGAATTTCTGGTACTCGATTAATTTTTTCTAAACCACTTCCAAAGCCTTGACCTAGGAACCCTCCAGCACTAATTGCTGAACGAGCTGCATCTGTTTGATAATTATATCCATGGGTATCAAAACTTGGATTAATAAATGCAATTAATCGATTTACACGGAATGATGAACTAAAAACAAATATTAACATTCCGAAAATAGCCAATATAATAAAAGGAATTGTCTTTCCTAATTTTACACCTGCCATATAGAACATTAATAAACCGATTGCAAACATAAATAATGCTGTAGAAAAGTCATCTTGTGCCATTATAATGCCCACAAATACAGCCAAGCCAATTATGGGGTTTAATAACGATGGCTTTTCTTGGGAATCTTCTAGAACTTGATTTTTATCAAACCAATTTGCTAAAAACAGTACAAGAGCTAACTTTCCTAATTCTGAAGGCTGAAAAGTTTCACCAATAAAAGGAATCAAAATCCATCGGTGAGCTCCATTTCTTGGGGTACTAAAACCAGGCACAAAGGGTAACAGACATAATATAACTGTACCTATAACAAGGGTTGGTAATATTTTTTTGATAAAACTAATTTTTACAGAGGCAAATAAAATAAATAAAATCCAGCCTACCACAGACAACAATAATTGTCTTTTAATAAAATAAAACTGATCTTGAAAGGTACGTAAAGCATAATTTGCAGAAGATGCGTACAAAGTAAGTAATCCCAAACCCCACATTAAAATAATGCTAATTAATAAACCTATATCACATTTTCTGTAAACTTCTACTGGTCGTTCGGCAAAGATTGTAAATTTCATTATATATTACCCCCCGATAACAAGGGTGTAATACGTTCTAATTGCATTCCTCTTGAACCTTTTAATAAAACAAGTCCTTTATTATTCAAAAAGTTTTTTGCGAATTCCCCAGCCTGGATAATACCTTTTTCTGTTGAATCATAAATCATTACGGTACAATCTTTTTTAATTTCCGTTGATAAGTCTTTAAATCCACGAGCCATTTCTGAGCCAATTAAAACTAAACCTTTAAAATTATACTCTAGGGCTTTTTTTATTATTTCTTTGTGTAACACTAAAGAATCTTGTCCTAATTCTAACATATCACCAAGAATAGGTAGTTTTTTTTCTGTAGGATTTGAAATACTGGCAAAAAAGTCTAGAGCTTGTTCCACTGATTCAGGATTTGCATTATAACAATCCTGAACAACAGTTATTTCTCCTTCTATAATTTGACTTCTTCCAAACAAGGGCTTAACTTCTTCTATACCTTTTTTTATTTCCTGCAAAGAACAACCTAGAGCTTTTCCTACAGCAACAGCAGCTAAAGCATCATAATAATTTCCTTTTCCAGGCAAAGGAAGTCTTATTGCTAAATCATCTACAAAAAACTCTGTTCCTTTAAGCCCCAAATCCAATACTTGATGCTTTTCTTCTTTCGGACCATAAAACACAAGGCTCCCTTTTACATCCTCAGCAAGAAAGGTGGAATATTCATCTAATTTTGGAATAAATGCAACAGATTTATCAGTAAAATTTGAAAAAATTTGTTTTTTTTCTTTAGCGATTTGTTTTTTGCTTCCTAACAGACCAATATGAGCTGTTCCAATATTTGTAATAACTCCAAAATGAGGATCTAAAACGCTAGCTAATTCAGCAATTTCACCCTGCCTATTCATGCCCATTTCAAAAATACCAACTTGATGCTCTTTTTTGACTTTAAACACAGACAAGGGAAGCCCTGTTTCTGAATTAAGATTTCCTTCGTTCATTATTACTTTGTATTTTTGGGACAATATTGAACCTATAAGTTCTTTTGTAGTGGTTTTCCCACTTGAACCAGTTATTCCAATTCGTTTAAGATTTGGGAATTTTTTGATATATGCACGTGCTAAACTTTGTAAAGCATATAAAGTATTTTTAACAATAACAAAGGTAACTAAAGGGTAATCAGTAATAATTGTATCTGAAAAAATATCCTTTTTTTTATAACTTTCTTCTTCTACAAAAACAACTGTTGCACCAGCCTTTATAGATGAAACAATATAACCATGGCCATCTTGCTTTTCCCCCACCAAAGGAATAAACAAAGTATTTTTTTCAACATTGCGACTATCTGTTACAACTTTAGTAAAACAAAAAACATCTTTTGCTTCTTGAGAACATAGACAAGTTCCATTTACAGCATTAAGTGTATCTGAAAGAGAAAGCAATGAATTATTCCGTTCGTCCCACCTCGACGGCATATTGTTCACTACCTGTCACCTCCTAAGTGATTCATTTCCACTCGGATTATTTCGTTAGTTTCCGCAAGCCGCATATTCAACTGAGTAGAAGCTAACTCTTCTATTCTGTCTGCACTGGACAAAACGCTAATTCCAGTTATTAAATTTTTATTATTTTCGATTAATTCTGTTTGATAACGTACTAACTGCTCTATTTCTGATTCTACAGAAGAATATCTTCGTGCCTGAATACCATCTAAAGCAAGCATAAAGGGTATGCTTAGAGCAACCACACAGAGAATAATATTTCTTTTTAATTCACTACAGTTTTTCATTTTATACACCTCAATACCAAATTATAAATTCTCTGGCATAATCATCTTGGCACTTTCTGGTGCCACATCTCGCAACTTACGTACAACACGCAACTTTGCACTTCTAGAAGGAGAATTTTCTAAAACCTCTGCCTCTGTAGGCAGTAAGGGTTTTCTTGTCAATATCTGCCCATGAGGAGAACCTCCACATATACATATCGGCTGTTCTGGAGGACAGATACACTGTTTCCCCAAATTTCTAAAATAATTTTTCACTATTCTATCTTCCAGAGAGTGAAAAGTAATCACCCCCATTTTGCCACCACATTTTAAAACATTAAAAGCCAGTGGCAAAACCTGTGGCAACCTTTTTAGTTCTTGATTTACAGCAATTCGCAAAGCTTGAAAAGTTTTTGTAGCCGGATGAATTGCTCCGTGCCTATATGCAGCCGGAACACACCGATAAACAATATCTGCCAAATCCATAGCAGATTCAATTCTAGACTTTCTTCGTGCATCCTCTATAGCAGCTGAAATCCTTTTACTATTTCTTTCTTCTCCATACAAAAACAAAATATCTGCTATTTGCTTAGCAGGAAGATTATTCACCAAATCAGCTGCAGTTCGCTCTGTATTTGGATTAAGCCTCATATCCAAGGGTTCGTCCTTACGGAAGGAAAACCCTCGCTGCGAGCGTTCATAATGGAATACTGAAATTCCTAAGTCAAATAAAATAATATCCGGTCGTTCCTCTTTAACCGAAAAATTTGCAAAATAATCGTTGAACCAGCCCAAATGAAAATTCACCCGTTCACCAAAGACTGAAAGTCTTTTTTTTGCACGTGCCTGAATATTCGGATCCGCATCCAATCCGATTATCCGCAAATTTTTATAATGTTTCAAAAAGGCTTCTGTATGCCCACCTTCTCCAAGGGTAGAATCAATCATTAGCCCATTATTTTCGTAGGGTTCACCTACAGGGGACAAATACTCAAGACATTGATTTAGCAACACAGGCTTATGAATTATTTCCATAAAAACCTACAAACAAATGTCGCTAAGACCTTCCGTTGCTTCTCGGAAGGAAGGTTCGTTTTCTTCAAGATAATCCTTGTAAGAAGCAGAATCCCACAGCTCAATATATTTATTTATTCCCAAAAAAATACACTCCTTTGACAAAGAAGCATATTCTCTCAAACTCTGGGGAATTGTTATTCTTCCTGATTTATCAAATTCCACAGTTTGAGCAGGAGCAATAAGATGACGAACTACAAGCCTAGACTTCCCGCTAAATGGAGAAGCAGCTTCCATGAGCTTTGAAGAAAAATTCTTCCATTCGTCTGCAGTAAAAAGCCACAAGCACTTGTCTACTGCCTGTGTAATGATAAGAGACTCACCTGTAAGTTCTGAACGCAACTTTGCCGGAAAAGGAATACGACCTTTATCATCCAACGTGTTACGATATTCTCCAGTTAACAGTTCCATACCACAAACTACCACTATTTACCACGTTTTCCCACTTAATAACCATTTTAATAAAAAAAAGAAGGATGTCAACAAAAAAAATAAATATTTTTACAAAACCCATTGCGCTATTTTTATTTTTAGTTTACAAATGTATAGTTAGCATAATGATAAATACTTATTCAGAATCACAACTTCACAAAGAATTAAAAAATCTGTACGCAACAAAATACAAAGGGAAAACAGAGCAATCTGTAATGGGTAAAATTTGCGATATCTTAACAAAAGAAGGTCATATAATAGAAATACAAACACAAAATTTAGGAAAATTAACCAATAAGATAGCTATTTTTACTTCAAAATATCCAGTCCGCATCGTATATCCCCTTGTGATAAAAAAAACAATTGAAACTTTTTCTCCAGAAGGAGATTTATTATCAAAACGACAAAGTCCTAAAAAACAAAACATAAACTGTATTTTCAAAGAGCTAACAAGCCTCTATCCTTTTCTTTTAGGAA
Source organism: Spirochaetaceae bacterium (assembly GCA_017623685.1). GTDB lineage: Bacteria > Spirochaetota > Spirochaetia > Treponematales > Treponemataceae > Treponema_F. The sequence goes on from JAGAOP010000038.1 coordinate 19,003, forward strand.
AAGGTTTAGTTTTAGAAATATTAGAAACTTCCATAACGGAAATAAGAATAAAAACAAATACTGTTATTCAATTAGAAAATAAAAGCCGCCGTTACAAAAAAGAATGGTACAAAAAGGACAAAAAATTAACTCAAATACATTCAACATACACCTTTGAAACAGAAAAAGATTATTTAGCCTTATTTCCTAAAAATCTACCAGCAGAATTCTCTGCTCAAGATTTATGCTCCTTAGGAGTTGGAAAAGAAGCTCATTGTATGATTTGGGTTTATAAAAGAATGGGTTTAATTGAATTTACAGAAAAAAAAGGACGCCGTAATTATTTTAGATTAACTTCAAAAAAATAATTTTAGCAAAAAAAAGCTCCGTAACTCATGGTCACGGAGCTTGATTATACAGTTTTTAAGACTTTCCTAATAAGTGAATCTTACCAGTTATCGTCCATATCATCTTCGTCATGGTTTTCCATGTCGTATAAGTCTGTTACAGCACGCAAGTCGTCCATATACATATAGTATGAACCACGAGCAAGAACTGGATCACAGTCTACACGGAAACCAACAATGCGCAAACCAGGTTTGTCACCAAAATAAGCGCTCTGCTGAACGATTCCACGCTCTCCATCTGGAGAAGGAGGAATAGCTACAGTAATTTTCTTCCAACCAGAAAATGCCAATGAACCCATATAAAGTTCAAAGTTATTACCAAAATAATCTTGTACCAACAAGTACAAAGAATGCCCTTGGTTTCTTCCTGCTACCCAAACAGAAACAGTTTTGGTAATTCCTTCAATAGGAAGAGGCCTAGCTGCTGTAATGTAGAAGCTATTTATACCTCTTCGAAAGAATTCAACTTTCAAACCGAGAACATGGTCATCAGTAACACCTTCGTTCTCTACACCCTGTAAAGGTTCTTTTAATGAAGGTCCACCTTCAAACAATCTAGCACTAATAACACCATTGTCAGAAGAAATTTTAGCGTTCCAAGAACCTTCTCTTTCAAACAAATCTACAGAAACTTCTCTAAGAGCTTGTTTTGCAGAATCTGCACCGATAATTTCTGGATCTGGATCTGTTAGGCTTACAGTTTCCTGCTGGGCATATACAACAAAAACCAAACAGAGGCATACAAATAAAGCAATCAATTTTTTCATTTTTCATCAACCCCCTGGCCTACAGGCTGTCCTTGATTAGCTCTAGCCTGTGTAGTTTGAGCAGCCTGTGTTCCAGAACTACCTTCTACTTCGCCGAAATCAGCTTTACGCAAATCATAACCATCGTAAATTGATTCAAGAACACTTGTAGTATATTTCAAATTATCAAAATAGATAACGAAATCATCAACATATTCATTTGGTTCAGATCTAACTCGGAATCCTACAAATGACAAGGTTTCAGGACCGGAACGCATACGTGAACGCTGTCGGATATATGTTGGAATTTTAACTACAACATTTTTCCAGCCTTCATACCCCATATTACAAGCAGGCAATACGTGTACTCGACCTTCAGCATCACGAACTAAAATTTCAAGAAAATATACATAGTTTGCACCCCATGCCCAGAAGTCAATTTGAGATACAGTTCCAATTAAAGGAATTTCATAGTTTGCTGTTTCTCCATCTTCGTTTGTATAAGTTGGATACAATTCAAACCAGTTATCACCTTTTCGGTTATACATTGCTTTAACACCCAAAACCATGGGAGTTGGATCTCCTTCTTGCACTGTATATGACAAGGGGTTAGGTATTCCCTCAAAATAAGCCATTCTTGGATACCCTTCGGTAACAAATCTGCTAGCCTGAACAGTCCAAGTCCAATCCATTTCATCTGCAGTATCGAATTTATCAATACTAATTGTCTCAACACTTTGTACGCTTGCCTGTCCGAAAACTGGTACACAGAACAACCCCACAAGTAGAAGACTTATAAAGACACAAACGCCCTGCTTCATCCAAAACTCCTTTGTATAAATTAGAGAGATATAGTTACACTACATTATCGACATAATTATATTTGTTCAACATATCTTTGTCAAACTGTTTTCTAAGTTTTCAATGATTTTCTCTTGATTATTTTGCAACAAGGGCATATATTCGATATATATATTAATTCACAGGAGTCCACTATGACTAATTACAAAGAACTAGGTCTTGTAAACACAAAAGAAATGTTTGCAAAGGCCATCAAGGGTGGTTATGCAATTCCAGCCTATAACTTTAACAACATGGAACAGTTACAAGCAATTATCCAGGCTTGTGTAGAAACAAAGTCACCAGTAATCCTTCAAGTTTCATCTGGTGCTCGCAAGTATGCCAACAAAAACCTTCTTAAAAACATGGCTCGTGGTGCTGTTGAATATGCAAACGAATTGGGATATGACATTCCAATTGTACTTCACCTTGACCATGGTGATTCTTTTGAACTTTGCAAAGACTGTATCGATACAGGATTTTCTTCAGTTATGATCGATGGTTCTCATCTTCCTTACGAAGAAAACGTAGCTCTTACAAAAAAAGTTTGTGAATATGCACACAGCCGAGAAAACTACGTTACAGTAGAAGGTGAATTAGGAGTTCTTGCTGGAGTTGAAGATGACGTATGTGCAGAAGAAAGCCACTACACAAAACCAGAAGAAGTTCAAGACTTTGTAAGCAAGACAGGAGTTGACTCTTTGGCTATTTCCATCGGAACAAGTCACGGTCGACAAAAATTCAAGCCAGAACAATGCACAAGAAATGAAGATGGCGTTTTGATTCCACCTCCATTGGCATTTGACATCCTTGAAGAAATTGAAAAGAAACTTCCTGGCTTCCCTATTGTTCTTCATGGTTCATCTTCTGTTCCTGTTGAATATGTAAAAGAAATCGAAAAATATGGTGGAAAATTGTCAGATTCAGTTGGTATTCCCGAAGAACAACTTCGCAAAGCTGCAAAATCTGCTGTTTGTAAAATCAACATCGACTCAGATGGTCGCTTAGCAATGACAGCCGCTATCCGCAAGGTATTTGCTGAAAAACCAGAAGAATTCGACCCACGTAAGTATCTTGGACCAGCACGTGATGAACTTAAAAAACTTTACATGCACAAAAACAAAGAAGTTTTAGGTTCAGCAGGTCAAGCATAAACCTTAAACAAAACTGTCAATAAGATAAAAAAATGGGGCTTTCTATTAATTAGACAGCCCCTAAAATTAAGTCTTAAAGACAGTTTTTTTATTTTTTACTAAGAAACATAAAATACATAAAAACTTGAAATCCACCAGAAATCAAAGCAATCAGTGAAACTAAAAAATAGTTGTCAGTTATTATAAACAAAGCATCTGCCACTGCAGGAATAATCAAAAAGATAAAAAAAGCAAATACCATCAAAACAATAAACAGATATTTATTTTTTGAATCATTCAATAAAAAGTTATAAATAATTTTTATCATAAAAAATAAGGACATAATCATAAATAAAAAAATCAATGGCTTAATAAACAACTGATAAAAATTAAATTCAATTACGCCAAACATTATAGAAAAAGGCAGATACACAGAATAAAAAGAAACAGTCAATGGAAAAAATGAATCAATTTTATACTCCAAAGAATCCTTTGACCAAATAAAAAAGATTCCATTCAATAAAACCAAAGGAATAAATGCTTGTGTTAAAAAATAAAATAAAAAATTAGAAAAAAAGGAATAAGGGACAAGCCTAAAAGCAGAAGAAAATAATCCAGCTGCGGTACAATAAACCACAGCAGAAAAACAACCGGCAAAGGCAACTAAATATTTTTTGCCATTTACACTCTGAAAAAAATATAATCCCAAAACACAGGGGAATAAAACTAATAGAAATAAAGCCATAACTAGAATGTTATCATGAAAAAAAATCAAAATCAACATCTAATCTACATAGAAAATACTAGACATAATTAGCTTAAATCTGATATTATAAATATAATGCTTTACAGAAGTGTCATAGATTATTGCTTTGGCACAAGGAGGATCGTTGGCGGAAAATAAGGGGTTGCGAATTAATGAACAAATTCGCATTCGAGAAGTCAGACTAATAGACGCTGAGGGCGAACAAAAAGGTATTGTCCCTACCATAGAAGCTCTCAAATTGGCGAAAGAGCAAGAGCTCGACCTTGTTGAAGTTGCACCGCAGGCGAACCCGCCGGTATGTAAAATTCTCGACTACGGTAAATATAGGTTCGAACAGGAGAAAAAGCTCCGTGACTCCAAAAAGAATCAAAAATTGCTAAAACTCAAGGAAATCAGAATGCAACCTAAAATAGGTTCTGGAGACCTTGATTTTAAGTCGAAGCATGTACAAGAATTCCTAGCTGAAG